>JAGAOC010000079.1 GCA_017623935.1 Agathobacter sp. | reverse complement strand
TCAGGGAACGGTAAAGAAAATCATGGAATAAACAAGTCCCTTCACACATAAAGTATGGTGTGGAGGGATTTTTTATGGAAAGAAAAGATGGAAAATTCGTACAGAATACGGAGAAAAAATGTCTGGTGGGAAATCTGCTGTCACTGTTGATAATGGTGATCGGAATGTATCTTTTGTCAGGAGTGTTGCTTTTTATCATATCTGCCATTACATATTATGGAGATCTGTCCGGAAAGATCGTGGAGATCGGGATCTTAGTGATCTATCTTCTGGTGTGCCTGATCGGGGGCTTTATAACAGGAAAAATAAAGAAGAGCAAACGTTTTTTGTGGGGAATGGCAGCAGGAACAGGATATTTTCTGGTTCTTTTGATCGTGTCCTTGGCAATGAATGGATTTGCTATAACGGATACGGTGGGGCTTTTGACGGTGCTTGTCATCTGCGTTGGCTCCGGAGCCATAGGTGGCATGATTAGTTAAAAAAATACTTTGCATATTGAAAACAGTATGATATAATATCCAAGATAGAGTACCCATACATAGGGAAAACGGAATAAAAAGGAGAGAACATTATGAAACACGTAAAGACCTTAAATACAAAGAAATTACAGAACACAATCAAAAAAGGTGGATGCGGTGAGTGCCAGACATCCTGCCAGTCTGCTTGTAAGACTTCTTGTACAGTAGGAAATCAGACCTGCGAGCAGAGCAAATAATCAATTGTAATAGGATGGAAAGTGAGCCGCGTGCGCGACGAGATCAGCCGCAAGCGGCTCTTTGTTTTGCGTGGTAAAAAGCAGCTGGCGGAAGAGGATTCGGCGGCTGTTTTAGAGCGCACAAAAGAATTTTTACAAGAATTATGAATAGAAAGAGAGGAATATTGTAGTGGTTCATCAGTATAAGAACAACGGCTATAATATTGTCCTAGATGTAAATAGCGGTGCCATCCATGTTGTGGATGACATGACTTATGAAGTGATCGGAATGTTTGAAGATCATTCCAAAGAAGAGATTGTCAATGCTTTGAAGGACAAGTTCCCGGAAGAGGAAGTAAAAGAAGCATTTGACGAGGTACAGACCTTAAAAGACGAGGGAGACCTTTTTACAGAAGATATTTATGAGACCCATATCGTAGATTTTAAGAAGAGACAGACGGTGGTAAAAGCCCTTTGTCTTCATATCGCCCATGACTGCAACCTGGCCTGCAAATATTGTTTTGCGGAAGAGGGAGAATATCATGGAAGACGTGCCCTTATGTCTTATGAGACAGGAAAACAGGCACTGGATTTTCTGATCGCGAATTCTGGAAGCCGCCGGAATCTGGAAGTGGATTTCTTCGGTGGAGAGCCACTCCTTAACTTTGACGTGGTAAAACAGTTAGTAGCCTACGGAAGAGAGCAGGAGAAGCTCCATGATAAGCATTTCCGTTTTACTTTGACCACCAACGGAGTTCTGTTAGATGATGATGTAATGGAATTTGCCAACAAAGAAATGGATAACGTGGTCTTAAGTATCGATGGAAGAAAAGAAGTTCATGACAGAATGCGTCCTTTCCGTAAGGGAGCAGGAAGCTATGATCTTATCGTTCCAAAATTCCAGAAACTGGCAGAGAGCCGGAATCAGGAACGTTATTATGTGAGAGGAACCTTTACTCATTTTAATACAGATTTTTCTAAGGATGTCCTTCATCTGGCGGATCTGGGCTTTAAACAGATCTCTGTGGAACCTGTAGTAGCACAGGATACAGATGAATATGCCTTAAGAGAAGAGGATCTGCCGGTTCTGTTTGAAGAATATGATAAATTGGCAGCAGAAATGGTACGCCGTAAGAAAGAAGGAAAGGATTTCAATTTCTTCCACTTTATGATCGATCTGGAAGGCGGACCATGTGTATACAAGAGACTTTCCGGTTGTGGTTCAGGAACCGAATATCTGGCAGTAACACCTTGGGGAGACTTATATCCATGCCATCAGTTCGTAGGAATGGACAACTTCTTAATGGGGAATGTCTGGGATGGAGTCACCAACACAGAACTTCGTGATGAGTTTAAGTGTTGTAACGTATATGCAAAAGAAAAATGTCGTAACTGTTTTGCAAGATTCTACTGCAGTGGCGGTTGTGCAGCTAACTCTTATAACTTCCATGGAAGCATCACCGATGCGTATGACTTAGGCTGCGAACTCCAGAGAAAACGTGTAGAGTGTGCAATCATGATAAAAGCTGCGGAAGCAGAAGATTAAAAGATAGGAATGTAAAAACAATGAAGAAAAGCAAAGGTGCCTTGATCCTTGTGCTGATCCTCGCCTGCTTAGCTGGACTGGGATATTATGCAACTACGATCATTACGGCAACAGGAGCTGGTCTGAAATCTTCTCAGAGTGGAGAAGAGTCTACCAGCAATGGAATCAAGCTTGGACTGGATCTTTCAGGTGGTGTGTCCATTACCTATAAGATCGTGGACGAGAACCCAAGTCAGGAAGATGTAAACGATACTGTCGCAAAGCTGGAAGAGCGAGCTGAAAGCTACACCACAGAGTATTCTGTATACCCAGTAGGTGATGACCGTATCACTGTTGAGATCCCTGGTGTCTATGACGCCAACGAAGTCTTAGAAGACTTAGGAAGTCCTGGATCTTTATACTTCATCGTAGAGACTAACGATGCAGGGGAAGCAAACTATACCACAGATTACACAACCGGATCAGTAGTATTAAACTACACCATTGATGAACTGATCGCCAGCGGTGATGTGATCTTAACTGGTAATGATGTAAAAGTAGCAGAAGCAAGCTATCAGGGAAATTCTACTTTGAATACCAATGAGCCAGTGGTACAGCTTCAGCTTACCGATGAAGCGGCAGCAGTATTTGCAGAGGCAACAGAAGCCGCTGAAGCAGCTGGAGAGACCATCGGTATCTACTATGATGATCATTTTATCAGCGTTCCAAGTGTTGATGAGAAGATTTCCGATGGAAACTGTGTCATTAACGGAATGGCAAGTTTTGAAGAAGCAGAGGAGCTGGCAACCTTCATCCGTGTTGGTGCCATTAATCTGGAACTGGAAGAGTTAGAGTCCAGCGTAGTTGGAGCACAGCTTGGAAATCAGGCAGTGATCACCAGCTTAAAAGCAGCCCTGATCGGTCTTGTACTGGTTATGATCTTTATGATCATCTGGTATGGCGTTCCAGGTGTAGCTGCGTCTGTTGCATTAGCTATCTATTCAACTATCGTGGTTGCATTTATCTACCTCTTTGAGGTGACCCTTACACTGCCAGGTATCGCCGGTGTTATCCTGGGTATTGGTATGGCAGTTGACGCGAATGTTATTACATTTGCTCGTATCCGTGAGGAGATCGCTGCTGGAAAGAGTGTTTCCGTGGCTATCAATGAAGGATATAAGAAAGCTTTATCTGCAATCTTAGATGGTAACGTAACCACCTTTATCGCAACTATTGTATTGATGGTGCTTGGTTCCGGTACTGTAAAAGGTTTTGCTTATACATTAATGATCTCTATCGTAGTATCTATGTTTACTGCATTGATCGTAACAAGATTCCTGCTGAAATCTCTTTATGCATTAGGTCTGAAAGATCAGAAGTTCTATGGCAAGGCAAAAGAAAGAAAACCGATCGACTTTATGAAACACAAAGTGATCTACTTTGTGATCTCACTGGCTATCATTGCAGCTGGTGTTGTTGGTATGATCGGATATAGTGCTTCTGGAAAAGGTGCATTTAACTTTAGTTTGGAATTCGTTGGTGGTACATCTACTACTGCTGAATTTGATAAGGCATACACTATTGATGAGATCGAAACACAGATCGTTCCTGAAATCTCAGAAGTAACAGGTGATTCTGCAATCCAGGCAACTACTGTTGATGGAACGAACCAGATCGTATTTAAGACAAGAAATCTTTCCTTAGAGGAACGTACAGAATTAGAAACTGTATTGACTGAGAAATTTGGAGTAGAAGCTTCTTCTATTAATACAACAAATATCGGATCTACTATTTCCGGAGAAATGAGAAGCAATGCAGTGGTAGCTGTTATCGTTGCCTGCATCTTCATGCTTCTTTACATCTGGTTTAGATTTAAAGATATCCGTTTTGCATCCAGTGCTATTGCGGCCTTAGTGCATGACGTATTGATCGTACTTACAGCTTATGCTTTACTTCGTATCTCTGTGGGAAGTAACTTTATCGCTTGTATCCTTACTATCGTAGGTTACTCCATTAACGATACTATCGTTATCTTTGACCGTATCCGTGAGAATATGCATGGAAACGCAAAACACACCAAAGAAGAGCTGGCAGAGATTGCAAACCGTTCTCTGACCCAGACTTTATCAAGAAGTATCAATACTTCTATCACAACCTTTATCATGGTACTGTTGTTGTTCATCCTTGGAGTTGCATCCATCCGTGAATTCTCCTTACCACTTATGGTTGGTCTTGTAGCTGGATCTTATTCCTCTATTTTCATTGCTACCGAGTTATGGTACATCATGAAATTATATATAGGAAAGAACCGCCTCATCAAGAAAGGTGAAGCAAAAGCTACAAAAAAAGAAACGAAAAAATTATAATTTCAGATTGTAATTAAGAAATGCAAAAAACCGCTCCGTGGAAGAGGATCTCTTTCATGGAGCGGTTTTTGATTACCAGTTCCTAGTTATGCATTTCGTTCAGCAGGCTGGTCTTTAGGTCATAGAGTTTCTGGGACAGATCCACGTAGATCTCCTGTGGATTGGCAAAACGTTTGGTCTCTTCCCATAAAGTATCTTTTTCCCGGGTACAGTGTTCCCGGATCTCCATAACAGAAGGAGAGTGGTAGATAGTCTTCCCGTTTTTGATAACAGGGATCAGCATTTCCTGCATGGTATAAGAGCCACCAGCCAGGGTGGTCTTTTTCCAAGGGGCATTTGGATCAAAAAGCTTTAAGTCTATAGACTCGTCAAAGGTCTCATCAGCCAGGCAGATCAGATCTGCACGGATCTTACCAGTCTCTTTGTCGTAGATTCGATAGAACGTCTTATTTCCTGGATTGGTTACTTTCTCGATATTTTCAGAAAGCTTGATCTTCGGAATAAATTCCCCATTGTCGTCCTGAATTGCAGTTAATTTATAGACTCCCCCAAAAGAAGGGTTGTCCTTGGCGGTGATCAAATTCGTTCCCACACCCCAGGAGGTGATGGTGGAACCCTGAGCTTTCAAAGACTCGATCAAATATTCATCTAGATCATTGGAAGCTGCGATCACAGCGTCCGGGAAGCCGGCATCATCTAACATTTTCCGTACTTTCTTGGAAAGGTATGCCAGGTCACCACTGTCTAAGCGGACTCCATAGTAGCTGGAATGGATCCCTGCGTCCTTCATTTCCTGGAAGACACGGATGGCATTAGGAATACCGGATTTTAAGGTGTCGTAGGTATCCACCAGCAGGATACAGGCATGAGGATACAGATCTGCATAATGTTTAAAAGCGGTGTATTCATCCGGAAAGCTCATGATCCAGCTATGGGCATGAGTTCCTAATACTGGCACTTGGAAAAGTTGTCCTGCCAACACATTAGAGGTTCCTTTGCAGCCACCGATCACTGCGGCTCTTGCTCCGTAGGTGCCGGAATCCGGCCCTTGAGCTCGGCGCAGACCAAATTCCATTACGCCATCGCCTTGGGCAGCATGGCAGACCCGGGCAGCTTTTGTGGCGATCAGGCTTTGGTGATTTATGATATTAAGGACAGCGGTCTCGATCAATTGAGCTTCCATAACAGGAGCGATCACCTTTAACATGGGTTCCTGTGGAAACATAACGCTGCCTTCTGGGATTGCGTAAATATCTCCGGAAAAATGAAAATCAGACAGATATTCCAGAAAATCTTCCTCGAAGATCCCCAGGCTTCTTAAATAAGAAATATCCTCCTGGGAAAAATGCAGATTTTCAATATAGTCAATGACTTGTTCTAGCCCCGCAGAAATGGCATAACCTCCTTTGCAGGGATTACTCCGATAAAAGGCATCAAATACAGCAATGTCCTGCTTTTGATTTTTAAAATATCCCTGCATCATGGTAAGTTCATACAGATCTGTCAACAGGGTCAAATTCAAAGTGCTCATAAAATCCCTCCCCTTTTCATATTATCTGTATTGTAACATTTTTTATAAGTTTTACAAGTTCTACAATCTAAGGGGATTTTTTCCAGCTGGTTAGGAACTTTGTTACAAAAATGTGTGGGAGGTTTTGACAGTTGTTGCATATATATGATATTATCAAAAGAAAACTGTAGAGACGGTTGAAGGGAGATATATATGAGTGACGAATTCACAAGGGATAACCAGGGAACAGATAATTCTGTTTTCAATAATACACAGTCTGAATCAGTAGGAACAAGCGCACCAAGAGCTGATTACAGTGATCCAGCACAGACCTATTCTTATGGTCAGCAGGAGACAAACAGCGCAGCAGGCGTTTCACTGAATAAGACCGAGATAGAGAGTACCACAGGTGGTGTATCTCTGAACAAAGAGACCACAGATAACGCTGCACAGGCTAATACCGGATATGGATATGGTCAGCAGACTGCTCAGAACAACACAGGATACGGCTATGGCCAGCAGAATGCTCAGAACAACACAGGATACGGTTACGGTCAGCAGACTGCTCAGAACAACGGCGGATATGGATATGGTCAGCAGACCGCTCAGAACAATGGCGGATATACTTATGGTCAGCAGAATAATGCAGGATATGGATACGGCCAGCAGGCTTACAATCCATATGGAAGCTATGGCTACCAGAATTCTCAGAACCAGAAGAAAGACGGAATCGGATGCGGAGTTGCTTCTTTAATTCTCGGTATTGCATCTATTCTTTTATTCTGTGCCTGCGGAATGAACTTTATTACCGGTATCATTGGAATCATCTTAGGTATCGTACAGATTGCAACCTGTCAGAAGAAAGGTCTTGCGATCGGTGGTATCATCACATCTGCACTTGGTATCATTCTGGGAGTTGTTTTCTGGGTATGGGCAATTTATGTAAGTGAAGATTATTCAGATTACGATTACAATGATTATGATAGTTATGAAGATCTGTACAATGACATCTATGATGATATGTATAGTGATATGTACGGTGATTATTTCAATAACTATTACTATGATTACGATTCCGACGTACAGGGAGTATAAGAATCTTAAGGGATTGCGCGAAGCGCAATCCTCTTTTTATTTGCGGGGAATCATCGGGAATTGCGCCTTTTTTCGGCGAATCAGCCCTTGACAATAAAACCCCAGAGTTTTATACTAGGTATTAATTTGAAAATGAAAGACTATGACGAAGACAGTAGTTGCTTTAAGAACGTTTCAGAGAGCCGGGAGTGATGGGAACCGGTACAAGTAAGAAAGTAAGCGTAAGCTGCCGGAATCCCGGTACGAATATCACTTCTGAGTTGCGGACCGAAAGCTGGGAAGAAGAATGGTTAGTAGGAAAGACGTATTCTCTACGTTACAGGGAACAGGTATGCTGGAGAGATCCAAAGTACATTGTAAATAGGTGGTATAACGTGCGCCCGCGTCCTATTACAGGATGACGGGCGTTTTTGATTTTCTAGGAAATTCCTTTGGAATTCCCTAGAAAACAAAAGACACTTCGTGTCAATTATGCGCAGCTACTCTGTACGCTATTCCACTAAGCTCGAAAGAACTTCGCTAAGTGGAATATGTGTCGCGGAGAAGAAGTTTATTGCTTCGCAATACCGCTCGCGCGCGTAGATTGTGCAAGCACAATCTAAGTTCCGCAACATTATTCATTCAGGAGGAAATTATGTACAACAAAGTAGATACGAATATGAACTTCGTTGACAGAGAAAAAGCCGTTGAGAAGTTTTGGCGTGAAAATGATATCTTCCGCAAATCTATGGAGAATCGTAAAGAGGGAGAGACCTATACTTTTTACGATGGACCGCCAACCGCCAACGGAAAACCACATATCGGACACGTTTTGACCCGTGTTATCAAGGATATGATCCCAAGATACCAGACCATGAAGGGCAAATATGTACCTCGTAAGGCAGGATGGGATACCCACGGTCTTCCAGTAGAGTTGGAAGTAGAGAAGTTATTAGGCTTAAACGGAAAAGAGCAGATTGAAGAATATGGTATGGAGCCATTCATCTGCAAATGTAAAGAATCCGTTTGGAAATACAAAGGAATGTGGGAAGATTTCTCAGGAACTGTAGGTTTCTGGGCAGATATGGATGACCCATATGTAACTTATGATGATAATTTCATCGAGTCCGAATGGTGGGCTTTAAAAGAAATCTGGGATAAGAAGTTACTGTATAAAGGCTTTAAGATCGTGCCATACTGTCCTAGATGTGGAACTCCACTGTCTTCTCAGGAAGTAGCTCAGGGATATAAGACTGTAAAAGAGCGTTCTGCTATCGTTCGTTTCAAAGTAGCAGACGAAGACGCATATTTCTTAGCATGGACCACAACACCTTGGACACTGCCATCTAACGTGGCTCTCTGTGTGAATCCAGAGGATACTTACTGCAAAGTAAAAGCAGCTGACGGATATACCTACTACATGGCAGAAGCACTGTTAGATAAAGTATTAGGCAAGCTGGCAGAAGAAGGCGAGAAGGCATACGAAGTATTAGAGACCTTCAAAGGAAAAGATTTAGAGCGCAAAGAATATGAACCATTATTTGAGTGTGCAAAAGCCGTTGCAGATAAACAGCGCAAGAAAGGTTTCTTCGTAACCTGCGATAGCTATGTAACTATGACAGACGGTACTGGTATCGTTCATATTGCGCCTGCTTTCGGTGAAGACGATGCTAACGTAGGACGCAATTACGATCTGCCATTCGTACAGTTCGTAAATGAAAAAGGTGAGCTGACAAAAGAGACTCCATTTGCTGGAATCTTCGTTAAGAAAGCTGACCCAGAAGTATTAAAAGACTTAGATGCAAGAGGACAGCTCTTCGATGCTCCAAAATTCGAGCATGAATATCCACACTGCTGGAGATGTGACACTCCTCTGATCTACTACGCAAGAGAATCCTGGTTCATTAAGATGACCGCTGTTAAGGATGATCTGGTAGCTAACAACAAGACAGTAAACTGGATTCCAAAGTCTATCGGTGAAGGCCGTTTTGGAAACTGGTTGGAAAATATCCAGGATTGGGGAATTTCTCGTAACCGTTACTGGGGAACTCCTTTAAATATCTGGGAATGTGAAGACTGTGGTGCGCAGGAATCCATCGGAAGCCGTGCTCAGTTAGCAGAACGTACTGGCAATCCAGAATCTGCAAAAGTAGAACTTCACAGACCATATATTGATGAAGTAACCTTCAAATGTAACTGTGGTGGCACCATGAAGCGTGTACCAGAAGTTATTGACTGCTGGTTTGACTCAGGAGCAATGCCATTTGCACAGCATCATTATCCATTTGAGAATAAGGATCTGTTTGAACAGCAGTTCCCAGCAAAATTCATCTCCGAAGCAGTAGACCAGACCCGTGGATGGTTCTACTCCCTTATGGCAGAATCTACCTTACTTTTCAATAAGGCACCTTATGAGAACGTAATCGTATTAGGTCATGTTCAGGATGAAAATGGACAGAAGATGAGTAAGTCCAAAGGAAATGCAGTAGATCCATTCGATGCATTAGAGACTTACGGCGCAGATGCTATCCGTTGGTATTTCTATATCAACAGTGCACCATGGCTTCCTAACCGTTTCCATGGAAAAGCAGTACAGGAAGGACAGCGTAAGTTCATGGGTACTCTGTGGAATACTTATGCATTCTTCGTACTTTATGCAAATATTGATGAATTCGACGCAACCAAATATGCGTTAGAATATGATAAATTATCTGTAATGGATAAGTGGCTCTTATCCAAATTGAACTCTGCTGTAAAAGCAGTAGACGAGAATCTCGGCAATTACCGGATCCCAGAAGCTGCAAGAGCATTAGAAGAGTTCGTAGATGAGATGAGTAACTGGTATGTAAGACGTTCACGTGAACGTTTCTGGGCAAAAGGCATGGAGCAGGATAAGATCAACGCTTACATGACCCTGTATACCGCATTAGTTACCATTTCCAAGGCAGCAGCACCAATGATCCCATTTATGTGTGAAGACATTTACCGCAACTTAGTATGCTCATTGGATGCAAATGCACCGGAAAGTGTTCATTTATGTGATTTCCCAGCAGTTGAGGAATCCATGATTGATAAAGACCTGGAAAAAGCAATGGACGAAGTATTAAAGATCGTTGTTATGGGTCGTGCTTGTAGAAATGGCGCAAATATCAAGAACCGTCAGCCAATTGGACAGATGTTCGTAAAGGCTCCGGAAGTACTTGGCCAGTTCTATGTAGATATCATTGCAGATGAGTTAAATGTAAAGAACGTAGCCTTTACAGAAGATGTATCTGCTTACACCAGCTATCAGTTCAAACCACAGCTTCGTACCGTAGGACCAAAATACGGTAAGTATCTGAAACAGATCCAGACAGCTCTTGCAGAGTTAGACGGAAACAAAGCTATGGCAGAGCTTAAGAGTACTGGTGTTCTGAAACTGGATAGTGTCAGTGAGGAAGTTGTATTACAGGAAGAAGATCTGCTTATTACAATGACTCAGATGGAAGGCTTTGTAACTGAGGGGGATAATACAGTAACAGTTGTATTAGATACAAAGCTTACACCAGAACTGATCGAAGAAGGTTTCGTAAGAGAATTGATCAGTAAGATCCAGACCATGCGTAAGGAAGCTGGTTTTGAAGTAATGGATCATATTGCAGTATCCTATACCGCAGATGAGAAAGTTACAGAGATCTTCAACAAGTACGGAGAAGAGATCAAATCCGAAGTACTTGCAGAAGAAATTGTCGGGGGACAGTTAAGGGGTTATGAAAAGGATTGGAATATCAATGGCGAGCAGGTAAAACTGGCCGTTGAAAAACAATAATAGAATGCAGAAAGAGGAATGTAATGAGAGACAAGGTATTCAGTAAGAAAGTATTTATCAAAAGCGTTACAGACAATCTTAAGACCCTGTATCGTAAGACCTTAGAAGAAGCAAGCCAGCAGGAGCTTTTCCAGGCTGTGTCTTTTTCTGTAAAAGATGTAGTAATGGATGAATGGCTGGCAACCCAGCAGGCATTTGACAAACAGGATCCAAAGACCGTGTACTATATGTCCATGGAATTCTTAATGGGTCGTGCATTAGGTAACAACCTGATCAATCTGTGCGCATACAAGGAAGTAAAAGAAGCATTAGATGAGATCGGTCTTGATCTGAGTGTGATCGAGGATCAGGAGCCAGATCCAGCTCTTGGAAATGGTGGTTTAGGACGTCTTGCAGCTTGTTTTATGGACTCCCTTGCAACATTAGGTTATGCAGCATACGGATGTGGTATCCGTTACCGCTATGGTATGTTCAAACAGAAGATCGCAGACGGTTTTCAGATCGAAATGCCAGATAACTGGTTAAAATATGGTTATCCATTTGAACTTCAGAGACCAGAATATTGCTATGAGATCAAATTTGGTGGAAATGTTCGTCCAGATTATGATGAAAACGGTAATATGAGATTCGTTCATGAGAACTATCAGTCTGTTCTGGCAGTTCCATATGATATGCCTATCGTAGGATACAATAACCACGTTGTAGATTCCCTGATGATCTGGGATGCACAGCCAAAGGAAGTATTTTCTCTTGATTCTTTTGATAAGGGAGATTATGCACAGGCTGTTGAGCAGGAAAATCTTGCCCGCAACCTGGTAGAAGTATTATATCCAAACGACAACCATGTAAAAGGAAAAGAGCTTCGTCTGAAACAGCAGTATTTCTTTGTATCTGCAAGTATCCAGAGAGCATTAGAGCGTTTTAAGAAGAGTCACAATGATTTACATGATTTACCAAAGAAAGTCGTTTTCCAGATGAACGATACTCATCCAACAGTTACAGTTGCAGAGTTAATGCGTATCCTTATGGATGAAGAAAACCTTTCCTGGGATGATGCATGGGATATTACTACTCACTGTGTGGCTTACACAAACCACACAATCATGGCAGAAGCTTTAGAAAAATGGCCAGTTGAAATCTTCCAGAGACTTCTTCCACGTGTATACCAGATTATTGAAGAAATTGATCGCAGATTTGTTATGGAAATCCGTAACCGTTATCCAGGAAACGAAGAAAAAGTTCGTAAAATGGCAATTCTGTATGAAGGTCAGGTTAAGATGGCTCACCTTGCAATCGCTGCAGGTTACTCTGTAAACGGTGTGGCAAGACTTCATACTGAAATCTTAAAGAATCAGGAACTTCGTGATTTCTACGAAATGTTCCCGGAGAAATTCAATAATAAGACAAATGGTATTACCCAGAGAAGATTTTTAGCTCATGGAAATCCACTGTTAGCTGACTGGGTAACCGAGAAATGTGGAAAAGACTGGATCACAGATCTTTCCAAGACAGAAAAGCTTGTTTCTATAGCAAACGATCCAAAGACCCAGAAAGAGTTCATGAAGATCAAATACGAGAACAAGGTTCGTCTGGCAAAATACATCAAAGAGCATAATGGAATCGATGTAGATCCAAACTCTATTTTCGATGTACAGGTAAAACGTCTCCATGAGTACAAGAGACAGCTCATGAATATCATGCACATTATGTATCTGTACAACCAGCTGAAAGCCAATCCGAACATGGATTTCTATCCAAGAACATTCATCTTTGGAGCAAAGGCTGCAGCAGGCTACAGCACTGCTAAGAAGACTATTAAGCTTATCAACAGTGTTGCAGAAGTAATCAATAACGATGCTTCTATCAACGGTAAGATTAAAGTGGTATTTATCGAAGATTACCGCGTATCTGTTGCAGAGTGGATTTTTGCAGCAGCGGATGTCAGCGAGCAGATTTCTACTGCAAGTAAAGAAGCATCCGGAACCGGTAACATGAAATTCATGTTAAATGGTGCCCTTACTATTGGTACTATGGATGGTGCAAACGTTGAGATGTATGAAGAAGTTGGAGCAGATAACATCTTTATTTTCGGTATGAGCGCAGATGAAGTAATTGCTCACGAACAGCATAAAGATTATTATCCAATGAACATCTACAACTCTGATGAAGATATTCGTAAGGTATTAAATCAGATGATCGACGGAACCTACTCTACCGGTGATAGAGAACTGTTCAGAGAATTATACAATTCTCTCTTAAATCCACAGCAGGGACAGGTTGCAGACCGCTACTTCATTCTTGCAGACTTCCGTTCATATGCGAATGCACAGAAGAAAGTAGAAGAATACTATAAAGATACTGAGAACTGGGCTAAGAGTGCTATCTTAAATGTTGCACATGTTGGTAAATTCTCCTCTGACCGTACCATTCAGGAGTACGTAGATGATATCTGGCATCTTGAGAAAGTGCGGGTAAATATGTCCGGGTTTTAGGATTCGGATGTCACTAGCAGATTTTTTCCGCAGATGGAAAAAGGCTGAGGCTTTAAGATGACCTCAGCCTTTTCTTTTCACTTACTAGGAAGTTCCCTAGAATAGTCACCTTATAGAGAGAGCAAAGAAAGGAAAGACCCATGGAAAATGCAATAAATCCTACAAAAAGAGAAGTCTCAGGCTATACCTTGAAAATGATCGCTCTGGTGACCATGTTTATTGACCATACTGCGGCCATAGTGTTGTACAAGGCATTAAGCCAGGTGGGAACTGCTGGATTTGTAACTGGAGAAAATTTTGAATTCTGGTTAGGAATCTATGATGGGATGCGGAATATTGGACGAATGGCATTTCCAATCTACTGTTTTCTTTTAGTGGAAGGATTCCATCATACGAAGGATCTGAAAAAATATATCCTGCGGCTGTTCTTATTTGCCTTGATCTCGGAGATCCCTTTTGATCTGGCATTTAATTCCAGTGTGTTGGAATTTGGATATAATAACGTATTTTTTACCCTGTGGATCGGGCTTTTAGTCATTGCGGGGTTAGATTTTGTGAGAAAAAGGTTCTCTTTAGAGAAGTTTACAGGAGCGGAGTGGACGATCCTGTCCCTGTTTAAAGTTCTGGCGCTTATCATTATCCTTTTGACAGGAATGTACGCAGCGTCCTATTGGTTTAGTACGGATTATGCGGCAGCCGGAGTAGTAGCCATCGCAGCTATGTATCTTTTGTATCAGAGTCCTATGATCGGTTTTGCTCTGGGAGTAATGGTTCTTGGCATTATGTCTAGCGCCAGCGAATATCTGGCACTGCTTATGCTGATCCCGTTGTACTTCTATAACGGAACCCGTGGAAAACAGGTAAAATACCTGTTCTATGGCTTTTATCCGGTGCATTTGCTGCTTTTGGTGGGAATCGCCGCATTGCTGGGACTGCAGATCATATATTAGAGCTGAGTTGTTTTGCTGGGACGCAGATCTGCAATTAAAATACACATAAAGGAGGAAGGATCTTCATGGCATTTGTTCATTTGCACACCCATACGGAATACAGTCTGTTGGATGGTTCTAATAAGATCAAGAACTATGTTGCCCGGGTTAAGGAACTGGGGATGAATAGCGCTGCTATTACCGATCATGGTGTTATGTATGGTGTAGTGGAATTTTATAAAGAAGCAAAAGCAGCAGGCATTAATCCCATTATCGGCTGTGAGATCTATGTGGCACCGAATTCTCGTTTTGACAGAGAATTAAGCCACGGAGATGACCGGTATTACCACCTGGTGCTTTTGGCGGAAAATAATCAAGGTTATGCCAATCTGATGAAGATAGTCTCCATTGGATTTACAGAAGGCTATTATTACCGGCCACGAGTAGATTTTGAGACGCTGGAAAAATACCATGAGGGTCTTATCGCCTTATCTGCCTGTCTGGCAGGAGAGATTCCAAGATATCTGGTGAGAGGTCAGTATGAAGAAGCAAAGGATATTGCCTTGAAATATCAGAATTGTTTTGGGAAAGAGAATTTTTTCTTAGAATTACAGAATCACGGTATCAAAGAGCAGAATCTGGTGAACCAGCAGCTCCTTCGCATGAGCGAGGAACTGGGGATTGAGTTAGTATGTACTAACGATATTCATTATACTTATGCAGAAGATATGGAAGCCCATGATGTGCTCCTTTGTATCCAGACGGGAAAAAAGATCACCGATACAGACCGTATGCGCTATGAGGGCGGTCAGTATTATGTAAAGAGCGAAGAAGAAATGAAGGGGCTGCTCGGCTATGCCTTACAGGCCTTAGAAAATACCCAGAAGATCGCAGATCGTTGTCATGTAGAGCTGGAATTTGGAAATTATAAGATTCCAAAATACGAAGTACCGGAAGGCTTTGACACGGCGGAAACCTTTTTAAAACATATCTGCGATAAGGGATTTGAAGAGAAATATAAGAAAAATCCGGAATATAACGAAGCCCAGTGCAGTGAGATCTATGACAGTATGCTCTATGAGCTGGACATCATCCGGAAAATGGGATTCGTGGAATATATCCTTATCGTGTGGGATTATATCAACTGGTGCAGGGAGCATGACTGCTGGGTTGGACCGGGACGAGGTTCGGCCGCAGGAAGCCGGGTATGCTACTGTACCGGGATTACCAATATTGACCCGGTAAAATACAATCTGCTCTTTGAGCGTTTCTTAAATCCGGAACGAGTGTCCATGCCGGATATTGACGTGGATTTTGAGTACGCGGAGCGTTACCGTGCCATTGAATACGTTACAGAAAAATACGGCAAGGATTCTGTGACCCAGATCGTTACCTTTGGAACCATGGCGGCTCGAGGCGTGATCAAGGCCGTTGGAAAGGTATTAGATTTTCCATATGCGGAAATGGATCGGGTAGCAAAAATGGTGCCAATGGAATTAAACATTACCATTGACAAAGCCTTGAAAATGAATCCGGAATTTCGGAGTCTCTACGAAGGGGATCCCCAGATGCATGAGCTCATCGACATGGCAAAGAAGTTAGAAGGACTTCCAAACCATACCTCAGTTCATGCGGCAGGAGTGGTGATCTATCCGGGAGTTGCCAGTGATTATGTGCCTTTAGGAAGAGCCAGCGACGGCAGCCCTACTGCAGAGTACAACATGGTGCAGTTAGAGGAATTAGGACTCCTGAAAATGGACTTCTTAGGGCTTCGTACCCTTACCGTATTAAAAGATGCAGTTAAAAACATAAAAGCGTCTAAAGGAATCGATGTGGATATTGACCATATTGATTTTAATGATAAAAAAGTCTTAGATTTTATTGGAACCGGTAAGACAGAAGGGGTATTCCAGTTAGAATCTGCTGGTATGCAGAACTTTATGAAGGAATTAAAGCCACAGAACTTTGAAGATATCGTGGCTGGAATCTCTTTGTATCGTCCGGGACCTATGGATTTTATCCCGAACTATATCAAAGGAAAGAACAATCCTCAGGAGATTTCCTATGTGACACCGGAATTAGAGTCCATCCTAGAGCCAACTTACGGTTGTATCGTATACCAGGAACAGGTTATGCAGATCGTACAGAAGTTAGCGGGCTATACCATGGGACAGGCTGATAATATCCGCCGTGCCATGAGTAAGAAAAAGCAGTACGTCATTGACGCAGAGCGGAAAAACTTTGTCTATGGAGATGAAGCTTCCGGTATCAAAGGTTGTATTGCGAATGGGATCAGCGAGCAGGCAGCCAATAGCATATACGATTCCATGGTGGATTTTGCAAAGTATGCTTTTAACAAATCCCATGCGGCTGCTTACGCGGTCATCAGTGTGCAGACTGCCTGGTTAAAATATTACTATCCCGTAGAATTTATGGCGGCGTTAATGACCTCGGTCATTGATAACTCTGCCAAGGCGTCCGAGTACCTGTATCACTGTAAAGAGTTAGGGATCAAGGTGCTGCCGCCGGATATCAACCTAGGCCAGGGAGAGTTTACCGCCGAAGGGGCAAATGTCCGTTATGGTCTTTATGCTATTAAGAGCTTAGGTCGTAATGTCATTGATAAGATCGTGGAAGAGCGGCAGAATAATGGTCCATACCGGACTCTGGCAGATTTTATTGAGCGTACTGTTTCAGGGGAGATCAATAAGCGGGCGGTGGAGAACTTGATTAAAGCCGGAGCCTGCGACAGTTTAGATGGTACCAGAAAGCAGATGACCATGGTCTATGGCACCATGATCGATCAAAGTGCCCACGAGAGAAAAACATCCCTTTCGGGTCAGATGAGCCTCTTTGACCTAGTATCCGAAGAGGATAAGGCGGATTTTGCAGTAAAATACCCGGATGTAGGGGAATTTTCCAAGGAAGTCATGCTTGGCTTTGAGAAAGAAGTGCTGGGCATTTACTTAAGCGGACATCCATTAGAAGAGTATATGGAGAAAATGCAGAAGAACGTTACTGCCATTTCT
Source organism: Agathobacter sp. (assembly GCA_017623935.1). Taxonomy (GTDB): domain Bacteria; phylum Bacillota; class Clostridia; order Lachnospirales; family Lachnospiraceae; genus Roseburia. The sequence continues at coordinate 586 of JAGAOC010000079.1, read as the reverse complement.
TCGGATTTTATGAGGGAAGAAGAGACCGGAACGGTAAAAGTGCTGGATAATGACCATGTGGTCATTGGTGGTATCCTGGCGGATAAGACTGTAAAATTTACAAGAAATAATAAAGCCATGGCTTTTCTTACCATAGAAGATCTGGCTGGGGCGGTGGAAGTCATTGTTTTTCCGAAGGATTATGAACGCTATCAGCATTTTTTACAGCAGGATGAGAAGATCTTTGTGATCGGAAGAGTGACTCTTGAAGATGAACAAAATGGAAAAATGATCTGTGAGAGGATCGTACCATTTTCTGATACCAGAAAAGAACTGTGGCTTCAATTCCCAACGAAAGAGGATTACCTGGAAAAAGAGCAGGAACTTTTATCGAAGCTTCGGGATTCTGACGGCAATGATGAGGTGGTCATCTATGTGGCGAACCCGAAAGCTGTCAAAAGATTGGGAAAAAATCTGACGGTTCAGGTAAATGAGTCCTTAATTTCAACCTTAACGGAGTTTTTAGGTGAAAAAAATCTAAAAGTTCTTGAAAAGAATATTGAAAAGCTGGGATAAACAGTTTAAAATAGAATGGGATTAGATTTGA
>JAGAOC010000078.1 GCA_017623935.1 Agathobacter sp. | reverse complement strand
GGTGAAGAAGGAATTGCAGCATTGCAGGATGTAGAATAATCTGCACTAATCTAAACGAGGTTAGTGAAATCTAATCCCCTTAGTTACAATATACATCAAAGTCGGAAAAAGGCATGACCTAAAGGTCGTGCTTTTTTTCATGTTTGCCCATAAAGTAGAAGTTGTTTGTTGATCTTTTTTTGTGTATAATTCTTACAAAGGAGTTTCATTAGGCTACAGAAAGGAGCTTATGAAACAAAACAGAACCTTATCTAAGAGCATTGATATTATAGCTGAAAAAGCGAAATATGATGCAGCCTGCAAGAAAGTGCTTGCAGAGAAAATAATCCTTGCATGGATTATGAAACATACGATGAAAGAATATCAGGATTATCCGGTAGAAGAGATTGCGGAAAATTATATCGAAGGGATACCGGAAATCTCAGAAGTGCCGGTGCTTCCGGATGAAACAAATTCGCCTAGGATCAGCGGAACGGGAGTAGAGGATGTAACAGTGACAGAAGGCACGATCACTTATGATATTCGATTTCGGGCAATTTTGCCGGTGACAAAAGAACATATTGGTATGATCATTAATGTGGAAGCACAGAATGATTTTTATCCAGGTTATCCCATCGTAAAAAGAGGTATCTATTATTGCGGACGAATGATCTCGGCACAGTATGGAACGGTGTTTACCAAGTCTCATTATGAGAAGCTGCAAAAGGTATATTCTATATGGATCTGTATGAAACCTCCAACCGAACGGAAGAATAGCATTACGGAATATTCGTTTATCGAGAAAAACAGAATTGGCAATGTCAAGGAGGCAGTAGAAAATTATGATCTTATGACTACTATCTTGATATGTCTTGGAAGTGTTGGAGAGAGTGATGATGATAATGAATTGATCAGAATGTTGGATGTTTTGTTAGCGGAAGACTTGCCGGCTAAAGATAAGAAAGAAATTTTAGAACAAGAATATCAGATCCCAATGACAGAAGAAATGGAAGAGGAGGTGGAGCAGATGTGTAATTTAAGTGATGGAGTTGAACAGAGAGGCATTGAAAAGGGGCTTCGGCTGGGAAGAGAGCAAGGAATTGCAACTTTGGTAGAGACTTTAAAAGAGCTGAATCAGACAGATGATATCATTTTAGAAAAAATAATGGAGAAATTTTCACTGTCAGAAGAAGAAGCAAAAACATACTTATAATTTCAAAGTGAAAAAGGGCAGTTGCCTAACGATACAGATCGTTCAGGCAGCTGCCCTTTTTGGGTTAGATAATTAATTGTTACGGAGTAGTGGAACCGTTTCCAGCTCCGGAAGTATTATCAGTAGTAGTTCCGGTGTTGTTGCTGGTGGTTTCGGTATCTGAGCCGGTATTTCCGGTGTTACCGGTATTTCCGGTGTTGCCGCCGGTTCCGGTAGTGTCGCCAGTGGTTCCAGTGTTGTCACCAGTGGTTCCGGTGCTACCCTCGGAAGGCTGTTGGTTATCAGGAACGTCGGTAGTTCCAGTATTTTCAGAACTTGGAATATCGGTTCCGTTCGGATCTGTAGACTCTTCTGGAATCACGATAGTGGATTCGTTATGAAGAGTACATATCTGGTTGATCATAGAAGCAGGAAGTACATAAGCGGATTCAGTGGTTCCTTCTTCGGTTCCGCCTAAAATAAATACAGCTTCCGTAACCTGTTCTACAGGGCAGAACTCATTAGCGATGAGTCCGCTTTCGGAGCAGATGGTTACTTTAATGTGCATATCACAGGAGGTATCAGGAACAGTTCCTTTAGAAAAATATTCCGTATACACCATAGAACCTCTTGGATCAGCATCGCAGAGTCCTGTTTCCGGAAGCAGCCCGGATTTCATACATACCTGGGCAGAGGTAATACCGCTTGGCTTTTCAAAGTCTTTGTATGGCAGATCCTGATGTACGGTACTCATGATCTCTTTCCAGATGTTTCTGGCATAAGTAGTTGTTCCGCTGGACTGTGGCGAGTTATCATCATGGCCGCCCCAGATAACGCAGGTATAATATGGAGTAAATCCTGCAAAAAGGGAATCTCTGTTGCTGGTAGTAGTACCAGTTTTACCAGCCTGAGCCATGGAAGAACCGAAATAAGCACGTTTTCCTGTTCCCTGGGTCATTACGTCTTTCATAGCACTTGTCAAAAGCCATGCAGTAGACTCTTTCAGTACAGTGTGAGTCTCTTGGTTAGAATTATCTAAGAGAACATTTCCATCATGGTCTAAAACTTTAGTGTAGAAACTAGGCTCAATATATTCGCCCTGATTAGCAATGGTCGCATAGGCTGCGGTCAATTCTAAGTTAGTTACACCATTAGAGAGACCACCTAAAGCAAGTCCAAGGTTCTTATCGGTTTCTGTCAGAGTAGTAAAGCCAAAGCTTTCTGCATATTCATATCCGGTGCTTACCCCGATCTGCTGGATCGTTTTTAATGCAACGATATTGATGGAATCTGTAATCGCGTCACGAATAGTAGTAAGACCTCGGAATTTATTATCAGAGTTCTTATAACTCTTGGTACCTACTGTAAATGGTGCATCATCCTGTACGGAAGCTAATGTCAGTGCACCGGTATCCAGTGCTGGAGCATACGCAGCAATGATCTTAAAGGTGGAACCAGGCTGACGGGTAGTGTCGGTGGCTCTGTTCCAGGTACGGTTTCCGATCTTCTCGCCGCGACCACCCACAATGGCTTTAACCTCACCAGTGGACTGATCCATGAAAGTAAGAGCTACCTGTGGCTGCAAAGTAATGTAGATTGCTTCGCTTCCCTCTACCAGAGTGGCTCCTTCTTCTAAGAGTTCGGCCTGGTATTGTTCAATGGCTTCATAACATTCTTCTTCGGAATTGTAATTAATGGTGAAGTTCTCATCCTTTGTCTTCTTTTTATAATAAGAAAGCATGGTCTGGTTACTGTAGTTCTTAGTAGTTCCATCTGAGTGCTTTATCTGGAAAGACATGGTAAAGGAGTATTTTGGTTTGGTTGGATAGTTGTCCAAGTTATTAACTGCATTATCGCAGATCTCCTGGATCTCCATATCCTGAGTGGAATAAATGGTAAGACCACCCTGGTAAATAGCCTTGTAGGCTTCTGTCTCTGTATAACCTAATTCGATCAGGTCATCATATACATCATCGATCAGCGCATCTACGAAATAAGAGTTAACAGAAGTCTCCTCCTGAGAGTTATGTTCCGCAATTCGGGAATATACATCATCAGCAACAGCCTCATCGTATTCTTCCTGGGAGATGTATCCTTGTTCTTTCATATTATTAAGAACTTTCAGACGTCTCTCGGCATTATATTCCGGATGAGTGATCGGATTGTACTTATATGGGTTCTGGGTGATGCCTGCAATAACAGCAGATTCGGATAAAGTCAGTTCAGAAACGTCTTTACCGAAATACTTATTGGAAGCAGCCTGTACACCTAAGGTGTTGGCCCCCAGGTTAATGGTATTTAAGTAATTTTCTAGGATCCAGTCTTTGTTCTGAACCTGTTTCTCCAGTTCTATTGCCAGATACTGTTCCTGAATCTTACGTTGTAGACTTTCGATAAAAGAACTCTCGCTTGTCCAGGTAGTAAGGACATTGTTCTTGATCAGCTGCTGGGTAATGGTACTGGCACCCTGGGAGAAGCCGCCCTGTTTCAGACCAACAACGAAAGCACGGGCAATACCCTTTACGTCGATTCCGTTGTGTTCATAGAAACGAGAGTCTTCGATTGCCACAAAAGCATGTTGCATATGCACGGGAATCTCGTCAATGGTTACATATTTTCGATTGGCTCCGGAAGCAACTAGGGTTGCGATCTCTTCCCCATCACTGGATAAGACGGTGGTAGAATATCCTGTTGGAACAACGTCAATACTGGAAATGTCAGGAGCAGAATCGATGATTCCCTTCATAACACCGAATCCGGCACAGATACCGATGATCCCTACCACTAAGATACTGATAAGAAACAGTTTTCCAAAGGAAAGCTTCACCTTGTTCTTGATCTTCTTGGGCTTAGAGTCAATCTCCGCCTCCCTACGGCGGGTGGATTGTTTTCCGTAATTCATATATAGCCTCCTTACAATATAAGTTTGATTTCTTATGTAAGGCATACATAAAAAGGTATGCTTATTCGATATTATACCAAAAATATCATAAAATAGGAAGAATAAATTGAATTTGGCGCTATTTCTATGATATTATAGTATAGTCAAAAAATTACAGGTAAATTCAAAGGCAGGCAGAAATGTGTCTGAGAAGAGGCGGGAGCATAAGATGGAACAGTTACAGGATGTAAGTTATAAAGTAGTATTTGAAGGCGGCGAAGGAGAGATCGTAGAGAAAAAATCCCGATTTATCGCAACAGTACGTCCTGTAGAGACGGAAGAAGAAGCGGTGGCATTTATCAATGAAATGAAGAAGAAGTACTGGGATGCCAGACATAACTGTTCCGCATTTGTGATCGGAAGCAGACAGGAGTTAAATCGCTGCTCTGACGATGGAGAACCGGCTCAGACTGCAGGAAGACCAATGCTGGACGTCCTTTTAAAAGAAGGGATTACTAACGCAGCGGTAGTAGTGACCCGATATTTCGGGGGAGTGCTCTTAGGAACCGGCGGATTGGTACGGGCATACCAGAAAGCAGTCCAGGAAGGACTGGCAAATTGCAAGATCATAACCAAGCAGACAGGAGCACAGCTTTGTATCGGCACAGATTATAATGGCTTGGGCAAATTACAGTATCTTTTCGGACAGAATCATATTTCCATCTTAAATACGGAATACGGAGCCGATGTGATCATCCGGGTACTTGTTCCGGTAAGTCAGAAGAACTGGCTGGAAAAAGCCGTTACAGAGCAGACTAATGGCACTGCAAGTCTCACCTGGGAAGGGGAAGTCATCTACGCAGAAATTGACAAAGAAGTCATGATTTTTTAAAAAATTAAAAAAAATAAATTTTTTTGAAAAAAGTTGTTGACAGAATCGCATATGGTATGTATAATAGCATTTGTTGAAACGACATTGGCCCATCGCCAAATGGTAAGGCAACGGACTCTGACTCCGTCATTTCAAGGTTCGAATCCTTGTGGGCCAGCTACTTAACCTCAGTGAAGAAGATTCGCTGGGGTTTTCTTTTTACCTTCTAGGAAAATCCTCTGGAATTCCCTAGCAAATAAAAGACACGACCAGTCAATGATGTTATAGTTAGAAAGTAGAGTGGAAAGATGTTTGAATTTGAGAGCAGAATTCGATATAGTGAAGTAGATGGCAGCGGAGTACTGACTGTTCCAGCTCTTTTGGATTATTTTCAGGACGCCAGTGTATTTCATTCCGAGTCTTTAGGATTGGGAGTGGATCATCTGATGAAAGAACAGATCGCCTGGGTATTATCCTCCTGGCAGATCAAAATAGAGAGAATGCCTAAATTATATGAGAAGGTAAAAGTGCAGACCTGGCCACACGGATTTAAGAGTTTTTTCGGGTATCGTAATTTTGCCATCTGCAGTGAGCAGGGGGAGATGTTAGCCTATGCGAACTCCACCTGGGTGTTTATGAACATGGCAACAGGAAGACCGTCCAAGATTCCTGAGTATATGCTGGAAGCATATGTTATGGACGAACCCCTTCCAATGGGAGAAGGAATCCGTAAGATGACAGTTCCGGAGGAATATCAGGAAGAAAACGCCATTTCTGTACATAAATATTTTATTGATACGAATGGACATATGAACAATGGAAAATATGTGTTAGTAGCAATGGAATATGTGCCAGAAGACTTTATAATAGAAGAAATTCGGGCAGAATATAAGAAATCCGCCATGTGTGGAGATGTGATCCTGCCAAGAGTTACAAAGGAAGAACATAAGATCACCGTAAATCTGGCAGCAGAAGATGGAAGGACTTATGCAGTAGTAGAATTTTTAGAAAGAGGAGCAGTATGCGATTAGGAGAATATCAGGAACTAATTTATGTGAAAAAAGTACAGTTCGGAATCTATCTGGCAGAGAACCAGAATGACGAAGAAAGAGTACTTCTTCCAGCAAAACAGGTGCCGGAAGAGGCAAGACCGGGAGATAGATTGAAAGTCTTCTTATATAAAGATTCCAAGGACAGGCTCATTGCAACCACCAATGTGCCAAAACTGACTTTGGGAGAATTTGCACCCCTTACAGTCAAAGAAGTAGGAAAGATCGGAGCCTTCCTAGATTGGGGACTGGAAAAAGACCTGTTTCTTCCATATAGAGAGATGACAGGAAGAGTGGAAGCAGGGGATGAGGTACTTGTTACCTTATATATTGATAAGAGTAGCCGTTTATGTGCCACTATGAGAGGTCTTTATGACCTTTTGAAAAAAGATTCCCCTTACCAAAAAGGCGACACTGTTACAGGAAGAGTGTACGAATTCAGTGATAATTTCGGAGCTTTTATTGCAGTAGATGATCGTTATTCTGCAAGGATCGCCAACCATGAAGATCACAGTTTCTTGCGAGTAGGAGACGTCATCGAAGCAAAAGTCTCTGATGTAAAAGAAGATGGAAAGTTAGATCTGACTTTAAGAGAGAAAGCCTATATCCAGATGGATGCAGACGGAGCCAAGATCCTTGAACTCTTAGACTCCTACGCAGGCGTACTTCCTTTTACAGAGAAAGCCAGTCCGGAAGTGATCAAGCGAGAGACCGGGCTTAGTAAAAATGCATTTAAGCGTGCCGTTGGCCATTTATATAAAGAAAGGATCATCGATCTGACCGATGGTAAAATACGCAAATTATAATAAGAAAGAAGGATCATTATGAAAACAGTAATTTCTACAGACAAAGCACCAGCAGCAATCGGACCATATTCTCAGGCAATTGAGGTAAACGGAATGGTTTATACCTCTGGTATCATCCCAGTAGTTCCAGAGACAGGAGAGATTCCAGAAGGTTCAGCAGCTCAGGCAAAACAGGCACTGACTAACCTTTCTAACCTTTTAGAAGCAGCTGGAACAAATATGGATAAAGTGATCAAGACAACCGTATTCATCAAAGAGATGAATGATTTTGGAGCGATCAATGAAGTATACAAAACATTCTTTACTTCTGATTTCCCAGCAAGAAGCTGCGTAGAAGTAGCAAGACTTCCAAAAGATGTTATGCTTGAAATTGAAGCAATTGCGTTAAAATAAGTTGCAAATTATTTCAATTATTAAAAAATTGTAACAAAATAAAAAATAGAAGCTTTTTTCACTATATTTAGTGGTTGACACATGGCATACCCTTTGTTATAATAAGGCTCGTAACAAATTGTAACAAATTCGTAACAAATTACTACAGATATATGGGAGGAACCATGAAGAAAGGATTTATAAAGGTTACAGCTTGCGCTTTGATCAGTGCAGTTTCCATTGAGACAGCAGTATTTCAGGTTGAAGCAGCACCGCTTGCCGGAGTTACAGGTTATACAACCAACATGTTAGCCGCTCAGGGAACACCTACAGCAGGAATTTCCCTTGCATTTTCACAGTGCATGGCAGACAGCGAGAGTGGCGTAATCTTAGCAAGTGCTCAGCCACAGGTGACAGAGAATGAGACACCAGTAGTTGCTTCTGAATATGCAGATAAAGCCGTTGCACAGGTCAAGAGCAGTGTTAACATCAGATCTGAAGCTTCTGAGGAAGGCGAGAAACTTGGTAAACTTTATAACAATTCCGTAGCAACTGTACTTGAGACAGTTGGTGACTGGTACAAGATTCAGTCTGGTTCCGTTACAGGATATGTAAAAGGCGAATACGTAGTTGTTGGAGATGAGGCACTGTTAAAGAGCGTAGGTCAGAGAATGGCAAGCGTTACAACTCAGACCCTTCGAGTTCGTAAAGAAGCAAGTGTTGATAGTGAGATCATCGGATTAGTTCCAGAAGGAGACGATCTTCTGGTAGTAGATGAATCCATTGACGGATGGGTAGCAGTATCCATCGAAGAAGGAACCGGATATGTTTCCGAGGAATTCGTAAGTCTTTCTACAGAATATACTTATGCTGAATCCAAAGAAGAGGAAGAAGCAAGACTTAAGAAAGAAGAAGAGGAACGTCAGAAAGCTATCGAAGCTGCAGAAGCTGCAGAAGCAGCTAAGAGCAGTTCAAGTTCTAAGAAGAGCAGTTCCAACTCAAAGAAGAGCTCAAGCAGTTCTAAATCATACAGCAAGCCAAGCGGTTCTAATGGACAGGCAGTTGCCAATTATGCTTGCCAGTTCGTAGGTAACCCATATGTGTATGGTGGTACAAGCCTTACCAACGGAACAGATTGTTCCGGATTCGTAATGAGCGTTTACAAAGCATTTGGAATCAGCCTTCCACACAGCTCTAAGGCATTAAGAAGTGTAGGATATGGCGTAAGTGCTTCTGAGATGCAGCCTGGAGACATCGTATGTTACAGTGGTCACGTAGGAATCTACGTTGGAAACAACACCATCGTTCATGCAAGTAACAAGAAAGATGGTATCAAATATACATCTCCTGCAAATTACAAAAAGATCTTAGCTGTTCGTAGAATTTTCTAATTGAATACAAGACAGAATACATTTAACGGGTTATCGAAAGATAACCCGTTTTTGGATTTAAGAAGGACTTTATTATTAGAGTAATAACGTCCCTACTTAGAATCTGAACATTTATAGCAAATTTTTTTTAGTTAAGACGTCGTGAGAATTAGTTGTGTTTATAACGAGTCGTGTTGTAGATACATATATTATAGAAAACTCCCCAAAAAGGGGAGTAAAAGATTCATGAATAATTTCAAATAAAAAATGCAACAATTCTATATAGAATGTTGCATTTTTATCTTACACCTACTATATCGGAGAATCTCTCAAATACTTAACCCCTATTTAAAAAATTTTAAAATTATTTTTTGCATCGCATTTATCCCGTTCAATGCTCTTTACAGATCTATATTCATATACACAGAATCTTTTTCATCCTGTCCGATCCCCAAATAACGTTTGGTAATCTGATAAGAAGAATGATTGAAAATATCCATAAGCAGCGCCGGCTGCGTGCCTTGTTTCCAGGCATGATATCCAAAGGTTTTCCTCAGAGAATGGCAGCTGATGTTAGATTTATGGAGTGAATTTTCAGAAGCTTCTTTTACGATCCGGTAAGCCTGACTTCGGCTTAACGGAACATCCGGCATAGTGCTTTTGCAAAAGAGACAGTGTTCCGGTTCTGGGGTAGTCTGTTCTTTTAAGACTAAAAGAGCCTCTATAATGTGTGGGTTCAGGGCGATGTTGGTATATTTTCCAGTCTTATGCTCTTTTAATCCCAGATATTTTTGAAAAGTCTGTTGTTCAAAATCATATACTTCCTTCCATCTGATCTCCAGAATATCGCTGATCCGAAGGGCTGTGTGCAGTCCGAAAACGATAAGGGCATAATTTCGGGGATTATTTTTGCTGGTCTTGTAGTAGTCTGTAAATTTTTTCAGTTCTTCTTTCGTTCGTATTGGTTGTGTTGTTCCCATATCTTTCCTTTCTCTGCAAAAGCAGTATACATTTAAATATTGTTCGTTTTGAAAAGTTCATTTGCCGTGAAGTTACTCTATTTGCACGAAAATTTTATCCGCTACAGAATGCAACATTCTATATAGAATTGTTGCATGGCTGAAAACAAGGAGGTTCTTATGCTGAAACTTACTTTAAAACCAGGAGAGTTCATTAATATAGGTGAGGATGTCCGGGTGATCTTTTCCGGCGGATCCGCAAATAATATTCATCTTTTGATTGATGCTCCGAAAGGTGTTGCTATTGCGAGAAGCAATGCAAGACAGAACAGAAAACCTTCTCCTTATTATAAGGAGCGGAAAATTTCCCATGAAGCCCAGAAGGAAATCGAAAGTATCCTTATGAGAGAAAAAGCGAAACGGGCTTAAAGCAGGTAATAATGCAAAGCTAACCTAGGGGCCTTGCTTATTATAGAACAAAAACGTACAAATGTCTTCGCGGAACGGAATCTGCGAAAGAAAATTAACACAGGGAGGTACAATTATGGTAGTACAACACAATATGCAGGCGATGAACGCCAACAGAATGTTAAACATCACAACAACACAGCAGTCTAAATCAACAGAGAAACTTTCTTCTGGTTACAGAATTAACCGTGCAGCAGATGATGCAGCAGGACTTTCTATCTCTGAAAAAATGAGAAAACAGATCAGAGGTCTTGATCAGGCTTCTACCAACGCACAGGATGGTGTTTCAGCAGTACAGACAGCTGAAGGTGCTTTAACAGAAGTACATTCTATGTTACAGCGTATGAACGAATTAGCAGTTCAGGCAGCTAACGGAACAAACTCTGAGTCTGACCGTCAGTCTATCCAGGACGAGATCGATCAGTTAACAACTGAGATCGACCGTGTTGCTGAGACAACCAAGTTCAATGAGACTTACCTGTTAAAAGGTAACGCAGCTGGTGATGTAAAAGACATGAAAGTTGCAGCTCATGATGCAGGTCTTGCCGGAAAGCTCACAGATAATGGTAATGGAACCTATACCTTTGCTTTAGATGAAGCATTAAAGGATGGGGATAAAGTTACAATTGCCGGAAAAGAGTATACCATTGGTACGACAAAAACAGATGATGACTATGTAAAAATCGGTACAGCAGATGCAGTTGTATTAGAAACTGGCGATAGTGTTACTCATGAGGGTGTTACTAAAACAGTTGTAGATAAAGCAACAGTAGCAGACGCAAAAGCAGCTGGGTTAAAACAAGGAGATACCTTTACTGATAAGGATGGCATCAAGTGGACAGTTTCTAATACTGCTACTGACCCGGCAAATAAAATTGCAGGAACCGTCGGACTTCAGAATATTGCGGATGCTTTAAAAGCTGGTTCAACAATTACAAAGTTGGCTGGTAAGGATGTTAAAATTGAAGTGGTTGACGGATATGCAAGTGATGAATATTCTTCCGTATTAGCAGCTAATACAGCAACAGATGTTGCTGGAGCGGCTCTTGTTGCTGGTGATGTAATCACTAAGGCAGATGGAACATCACAAACTGTTACCGCTGAAACTCCGGAATCTTTTTCTGATATTAAAAAGGAAATTCAGACACTTGTGGCAGATGGGTCTAAAACTGTTGTAATTACACCAGCAGGCGAACCGGCAGTCACGGCTAAAACCTACACAGTTGTGGAAGAATCTGCTGTTGATGAAAAGAATAAAAAGCTGACAAGAGAAGATATCATTGCGTTAATTAATGAGGGAGATACCGTAAATGTTGGTGCTACAGGTAATGAAACAGTTTACGGTGTTGATGAAACCGTAGAAGAAGACACTATCACAGCGGAAGATGCTTACAGAATGATGACTGAAGAGTTAACAAAAGCAAGTTCTATTGGAACTGATGAGGCGGCTAAAGTTGTTAAGAATCAGGATAACACTTTCACTATTACTCAGGGAACAGTAGAAGTAAAAGAAGGACTTTCCTTCAGCCTTCATGTAGGTGCAGATGCTGATATGACCAATAAGATCAATGTTGAAATTGAATCTATGAGTGCTGCATGCCTGGGAATTAAAGGAATTAACGTTAAGGATGAGACAGGTGCTGCTGCAACCTATGCAATCGATGTAATTGCTGATGCGATTTCCAAAGTATCCTCTCAGCGTTCCGCACTTGGTGCTGTTCAGAACCGCTTAGAGCACACCATTGATAACTTAGACAACGTAGTAGAGAACACCACATCTGCTGAATCTCGTATCCGTGATACAGATATGGCTGAAGAAATGGTTGAGTACAGCAAGAATAACATTCTTGCTCAGGCTGGACAGTCTATGCTTGCTCAGGCTAACCAGGCAAACCAGGGAGTTCTTTCCTTACTTGGCTAATTAAAAGACTACCATTCAGATTAGGAAACCTAGGATACTGATCTGACCATAAAGGAGCAT
>JAGAOC010000077.1 GCA_017623935.1 Agathobacter sp. | reverse complement strand
TCTGCTTTTAATTTCTGAAGTACCATTGCAGAGATCTGCTGTGGAGAGTACTGTTTATCATCGATAGCTACTTTGTAATCAGTTCCCATATGTCTCTTAATAGAAGCGATTGTCTTCTCAGCATTAGTAACTGCCTGACGTTTTGCAGGCTCACCGATCAATCTTTCTCCTGTTTTTGTAAATGCTACAACAGATGGTGTTGTTCTTGCACCTTCCTGATTTGCGATAACGGTTGGTTTTCCACCTTCCATAACAGCTACACAGCTGTTTGTTGTTCCTAAGTCAATACCAATAATTTTGCCCATTTTATTTTCCTCCTATTTTCTATCAATCTTTTTGCATTTTAGTACTGTTAAACTTTACTGAACTACTGCTACCATACTATGTCTTACGACTGTATCCTTATAAGTGTAACCCTTCATAAGTTCCTGAGCTACAACACCGGATTCATATTCTTCACTTTCCACCTGCATTACTGCATTATGGAATTCCGGATCAAATTCTTTGCCAAGGGCTTCGATCGGTTTTACCCCAACAGCTTCTAACTCTGTCATAAGCTGTTTATATACCTGGGACATTCCCGCTACGAAAGCATCTTCCTTGTCACTTTCTTCCACTGTTGTAAATCCTCTTTCAAAGTTATCTACGATTGGAAGGATCTTCTCAATGATGGTCTTAGCTCCCAGATCGAACATCTGAGATTTTTCTTTTTCACTTCTCTTACGGAAGTTCTCAAATTCAGCCATCTGACGTTTTACTTTATCGGTCAGTTCTTCGATCTGTTCGTCTTTTTTATCTTTCTTCTTTTTGAAAAAGCCTTTCTTTTCTTTCTCAGCTTCTTCTGTCTCTTCCTCGGCTTCTTCCTCTGAAGAGCATTCCTCACAGGTTTCTTCCTGTTCTCCACCTTCTGTTTCACCGGAAGGATTCTCTGCTGTCTGAGTATCAGCAGCTTCGTTCTCTATGGTCTCATCTACCATTTCTTCTACGTTTTCCATATTCTGGTTCTCCACGTAATTCCCACCTTTCTACGTCTTATCTTTATCAAATATGCCATCCAGCTGCTTCTTTAGAGTCTTTAGGTTATCCATAACATTCTCATAGTCCATTCGCTTCGGACCAATGATTCCAATGGTTCCTTTCACTCCCTCTCCCAGCTCATAGGTTGCAGTTACTACACTGCAGTCCTGCATGGTACTGATCGGTGTTTCATTTCCGATATAGACCTGGATTCCTGTCTCTTCATCGGAAAGTGTTTCCGATACAAGACTTTTTAATTCTTCCTTTTCTTCAAAAGCCGCGAGAAGATTCGTTGCTCTTTCTGAATCGGAAAGCTCTGGATATTTTAAAATGTTGGTTGCACCACTGGTATAGATCTGTAGATCTTCTTCGCTTAATGCCTGCGCCAGAGTGTCCATCACATTTCCTACAATGGAACTATGAATTCCTGCTTGCTCCTTCAGTCTTGCAATGGTTGCAAGATTGATCTCCTGTAAGGAAAGACCATTCAATCCGGAATTCAATAAGATGTTCAATTTCAACAGTGTCTCATTATCGAGAGGCTCTTCTACATTAATCACCTGGTTCTTCACTATATTATTGTTCAAAACCACAACTGCTAAAATCTGTTCTTCATCCATATGAGATAACTGTATGAATTTGATCTTATTATGATGATAAGAAGGAGCGGTTACCATGGTAGCGTAATTGGTGTTGTTTGCAAGAAGCTTCGCCACCTGCTTCAACACTGCTTCCATCTTCTCTGTCTTCTCAATGACGAATTCTTTCATCTCCGCCACTTCTCTGTCCTTCTCCTGCATCAGATGATCTACATAGAATCGATATCCCTTGTCAGAAGGAATTCTTCCTGCAGAAGTGTGAGGCTGTAAAATGTACCCCAGTTCTTCCAGATCAGACATCTCATTCCGAATGGTCGCCGAACTCAAATTCAGATCCGTGAACTTGGAAATGGTCCTTGAGCCTACCGGTTCCCCTGTTGCCAGATAATTTCGGATGATGGCATCTAAAATCTTTATTTTTCTTTCATCTAATTCTATCTTATCTTTGTTCATTCATTCTCTCCTGTTGAACCACTGTCCGCCATTTAAAGGATGAAACTTTTGATTGTTAGCACTCAATCGTTTGGAGTGCTAATATCTTATGTAAATAAAATAGCACCAAGGGTTTTCTTTGTCAACACCCTGGTGCTAATTTATTTTTATTTTATATTTTTCATTTTTTCGATAGAAATTACCTACACCAATCCATAATAATTTCGAAATCTTCTGGATGTAATCCATGGACATCATCTTCATAAGTAATAAATTTATATTCTTTTCCGGCTCTCTCTAATTCCTCTACCATTTTCTCTGCCTGTGCAAAAGACACTTTTTCATCAAGTTGACTATGTATGATCAATACAGGACAATTAATTTCATCTGCCCAATAGGCCGCGGAACGTTTCTCGTATTCCCCTGAATTTTCTTCTGGAGATACTCCCACTAATTCTAGAAACACTTGCTGCATATCCGCTCTCTCTTCATAACTCATAAAGCAATCCGCCACCCCTGACACAATCACTATCTTTTTAATCCTCTCATCTTCTCTGGCCGCCATATAGGTCATCATTCCGCCTCTGGACGTTCCCATCATATAAAGTTGTTCCATATCAACAAACTCAAATTCTTCG
Organism: Agathobacter sp.; assembly: GCA_017623935.1. Classification (GTDB taxonomy): domain Bacteria; phylum Bacillota; class Clostridia; order Lachnospirales; family Lachnospiraceae; genus Roseburia. Next base: position 13,491 of record JAGAOC010000077.1, on the reverse strand, counting down.
CATAAATCCACCAGCTTTAGTACATCATGAAGGTCATCCCCTCCAAATTCTTCTTTTCCAGTGCCTCCATCAACACCCCTATACTGAGTTGCAAAAATAATTTTATTAGAAGACTCTGCCAGATAAGCAATATATTCTGGTTCATTAGCTCCATAATCTTGATTTCCACCTCGGTTATAAATAATACATGGATATGCTTCTTTTTCTTTCAAACAAGATTTTGGAACTGAGATATAAGACACCACTTCACAATCATCGCTTTGATACCTAATCTTATAAGTAGAAACTTCCACCCCTTGTGCATAAAGCTGTCCTAATTCCAATTCTTCAATACTGATAATACCCTCTTTATTTTCATACTGCTCAACATTCCATGTACTATCTTCTCTTTTCTTTCCACAAGCTCCCAAGCAGATTAATAGAAAACAAACTAAAAACAAAAATATGCATCTTTTTTTCATAATAAATTCCTCTCATTTACGTTCTGCCCCTATTATATACAATCCGCTTAATGCTGTCTAGCGAAAGCCCATACTTATCTGCTAAGGCTTCGATCGTTATTCCCTGTCCATAATCAGCTTGGATCTTTTCATTCCTCTCTTTATAGAAAGCTCTTGCCCCAGAACCTTCGCCCCATCTCTTCTTCTCTTCCTGTTTTGGAATGTAAATGGCTTCTCCTTCCACATATTTTTGAATTTCTTTTAATAACTCATCCGGCAATACATGGGAGGCATTTTTATACTTCATAGGCGCCTCCTCCTTCTAGTTCTCTTGTAAGAATTCTTCCAAAGAAGCATAATGATTCTGCTTTGCCCCTTTTTCTTCTAAGACACGGATCAAATAACTTTCGATCTCTTCTGCTCTTTTTGCCAAAATACTTAAATCTTCTTTCCTATAAGAAGACATTAAGTCCATCTCTTCTAAAGCAAAATCCCCTTGAATGGCATCAAATTCAATTTGCAGATAACATCCCAGTAAATAACTGTCTTCTGCACTACCTATACTGGTAAAATACTGTATCCTCCGAAAAGTATACCGCGCTTCCTGATACCACATAGCCAGATCATCATAATTCGGTTCCGTCTGCTCCACTTCCTTAACTGGTCTTCTGTCCATAAGAAACTGCCTTGTCATATTGATCAATTCATAGGCTTTTCCCCGGATCTCTCCTACTTCATTGGCAGATAGCATTTCTTCAAAGACCTCTTCAAACCGCTCCGGTACATCCTTCATTCCATGAAGATCATTTGTTAGATTCATATAACCGCTCTCCAAATAAGTCCCATTTACCATAGCAATGCTATTCATTAGATAACTGCAGACTCCACCTGCGGCCTTACGGATCTTGCACAAGGAATCTTCGAATAGCATATTCCGAAAAATATCTTGGGCTGTAGCCAAAAATTCCAGACTCTTTGGAAAATGGATAGCCTTATCCTGAAGTCTGGCAAGCATTTCTGCTTTTAGCTTCTCAAAACGTTCCTTTGCCTTTACCGTTCTGGCATATATGACTTCCCCCTTGCCCAAAGCAAAGATCATTCGCGGTTCTTCTATCTCTACGATTCCCTTTAATCTCTCCCATGAGATCGGATACAGATCATATCCCATATCTTCTATAATAAAGGTCTGAGCCAGCTGATATCCCCGTTCCGTTGCCGGAATAAAAAAATCGAATACCATATTCTGCTCATCTGTTGGGATCTTTCCGCCCCCTACCTGACCGATCAACAGATCTACATCCTGGGCATACTCCGTCTCTATCTTATGAACTGCCCAGTCTACCAGTTCTTTATCAATATTTTTCATGGTCATTCCACTTCCTTTGCATAATTCTTATTCTTAGAGTCTTCTTCCCAAGAAGGAAAGATCTCCGCTTCCCAATACCAGGCTGTTGCTGTTGCCTTTGTTTCATAGCCAATCTGCTGATAAAAAATCTGATCGCCGCCTTTCATGCCTTGGCAGTTCGGATATCTCTCTAGTACGCGATTGGCTGCTTCATGAAGAAGTGCTGTTGCAAGTCCTTTTCTCCGCTCCCACCAGCACACTGCTAATGGTTCCAGCTCGCAATATGGCATATCTGTATCATACCATATATTCGCCATCGCCACAGGTCTTTTCTCTTGATCTAATACACAAAGCTCCAGCTTTGGATCATAGTATCCCATCCTTCGCATTGCAGCAAACGCCTCCTGCCCATGTTCCGTTGCTCTGTTTCCCTCTCCATAGCCAAAGGCATGTCTATGTATATTCGCAAGATAAAGATCTGGGGTTACTTCTCCATCAATGATCGCATACCCCTCTGGAAGGCACACCTCATAAGACGATTCCTCAAACGGAAACATTGTGAGATTCTCTGTCCATCCCCCCTTTTTCATCCCATGAGCTTCTGAGACCTCCTGCAACACTTGATTCCACTCTGGGATAAAGAGATTCACATATCTGGTTCGCCCATTCTCCTTATAACCAGCTCCATAAGTCTTTGCAAATTTGATCATATCCACCAACAGAACCTCTTCCTGCGCCCGCTCCTTAGAATCGAACATAAAAAAGCAAGTGCCATCATAGCAGGCTTCATTCCAAACGCAAGCAACTAACTTGCCATGCTCAAAATAACATCCTACCGTCTTCTCCCAAGCTGTAGCACTGTCACAAAACATCTTATTCATAGACTCCGCAAATTCAATGCGGGAAATTCCCACTAGTGGAATCTCCCACTGATAGGAATTTCTCGCCAAGTTCAATAATCCTTCATATAAATCTCTTGTATAAAATTTAAATTCGTATTTCATAACTCTCTCCCCAGTATAAATATTTTCTTAATTTTATTTATACCATCAGGGATCGTAAAAAAATATGCCACAAACCATTCTAATGATTTGTGACATATTTTTTCAATAAGTATTAATTATAAAATCAATCGCTCTCTTTTAACGTATAATAACTACCTTTTAATTGCCCATGTTTTTCTATTACCCCCATTACGATCATTTCCTTTAAAACCTTTAATGCTCTTGAATCTTTCACTTTTAATAACTGTTGCACATCTCTATTTGTAATTCTTCCATTTTCTAATATAAAATCAACTATTTTTTTCTGTGAAAAATTTAATTTATCCGTATTTATCCATACTTTATCCGTACTTTTTACATTTTTATCCGTCTTTACCCCTACATTTCCTTCTGCTCGATAAAAACAAACTACAAATCCGGATTTTAATTTTTTAAATTCATACCGTACTCCTGCAGAGTCACAACTATCTGCAATCCGTTTCAACCCAGTACCAAAGCTCTCTATATCTTTGGAATAATACAATATTCTTGCAATCTTTGGATTTCTACGAATAGGTCTTTCTGGTTTGTCAATAAAATCTTGTGGTTCAAATCCTTCTGGAAATGCTCCCGGATTATAAATTTCAACTCTATCTTTATAAATTGCTACTTCATTACTCTGCCCAGTTGCATAATCTTTATGGCAAAACGAATTAAGCAAAGCTTCTCTTATTGCATCCACTGGAATTTCAGGTATTTCCACACGTTGTAATGTTCCTGTAAATTCCACTCTCCAATGAATATTACTTTTTATGTAATTTTCTGCCAAGTCCACCAGTTTAAGAACTGGACCATGATACCTTTGAATATCATTAAACGTCAATCTTTCATTCGTTGCAAAAATTGCCATTTGAATGTCTTGAATTAGATCATCTGCAAACAATACCTTCCCTGCATTGATCAAATATTCGCCCTCTGATAATTCTAACTGATTTAACACTGTCTTCTTATCCGTATAATTTATCACAATTCTTCCTACATCATGTGCTTGATCTGTATAGTTCTTTAAGAGTTCTTCGTCAACTTCATCAACCATTTTATTTGAAATTAAGTTTTCCCATCTATTTTCCTCACGATCATTTCTGCGAATATATTCTGCCAATTCTTGTGGTGACATGACTAAATCTTCATCTGCCACACGAATCCTTGCCACACCATAGGCAAAATATGGGGTTTGAGTTCCCTCAAATCGAACATGAATACATTCTTTTCCATCTATTATTACCTTTGTTATCTCAGGATAGATTTTAGGTTCAATAAAATTTTTTATTTTCTGACTAACCTCACGCAATGATTCCTCTGTAACCATTTGTCCAAGTACTGTGCCATCTGACTTAACTCCAAAATATAATTCTCCATGCTGATGCTTATTTAAAATAGCTGAAATAGAGTACACTGCTTCTTTTAACTCACCTGTTGATTTCTTAAATTCAATTGTTTCAGTCTCTATTCCTAAATTCAACTTTCCACCTTCTTCCTATATTGTTTCATCCTTTTCCAGCTTTTTCTTTAATGAAACTTCTACTTCCAGTCCTAAACATTCTGCATATCTTCTGATCACATCTAGTGTTGGAGTATATTTTTTACTTTCAATTCTTGCTACGTTTGCACGCTTCATTCCAGTTGCATCTGCAATATCCTGTTGCGTCATTTGTTCTTCTTTTCGTAATTCTATTAAATAGTCAACTACTTCATCCGTAATGTTATTATTTTCTTTTTTCATTTTTCACCCACTAATGAATCTTTTTTGATACATTTTACTATATCATTGTTTCAAAAATGATACAATACTTTTTTAAAAAATATGCCACAAACCATTCTAATGATTTGTGACATATAAATTACAGCGTTCCTTTTTTCTTTTCGAAGAAATCATTGATCGCCTGAACGATCTGCTTTGGTTCCATGGTCTTTAATAAATAACCATCCGGTTTCAAGGATGTGACGCTCATAACGCTCTCCCTGTCATTTCTGCTGGTAAGGAAGATTACCGGCACATTGGAAAAATCTGATTCTGACCGGATCATCTCCAATACCTGACGACCATCACAGATTGGCATTTCATAATCTAAAAGAACTAAATCCGGGTGGTTCATTGCCAGATATTTAATTGCCATAGCACCTGAATTAGCCAGGATGACCTGATACTTGTCCTGAAGCCAGGCTTTTACATTACGAAGCATGGCACCTGAATCATCCACCACTAAGATCTTCTTCTTCATCTGGCTGGAATCTTCTCTTAAATATTTGTCGATCTCCCCAACTACTTCTTTGACATTGATCGGGCGAAGGAAGTTCTTGATAATAAACTGCTTCGGAATCACCTTCTCAATCTCTGCGATCTGATTTGTGTCTCCTGTTGCAAATACTGGGATACTTTCCTCAATCACTTTATCTTTTAGATAAATAAGTCCTTCTGAATCCAATTCCTCTTCATAAATTAAGACCATCTGCACTTCTTCTTTGATCTTTGAAATATCACTTGGATCATTCTGTGTAAAAATAATCTTATGACCTTGCTCTTCCAACTGTTTTGCAAGAGATGAGATCATAAAACTCTTAGAATCTGTCACTAATAGAATATTAGACATTCCCTTTTTCCTCCTCTGGTTGTTCTACTATCTCTATCATTTTCTGAGTAACACTTAAAATCTCTTCCATGGCAACATCTGCCATATATACTCTTAACTTTTCTCTAAGACTCTGGCAATCATCCTGCAACAGACATTCTTCTAATTTCTCCATAGCTTCATCTGCTGCATCCATATCAAAACCTTCTACAGCTTCCTGTATTCCCTTTAAATAAAGGAGGATCTCTTCTTTGGAAACCTCTTTCAGTCCTACCTGATGGGTTACATACGGTCTTAAAATATCCTTATAGCTTCGATAATGTGCCAATACCTGAGGCGTTTTTTCTTTTATGGCCTCTATGTCTTCCGCTCTACCCAACTGTTCTAACTGCCAGAATTCTTCTCCTAACTGCTCTGCACCAATAGTCCTTGCACTACTTTTCAACGCATGAACTTCTATTGTATAGTCTTTGATCAAGCCATCTTCTAACAGTTTTTCAATCTTAAGAGCTTTTGAATCGATCACTTGATAGAAATTACTTAAGACATTGAGATAAAAACCTCTGTTTCCCGTGTATTTGATCCCTACAGATGTATTAAGCCCCTCTATCTTAAATCCCAAAAACTCCTGATCTTTTTCTTCTACACTCTGTTCTTCTTCCTTCTCCGGATCTACGATCCTAGTTATAGGAACCCATTTTCTGATCTCCCGACAGATCTGTTTCATTTCGATCGGTTTTGCAACAAAACCATTCATGCCAGCCTCTTCAAAAAGCTTCTGCGATTCCTTCATGGCATTCGCAGTCAGGGCAATGATCGGGAGCTCTTTGTAATAAGGATCATCCATTTCTCTTATGCGCCGTGTTGCTTCTATTCCGTCCATGATAGGCATCATATGATCCATAAAGACTAGATCATAATCGTTTTCCTGAATCATGGCAATTGCCTGTTCTCCATTATCTGCCAGATCAATTTCCATCTGTAATGGCTCCAACAATCCTACTGCAACTTTTTGGTTCATTTCATTATCATCCACGATCAGAATACTAGCATGCGGTGCGATAAAATCTGTGTTATCATCCGCTATGGCCAGAGCTTCCATCTCCTCCGATACCAGCTTCTGAACAATGGTAAAGTAAAACTCACTTCCAACGCCATATGTACTCTTTACTTCCAGTTTTCCTCCCATCATGCTTATGAACTGACTGGAAATAGCCAGGCCTAATCCCGTTCCTTCTTTTCCTTTATTTTTCTTGGCATCCACCTGTTCAAAGGCACCAAAAAGCTTCTCTAGATCCTCCTGGCGGATTCCCTGTCCCGTATCAACTACCGAAAATGATAATTTGATTTCATCTTCTGTCTTTGAAACTATTTTTATAGCAAGTTTGATACCACCCTTTTCCGTGAACTTCACTGCATTATTTAATAAGTTGATGATAACCTGACGGATCCTCAGACCATCTCCATAAAGTCTGTCCGGTAAATCATCTATATCATATAAAAGCTGCAGCTGCTTTTTTCCGATACGGTTCTTAATGATCATTTTAATATCACTTAGCATGGGCTGTATCTCATATACATCCTCCACTAATTCCATCTTGCCGGCTTCGATCTTTGAAAGATCCAATATATCATTGATCAAAGATACCAATGCATTTCCGGAACTCTTGATGTTCGTCAGATATTCTCTCTGGGCATCTGATAGCTTCTCCCTTAACAAAATATCTGTCATTCCCACAATGGCATTCATAGGAGTTCTGATCTCATGAGACATATTAGAAAGAAAGATGGATTTTGCCGCATTAGCCTCATCTGCTTTCTGCTTCTCCTTCTGAACCTGCTGCACCAGTGCAATATCTGGATTCTCCATGGTCAGATAAAAAGAAAGTGCCACCAGCATAAGCCCCATTCCACTGATCAGTGTCAACGGAAAGATTGCCTGAACTACCAATCCTATGAACTGGATCACAAGTGCCAACGTAATGGCATTTCTCTTTTTGGGATGAATCTGTTTCCAGTAGCGACACAGGAGACTACCGATCAATATCAAAAAGACTGCCAATACTATGTATAACAAATATGCCAACATTCCGTACAAGTGATTTCCATCTTCTGTCACTCTATAGGTGATGGGAAGAAAGACTGTTAAAACCATAGCGATCACTAGGACAATTTTTCCCAAAGTAGAGCTTGGTATTTTCTTCCCGGTATCATCCTCCACCAGCAATACTATATATAAATATGCCAGATAAAACAGGATCATCATGGTTCCCATAAAAAAACGATGCAGAATATCGTTGATCCATAATGGAACCGTATCCAGATGATTGACCGTGTATACCGTCACTCCATCAAAGATCAAATGTAACATGTCCATTATAAGAAAAAGTGAAAACACTTTATGAAGTCTTGTCTTTTCTCTTCTGGCAGAAAAATATATGACTGCCATAAATGCAAGCACTAAAAAACAGGCAATTTCCATTCTTATCATAATCTTTTCTTGTCCCCTCGTCGAATTTGATCTATTTATTATACCACAAGCGCTTATATATTACAAAGAAAATCCAAATCAGACATTCTTAAATGATCCCTTGACTTCTCCCCTGATTCTATTATAGGATAAATCCAGCAAATCTTTAACATTTAAGTACCACAGGATAGCAAAGGAGAATCCTATGCCAAATATTATTGAGATTACCGATTTTCATGCAAAAGAATTAGATATCTATGCCCGACTTTCCGAAGTGCAACTCCTTCACTATTACGAACCCCATGGTGGGCTTTTTATTGCAGAAAGTCCAAAGGTCATCGAGCGGGCTCTTGATCTTGGATGCGAACCTATTTCTATATTAATAGAACGAAAACATATTGACGGACAAGGCAAAGACATTCTTGCCCGCTGTAAAGATATCCCTGTCTTTACGGCAGAACTAGAAGTTTTGACACAACTTACCGGTTTTCAGCTTACAAGAGGTATGCTCTGTGCCATGCGCCGTCCGAAATTACCAACCGTGGAAGAAGTATGTGCCAATGCCCGACGGATCGCAGTTTTAGAAAATGTCATGAATCCTACTAATGTAGGAGCTATCTTCCGCTCTGCTGCAGCCCTTAATATTGATGGTGTTCTCCTTACTCCATCCTGCAGCAATCCATTCTACCGAAGAGCCAGCCGGGTCAGCATGGGAACCGTCTTCCAAATCCCATGGACCTACTTAGAACCCGCCAGCACATCTGGCGTGAATCGTGAGTCTTTGCTGGAAGAGACAGACTCTCGTTCCCTTAGCGCTAATCTTCGTCCTTTGCAGGAGCTGGGATTTAAGACCGCTGCCATGGCACTAAGGGATGATTCCGTGTCTATTGACGATCCTGCACTTATGGCAGAAGAAAAGCTCGCTATTGTACTGGGAACCGAAGGAGACGGACTAGCTTCCTGCACCATTTCAGACTGCGACTATACCGTGAGGATCCCTATGTCTCACGGAGTGGATTCTTTAAACGTTGCCGCTGCCAGCGCCGTTGCTTTCTGGCAGTTAGGGAATCGCTAAAGTATTATTTCTCATCACAGGTATAAGTCAAAGGAATCTGATATGTGTCCTCGTAGATCTTCTTCCATACTTTCGCATTCTTATGCATCATCATTGCCACATTCTCTGGATTTTTCTTATCCTTATCCGGATAGATCGGAGCTTCGATGTGAATGGTATATGCCTGTACTGGGAATCCATCTTCATCCATGACATCGGTGTCTTCCATGGTAATAAAACATGGAACTACTGGCACATGGTTATTCGCAGCAAAAGTAAATGCACCCTTTTTCAAAGGCTTTGGCTTCCGATAATTCCACCACATACTCTGCTCTGCGTACACCAAAATGAAATGCCCTTTCTGCAGGATACGATTTACTGCCTTCATGAATTTCTTCATGGTCAGTCTGTTGGAACTCAGAGGCAGTGTATTGCAGTTACGCATTAAAAATCCATAAAATCCCGGGAAGGAAGTATAGTTGGCTTCACTGATAACACGAAACAGTTTCTTTCTGCGAAGATGGGCTTTTTCAAAAGCAAGCTGCACTGCAAAACTGTCATAAGCATTAAAATGATTACAGGTAATGACTGCACCTGTATCCAAATTTCTTAAATACTCCAGTCCCTTGATCTCTTTGATCACAAACTGTTTTCTGCGTTTCAAAACATCTACGAACCAGTGGGCAATCTTAAAGGCATATTTAGAACGGATCTTACTGTTCATATTTCTGCGTAGATAATCCACTTCATTTGGCATAAGCTCTCTTGCTGGTGGATCTTCCTCCACATCCCTGTCGAACCAACCCATTTTCTCATATTCTTCGATCTTCTTTAAGATCTCGATACGGGTCAGTTTGTATGGCTCATTATTTCCAAAACGATTGTAATAATTATTGATATTGTTGATCTCAGAGATTGCCAGATTCTGCAGGTTATCTCCATAATATTGATCTTTTGCCTCGTCAGCTTTTGAGAAATTATTTAACACCTGCAGCAGTTCATCATATTTCTCTGTTTTCTTAGCATTTTCCCAGAAATAATCTCCCATGCGGCAATCTTCGTAATGCCATGGTTTTGCTGCCAGATTATAATGAACCAGTTTTGCCTGATCCTCTGGAAATGAAAGTTTTCCTATCATCTGGGTGTTCCAACGGGAATCTACCCATAAAACTTTGTCCTTACAGAGGATATTCAGATAATCCTGATCCTGTGCCACTACGAAGGTATAAGTATTTAATAACTCAATAAACTGTTTTAAAATATTCTGTTTTCTAAACTGCTCACAGTTAATGAGAACGACTCCTGCATTAAAATAAGCACCTCTGGAAATTCCCAGAACTTTCTCTACATAATCGCCGTATACGTCCGTCTGAACTACTAACTGATCCCGGACTGCGCCAATATAGTTATTTCTTAAATCGAAATTATATAATTTTGCAATGTCATCCCGCACAATGGTATCAGAATCGATATAAAGCACCTTATCATACTGTGGGAACATCTCTGCAATAAATAATCTGTAATAAGTAGTTGCTGTATAGTAATCCCGAAGAGAGATCTTCTTCTCAATACTCTTTAACTGACTGTTTACATCAACAAAAGTGATGGTACAGTTTGAAGTCTCCATCTTTTTGACCAATGCCTGATTTTCCACAGAAATATCAATATTTAATACATACATTCTGTACTTATATTTCGGTGTGATATTGTCAATGACCGATTTCATGGTAACCATCATGTATTTTACATAAGAATCATCTGCTGCCAAAAAGATTGGTACGATCTTATTCTTTTTCCATAAGCTTTTCATTTCTTTCATGTTGATATTTCCCTTTCAAATAGATATATTCATATAAGACATCATCAAATTGCTCATATCGGAATACCGAATGAATCTTGCTCACATGCCACTGTTTGATATTATCCGTATGTGGATATGGCAGATAAAACAATCTCTTTGAAAAATGCCTGATCACTGTGTGATCATGTAAAAATTTCTGATCATTAAATCTCTGTGGAAGCATTTTTTTCTTAGTGGTGCTTCTGTAGATGGCGCTTTGATCTGCAAAGAGAAGCTTCTTTGTCTTTATCAACTCTCTTGCCTTTTCAAAAAGCTTGGTTTCTCTTGCCACCGGCATATTAAATAACAACACGCCTGCATTGATATAATTCGGATTGATCGTAAATTTGCCGTAATGATCTCTGGCAGCTGCATATTCATAATCTTCCAGATCAATGTCATATAACAATTCAATCTCACGATTTAATAAAACATCCACATCCAGATACAGAATCTTATCCGGAATCTCCGGAATAAGATCGATAAATAACCGAAGCAGAGTATATGGTGAACAATAACACTGCTCATTCGGACAATTCGCAAATTCTCTTTCGTAAATATCTGTCACATCAATCTTTATGATCTGATTCTTAGGGTGATAGGTTTTTGCTACTTCCTGCAAAAAAGCAACTTTCTCGTCTTCTACCGCAATATATTCTGGTTTCACCCTGGAAACATCCATGGTCAGAATATAGATATTGAAAGGTTCTTTTGACTTGGTACGCTTAAAAATAGAAAGCATACAGGTCAAGATCCCATCAAATACATTATCGTTACCGGAAAATAAAATATTCATATGTTATCCCTCTTTTTTTATGTATTGGATCATTTCAACATTACTGTTCTTACAATAGTGCTTCATAGAAGCCATGACTTGTTCATGAAGTTGCTTCTTTTGCTCCCGGGCAGGCAAGCTCTTATCTGCATAAAATGGTCCGTCCACATAAGTTACGATCTGAGGCGTCTTGCCTCTTTTTTTCTTCTGATAAGTATTCGTAAAACAGAATACCGGCACATCATACTGGATCGGATACCGAAAAGAAGTATCTTTAAAATTGCGTATTTTTGTATAATAAGGCCAGATGTGAGCCTCCGGATAGATTGTAATACACTGTTTTTTTCCAATATAATGTTCCAAAGCCTGACCAAAGTTCTTCATGGCAGCTTTATCGTCTGGTAACGGCAGCGCCCCCAAAGAAGGGGTAACATGTCCAAAGACTGGCATAGATACGTTATTGGGATGAACGATCACATAGACTCCTGTTGGTCGGCAGATCATAGTAGGGATCAGGGCATCCGCCATGGCATTGGTGTGATTTCCGTATAAAAAGAAACCGGTTCCTTTTACCTTCTTTAGACATTCTTTATTCACGATCTTATGGTTGAACTTAAGTTTCAAAAAGACGGTTGCCAATGGCTTTGCCAGGATCTGATACCAGAAGACTCTGCCTATCTTCCGAAGAACTCCGCCTACATATTTATAATTTCCATCGATCTTTTTAGGCTCTATTTGAGCAGTGGAAAATTCATCTTCCAATTCATTCTCGTAATAGATTATCTGTTTTTCTTTCATAAAAATCGTACCTGATCCATTTCAACTTCTTATTTTCCTACCATAATACCATTTTTCACATTACAAATCCAGTTCCTTTAACTCCATATAACTTTCCTGACTGGTCAAGATATCATTTTTAACTCTATCCACAGAATCATATCCCGTAATATAGATAGCTCCTGATACTTCCGTAAGATGTCCAATGTACATACCATAAGACATATCAATGGATATCTGTTCCCCCTCCCGAATGAGCACATCATTAAAACATACTGTTACATATTTGGTCAGCTCACCATTTCGGGTATTAAAATGAACTTCAAACACATCATACAAGGTATTGGTCTGTTTTCCATCCGTAAGTAAAAATAATTTCACCGGCTGCATATCCACAAAGACTTCGGCATTTTTCGTGTGACTCAGATTAATGTCCAGACTGGACTGCGCCTGGGAATGAATGATCTCCAAAGCCTCTTCCGGAAGGTCCTTTAGATCTTTCAAGTACTCATCCAGTCCCTCTACTGTATAAGTTCTTGTGGTTTCTGTCAGACGATATTCCTGACTGGCAGCAGTGATCTTAATTGTCTCTCCTTCTGCCAGTTGTCTGTTCTTAGAGATATCAAAATCTATCTTCTTAAGATTGATATCATCCGTTGTGCCGATCTCTTCTATGACAATCTCACCTTTTCCATCATTGCCCTGAAACGACACTTCAATATAGTCAAAGGGATTCACCTTCGGCTTAGAAACTTCCACGACTACCGTCGCAATACCAATGATCAGAGCGATCACGCCCACGATGATCAGCTTTTTTAAGATGCCCCAGAAAAAATCTTTTCTTCTGGCTCTTGCTTCCGCTTCTAACCTGCCGCTATGATACCCATAGGATCTAGACTGGGCTCTTTCCCGAATCTCCTCTATGGTCTCTTCCTGCTCGATCAGCATACTGTATCCACAATAATCGCATACGGCTCTTTCGTTATTATCCTCTAATCTTAAGGCTGCCCCGCACTGCGGACAGATCATACTGTTTGTTCTCATTAGTTCTGATACGCCTCCACATCTTCTGCTAATGCCCATACTCTCTGAGTATTCAAATGCTCCTCTAACACTCCAGGATCCGCCATAACGGCTTTTATATCACTTATCATCTGTTCTACATCTTTTACTGCAT
>JAGAOC010000076.1 GCA_017623935.1 Agathobacter sp. | reverse complement strand
TTCTCGTCTGCAATCTTCTCTTCTACGTTATCTTTCAAACGCTTTCTCATTTCCTCAAAAGTAATACACAATTCGGCAATTTCATCTTCACCGCTGACATCAATGGAAAAATCCAGATTCCCCTCTTTGATATTCTCTGCTGCCACCTGCAGCTTCTTGATCGGAGTTATCATGCTCCGATAGATCCAGGCGATCATCATAATGGCAGTTAACAACAAGATCAAAACGATTGCCACACAAGCATTGACCAAAAGAGATTTGATCTCTGGGACCACATTACGGGTGGAAGTAACAATAAATGCACTTCCTTCTCCTCCATCCTGAAAATGGAAATCTACCTGCTTGATCAATATCTCGTCTGCACTATCCAGATAAGTCCCTACTGCCGATTGGGGATCCGTACTTCCAAAACTACCCAGACTATCTAATACTTCCTCATTATTTTTCTCCCCATTATAGAAGATTTCTTCGTCTTTTCTTACGATCAGATAAGAATATTTCTCTTTGAGCTGCTTATCCACACTCTGCAGATAAGCTTCTTCTGAGAGTTTCTCCGGCTCATCCAACGCAGTCTTCTGCAAAGTCTCAAAGTCCGTTCTGGTAAAACGATTTAAAAGCTGAATGGAATTGGTCAAGCCATAGGCCTCTACTCCTGTCAGTCCATAAGTCTCTTCTATGAGCTTCGTCTGAAACACATTGAAACCATAAATGGTAATTCCCGCTAGAGACAGGGGCACAAATAATATCAGACAAAATGAAATCACTAATTTGGTCTTTAGTTTCACAAAATATATCCTCCATATAAGTTGATTGCATTTCATGCAATCTGGCCCTAGTTCTAATCACCATAATTCAAAAAAGTCACAGCTCCCATTAGATGAAATCTGTGACTTTTTCTTCATTCTGGGCACATATCGTAATTATAACATGGTTTCCCAGAAATGCTTATTCATTTCTTATAAGTTATTATAAATTTTTCATAAAATCCTTACAGTCTGTTCACCGTAACGCAGGATCCTAAAGATAAGATTTTAATTCTTCTACCTTGTCAGTAGCTTCCCAAGGAAGATCTAAGTCTGTTCTTCCAAAGTGTCCGTAAGCTGCTGTTGGGCTGTAGATCGGTCTTCTAAGATCAAGCATTTTGATGATTCCTGCTGGACGAAGATCAAAATGTTTGCGGATGATCTCTACTAATTTATCATCAGAGATCTTTCCTGTTCCGAAAGTATCTACCATAACGGAAGTAGGCTGAGCTACACCGATAGCATAAGATAACTGGATCTCACATTTATCAGCCAGACCTGCTGCTACGATATTCTTAGCAACATAACGAGCTGCATATGCTGCAGAACGGTCAACCTTTGTACAGTCTTTTCCGGAGAAAGCTCCGCCGCCATGACGAGCATATCCACCGTAGGTATCAACGATGATCTTACGTCCTGTAAGACCTGCATCTCCGTGTGGTCCACCGATTACGAAACGTCCGGTAGGGTTAATAAAGATCTTAGTCTGATCGTCTACCATATCAGCTGGAAGGATTGGATCAAAGACATATTTACGGATATCTGCATGAATCTGTTCCTGAGTCACATCTTCATCATGCTGAGTAGATAAAACAACCGCCTCTAATCGCTTTGGTTTACCGGCTTCATCATATTCTACAGAAACCTGGGTTTTTCCATCTGGTCTTAAATATGTTAATGTACCATCTTTACGAACCTTGGTAAGCTGTAAAGCCAGTTTATGAGCCAATGCGATCGGATATGGCATAAGCTCTTCTGTTTCATTGCTGGCAAAACCAAACATCATACCCTGATCTCCAGCTCCTGTATCCAGATCATCTGTCAGGCTTCCTTCTTTTGCTTCTAAAGCTTTGTCTACGCCCATAGCGATATCTGCAGACTGCTGATCTAATGCAACCATGACTGCACAGGTATTTCCGTCGAATCCTGTTTTTGCATCGTTATAACCGATCTCATTTACAGTCTTACGAACGATTCCAGGAATATCTAACTGAGCCTTAGTAGTGATCTCACCGGTTACCAGTACAAAACCGGTACAAGCTGCTGTCTCGCAGGCAACACGGCTCATTGGATCCTGTTCTAAGCAGGCATCTAAAATAGCGTCAGAAATGGCATCACAGACTTTGTCAGGATGGCCTTCTGTTACAGATTCAGAAGTAAATAATAATTTCTCCATCTTTTGTCTCCTTTTCAAAAATCAATGTTAATAGTTCGGAATACATCTCTTCTCAATGGAATCCATGCACAGGAATTCTTTCTTGAATTTCCAAGCAAACAAAAAGTCCGCAAAAAAGCGGACTCATTAATCAGTATGATCAAATCCCCCTTATTGTTCGATTACTCGCTCAGGTTGGCACCTTCCAGTCCAAAAATGGAACGGGGTTGCCGTGACTTCACAGATCCTTTGTATCTCCATCACTCTGAATAAGAGAAAAAATATATTCATATGTGTGTTTAGATTACTATGTATTTGAAAAGTTGTCAAGCCTTTTCATTGACATTTTGAGACAATGAATTTATACTAGAAACAACTAGGAGAAATTTGGGGTGAGATCATATGAAGACTTTATCATCAAAAGAACTGGCTGTAGGAATGGTAACTACACAGCCGATTAAAACACCATTAGGACAGATTCTTGCACCCGCAGGTACAATTATCGACCAGAAATTATTAAGACATATCGCTATCTATAGAGTAGATTATGTAACCGTAGAAGATGAGATCCTTCCATCCATGGAAGCATCAAATACTGAAGTTCCTGTTACAGAATCAGTGGACAAGCCTGCTGAGGAGTTCGACCTTAAGGCTTCTGTTAAGAAGATGACTTCCGCGCAGAAAGCAGCTTCCTCTGTAGAATTCCATAAGTTTGAAGTGGAATACTTCTCTGCGATCCAGAAAATGAAGCCAATACTTTTAGCCGCTGTAGAGAATGGCACACAGATCCCATGTGAAGAATTATTGGATATTATCTATCCTCTTTTCGAAGAGAAATCTGTACAACAGTTATTTGATCTACTGCGTAACCTTCGCTCTATTACGGATCTGGTATATGCTCACAGCTTGAACGTAGCCTTGACCGCCCGTATGTTAGGAAGATGGCTCAAGATGGAGATGCATGATCTGAATCAGCTTACATTAGCAGGTTTACTTCATGATATTGGCAAATTAACCATACCGGAAGATATCTTAGATAAGCCGGGAGCATTAAGCGATGAAGAATTCGCTATCATGAAGAGTCATACCAAGAGAGGCTATGACATCTTAAAGAACATGAATCTGGATTCCCGTATCAAGAAAGCCGCTCTTATGCATCATGAGCGCTGCGATGGAAGTGGTTATCCATCCGGACTGACAGAAGAGAATATCGACGATTTTGCAATGATCATTGGTATCGCAGACGTATACGACGCTATGACAGCAGCTCGTTCTTATCGTTCTCCACTGTGTCCATTCCAGGTAATCGCCAACTTCGAGAAAGACGGCTACCAGAAATACCACACCAAGTACATACTGACTTTCTTAAAGAAGATCGCTGTTACTTATCAATCTAACCGAGTTATCTTAAGTGACGGAAGAGGTTGCAACATTGCAATGCTCAATTCCCAGGATCTTTCCAGACCTCTGGTTCGCTTCGATGATAACAGTTGTCTGGATCTTTCTCAGGAGAGAGATCTTTTCATTAAGACTGTAATATAAAAATAAACGCGCAGCGTTATATATGTTACACAACATATATAGCACTACGCGTTTTTCTACTTTTTGACTAAATATTATTGCTTGTTTCGTCTTCGGTGCCACTCGTTCCAAAATGCTAAATAACCGTTTTTTTCAAAGGCATCCTTAGGAAGTCGCTTTGGAGAACAGGCGTTATAAAAACTTTCTATCTTATCGGCAAGGGCAAATACTTCCTGTTTGTACTGTTCAAATTCAACTAATGTAGTCTCCCCATCTTCGAGAATGATCTTAATATATCCATCCTCATGCAAAACAGTCCAATCAATGCCATTACTACATCCCATGATATATACTTCTGATAGATCTTCACCGGGAATAAGCGTATGCCCGCAACAAGGAAACATTTGTATATCTTTGTTAATGATATGATCTTCTGTAATAGTTCTTAATAGGCACAATCCTGTTGCGCTTACTGTAGCGTCATATTCTAACTTTTTATCACCAATAATCGCAACGGCACGTCCATGTAAACACAGATCTTTTGGATCATCTTCTACGCCATCTATCCACGCCAGATCATATGCATCAATCTTAAAGTCGCTCATCCTCTAATTCTCCAACTCTTCTGGTGCAAATTCATAATATATACTAGAATCTATATCCCAGAACAATTCATTATCTTCTTCTGACAGATCACAAAAGAACTGATACCCACTTCCGCTGATATACATTACCTTAGGCTCTCCGGCACATGATGTTACCTCATAAAGCAATCCATTTTCATCATAAAGGTTCAAGGTCACACTGCCTCCTAATATCATCTCTCCATTCTCGCCTCGTGGAGCCCCTGTCATGCTATTAGGAGTTAATCTGGAAACGATTCCAATTACCTGTTCTAAAAGGGCTTCGTTATCGGTAAAACACTCTTCTCCTAATACCCAGCCGGATAATCTTGTTGCCTTCCGATACCCCAGTTCTTCTATATCTGCCGGAGCAATGATCTCCGCTGGTTCATCATCGATAACATAAGACTGATCCTGCAAATCCTCTGCTTCTTCCACCAGCTGAGAAAAAAAGAGGTCCGGCGTATAAAAACCTATCACCTCTCTGACCTCCCCCGATTCCTCGTCCTCAAGCTCTGTCTCTTTATTTGAATTATTATACTGCTCTACGAATAGAACTGCCACTGCTATCACTATCACAAACGGAATGATTCCCAAAAGTCCTCGTATGTTCCTTTTCATATATTTCTCCCTTTTAATCTCCGAATCCTAGTAAAAAAGATGTTCCCAAACCTATGTCTGAAAACATCTTTTCTAATTTCTATTCACTAAAACTGTTCTCAAAGATTCTCTATGAAACCTTCAAGATGAATTTCTGTAATTCTTTCTCGCTGGATACTTTCTCTATCTTAGCTCCAAGACCTCTTAATTTGCCGTCAAAGTTCTCGTATCCACGTTCAATATAATGAATATCATCTACCACGGTAATGCCTTCTGCTGCCATTCCTGCGATCACAAGGGCTGCACCAGCTCTTAAGTCCGGAGCATTGACTCTGGCACCGGTATAACGGGAAACACCATTGATAATGGCAATATTGCTCTCTACCTTGATGTTAGCTCCCATTCTGGTAAGCTCATCCACATAACGGAAACGATTTTCAAAAATACTCTCTGTTACAGTACTGGTTCCTTCTGCGATGCCTAAGACAACTGCCATCTGTGGCTGCATATCCGTTGGGAAACCTGGATATGGCAGAGTGGTAACCTGAGTATGCTGTAATCTTCCTACAGAACGTACCCGTACAGAATCATCAAATTCTTCTACTTCACATCCTGCTTCTAACAACTTCGCAGTAGTTGCCTCTAAATGCTTCGGAATAACATTCTTCACCAGCACATCACCGCCGGTTGCTGCTGCCGCAAACATAAAGGTTCCTGCTTCGATCTGATCCGGAATAATAGAATATTCGGTCTTATGGAGTTTCTCCACACCTACAATACGGATAACATCTGTTCCTGCACCACGGATATTAGCTCCCATGCTGCTTAAGAAGTTTGCAACGTCTACTACATGTGGCTCTTTTGCTGCATTTTCAATGACAGTCTTTCCTTCTGCCATAGCTGCCGCCATCATGATATTGATAGTCGCGCCTACAGACACCTTATCTAAGTAAATATGGGTTCCTTTTAATTCCTTTGCTTCTGCTTTTACTAATCCATGTGCAATATCCACAGAAGCTCCCATAGCCTTAAATCCCTTAATATGAAGATCGATCGGTCTGCTTCCGATATCACATCCACCTGGAAGTGCTACTTCTGCACGACGATATTTTCCTAATAAGGCTCCGATCAGATAATAGGATGCACGAATCTTGCGGATGAATTCATTATCCACACTGACATCCCTGATAAAGGAACCATTGATCTTCACTTTATGCACATCAACTCGCTCTACCTTTGCCCCGATCTCTTCGATCGCCTGCAACAGAACGTTGATATCTCTTACATTTGGTAAATTATCTATTGTAACGGTCTCATCCGTCATGATCGCGGCAGCCAGAATTGCTAATGCTGCGTTCTTTGCTCCACCGATTTCAACTTCACCTTGTAACGGATAACCACCTTTGATTACGTATTGATCCATGTCTCACACCTCATGAGCTTACTATACATTCATCTGCTATCAAACAAGTAATTATAGACGTCTTTTTTCTCATTTGTCAAGAAGAGAAATTATCCTTTATTTATACTATTCGTTTTTTTATGAAATGCTATTCAAATTTTGTAAAATTTCCACTAATTTTTCTACGGTTTCTTCCACAGAAAGATCCTCTTCGGAAATCTCAATATCTGCATAGTTCTCATACAACGGCGCTCTCTCTTCAAAAAGAGCGCACAAATCTTGCCCTTCTTTTAATACTACACCTCTTCCCTTAATATCTGCAAGACGTTTTTGCAGAATTTCAAAAGAAACTTTTAAATAAATCACTGTCCCAATGGATTTTAGGTGTTCCATGGCCTCTTTTCCATAGACAACACTGCCACCGGTAGCAATGATCGTCTTTTCTGCCTGAATGGAAGCGTTGACACGATTTTCCACTTGGATAAAACCTTCCGTTCCCACATCCGCAATAATATCTTTTAATAGCTTACCTTCCTGCTGCTGGATCAATAGATCCGCATCCACAAACTGGTATCCCAATACTTTTGCCAAAATAACCCCAATGGTGCTTTTTCCAACTCCCGGCATTCCGATCAAAACAATGTTATCTTTCATAAACGCTCCTTTTCTTGACGCAATGGTTCCCACACACAAGCGGCAACACTTCCCCAACGCAACGGTTTCCACGCACAAGCGGCAGAGCCATCGCCCTGCCGCCTTTTCTCAGTCAGGAATTATTTCCCGCATGAAATTCTGTTATTATTCTTCTGTTGTCTCTGTTGTTTCTGTTGTTTCTGTGGTTTCTGTTGATTCTGTAGATTCAGTAGACTCTGTAGTTTCTGTTGTCTCAGTTCCTTCTGTTTCTGTTCCGGTAGACTCTGTAGTTTCTACAGCCTCAGATTCAGTTGATTCTGTTGTCTGAGTGAAGTTGTTCTTGAACTTGATCTGCTCTAACTTCTTCTCATCTAACTTCCAACCATCATCTGTCTGCCAGCCTTCTAACACTTCTGTATAAAGAGTATTCTCTCTCTCAGTAATAATGGAGTTTCTGTTAGTCTCAGTTGCTGTTTCATCAGTCTCTGTATCCAGACGAACAAAATAAAGAGCATCATCAGTAGTAAGCAGTCCGGAAACTTCTCCAACTGCAAGACCATCTAAGGTTGTCTTTACATTCTCTGCTAAAGTGGTGTTGTCTGCATCATAAGTTCCGGTTGTTACGGAATAACCAAATTCTTCTGCAACGCTCTCTAATGTTACGCTTTCTCCGCCTACTTTTAATGCTTCTGCCATCTTCTCTGCATTGCTGGTAATCTCAGCAACTTCATCATCTGTATATTCTGTATAGTTTGTGTAGCTGGAATCATATTCTCCGGCAATATTAATGGATACCATAGAGTAACCACGCATATTTGCTTCTTCGTCGCTAACTTCACGGTCTACGTCTGCTTTGATCGCCACTGACATCTTCTCTTTGATGGTACGGAGAGTTAACATTTCTGTAACGATCTCCTCGGTAGCTCCTAACTCATCTAAGGCTTCTTTGGAATTTGCTTCCATAAAGGCCTTCACTGCCTCTGCGATAGCAGCTTCTTCTTCTGCAGTGATCTCAACGTTGTAATCGCTCATATGAGCCTTCAAAGTATACATCTCATGAACTTCTTCTACTACTTCATTGATCATATCCTCTTCCATAGTAGTTCCGTTGCTGGAAAGATCCTGGGTCCATACATCTTTGCCGAAATAATAAACATACGCTTCACTGATCTGTGCCTGCTGATAACGGCTCATAAAGTTCACCAGACCAAGGCTTACTTCCTGTTCTCCTAAGGTTGCTACTGTTGCGTCTTTATCTACTCCACAGCCAATAAATGCTGATACGGTAAGTGCTCCTGCTAAAAGCAGTGCCATAAGTTTCTTAATCTTCATATTTCCTCCCAAAAGTTCACTCTATATTAAGAGCATTATCTAATATATTATAGTTGCTTTCCCGAAATCTGGCAAGCTGTTTCTTTGAGAATCTTCATCTGTATGTTTTGTCAATTATTTTGCGACAAGTTTTTAAAAAAAATTTCTCCCACGACAACAATAGT
The DNA here is from genome assembly GCA_017623935.1 of Agathobacter sp. Taxonomy (GTDB): domain Bacteria; phylum Bacillota; class Clostridia; order Lachnospirales; family Lachnospiraceae; genus Roseburia. Next base: position 77 of record JAGAOC010000076.1, on the reverse strand, counting down.
GTATTTCTTAAAATTCTGTCGAGTTATTCACAACAAGCATTCAAAATATTTTATGCTAATTTTCTCAACTCTTCTTC
>JAGAOC010000075.1 GCA_017623935.1 Agathobacter sp. | reverse complement strand
GTAGATAAAGAAAGTGGAAAACGACTCTATCCAGTAAGACTTAATGAGAAATTATATGCATTAGTGGAGGATATGGTATATAGAGTACCATTTGATAAAGAATGGTTTGAGAAAAACAGAGCAGATGCTATATTTGAAATGAGATTCTTAAGGGATTATATCAATCTGTATACAGAGGAAGAAAATACTCCTTTAGAGATAGAAGCAACCTATGAATTTGAAGAATTACTATATGATATAGCCATAGAAAATGAGCGATCAGCAGAGAACGATCCTGTGACCAAATTGCAATTAGAAGCACTAAAGCGTTTTATAGAGGTTGAAAGACTCCTTGTGGAAAATAATCCTCTTTGGGCGTCGAAAATATTAAGCGATGAAGAATTAGCAGAAAACGGTAAGAAGGATAAGGAATTTAGTATATGGTTTAAAGAGACGGTAAGTCAATTGTCAGGCGGAAAATATGAATTTGTAAATTCCAGTTATGACATGGAAGGGGAAGAAAGGACACAGTTTTTAAGCCAGCATGTTTATTATGTTGGAAGTGGTGTGGCAGAAGATACAACGAAACAAGCAACTTGCAGAGGTATCGCTTCTAAGAATGATAAGGGAGAATTTGAATTTGTAAATTTTGCAAGACTCTTTGAACTGTCATCAGAAGAGAGTTCTTTAACAGAAAATGTGGATGGTCATTATCCGATCACAGAGTCTTATAAATTTGAGTTTTTCCAGTCAGAAGGGGAAGAGAGATTATCTGTTTCTGTGAAAATCTCAGGGGAAGCAGATAAAAAAGAACTCATTTTGCCACAACGTTTTTGTGGGGAAACGATAACGGATATCGGACAAATTTCTGTTCAGGGAATAGAAAGTATCATAGTTCCTAATTCTTATACAGGAATCATGAGTGGATTTCGTGGAATGGAGTCTTTGAAGAAAGTTACTTTGTCAGAGCAGATCTCTATCATCCCGGCAGAATGTTTTTCCGGCTGTACAAGCTTAACAGAAACGCCAAAAACATCTCAGATGAGAGAGTTTGGAAAGGAAGCTTTCAAAGGCTGTACATCCCTAAAGAAAATATACTTTGGTAAAAAATTAACAAAGATTGGAGAAGGAGCGTTTGCAGGATGTACTTCTCTTAAGAAAGTATCTATCCCGAAAACCATTGATAGGATCTCAGCTTCCCTTTTTGAAAATTGTACAGCATTGTCTGAGGTACAACTTCCTGACACTATAAAGAATATAGAAAGAAAAGCGTTTGCAGGATGTACTTCTCTTAAGAAACTGCGCCTGCCAATGAGCCTTGAGACCATAGAGGTCAGTGCACTTCCAGAAGGGATCACTTTGGTCTCAGCATCCTATATTGAGGAAGTTGGAAAGATCATTGATAATGAGCGTTATGCCAATCTACAGCTGAGCTATGAAGTGGAGGATGGTAGCAAACCAAAATCCAGAGCGGAATTAGAGCAGGAAAGAAAAGCTCAAGAAGAAGAGCAGATCCGGATTGCAAATGAGGCAGCACAAAAAGAATTAGAAGAGCGTCAAAAAGCCATGGATGAAGTTTACGCTCAGAAAATGGACGAAGTGGAGTCTATATTAGCTGCGCGGGAACAGAATAATATGGTAATGACTTCGGAAGAGGAGGAAAAATATGTAGCTCCTCTGAGGAATTTTGTTAAGACGATGCCTCTTATGGGGGAGAGATTATCTTTTATCGTGAAAAAAGGAGAAAGTCTGGATCCTGTAAAAGAATCAGTGGTGAAAGGCTTAATGAAAGCCGGTAATATCATGCAGACCATGCAGTTGAATTCTCAGTTTATGCTCCAGCCGGTAAGAGAGAAATTCATATTACAGCTTGAAATCTTACGAGTATTTGCAGACATTGAAGTGGAAGAGCCGGAAGTTGTGGAAGAGATTTTAGAGACTATGGAAGAGCCGGAAGCCCCAGAGGTGGAAGAAGCTCCAGATAAGATCGTGGCTTTCATAGAAGAAGATTCTAAGAAGAGTTTTGAAGTGTTTACGAAGATGGAAAGTGATACAGGGGATTTTTTCCTCCCAGCTATCATTTCTAAGGAGAACTTTGCAAAGATTCTGCCGGAATATGCAGGAATGACAGAGGAAAGAAACGAGATTATCCTTGCAGGAAATGCAGTTTATTTTGTAGATGGTCAGGAATTAGTAAAAGTAGATCTGCTTTCCAGAGAAAAGAAGAGCATACCGATTGATATGGCGACGGCTTCACGTCTTCATCTTACGATAGAAGAATGGGAAGGTGGAAATGGAAGATTCCTAGAAGAAAGCAGTTGTGTTACATATCTGTGGGAGCAGCTGGCTGATCTTCAAATGGCACAGGAAGTAGTGATAGAAAAGTTGACTCATTTATTGAAGACTTTTAATGAGCAGATCTCTTGCATGAATCAGGATGGCGTGATTTCTATTAGACTTGGAGAAAAAGACTTCTCTATCGTGGAAATCGTGGAGTATATTTTAGAGAAGGTAAAAAGCCAGATATATGAGCTGGTTGAATAAATTTTGCTTGAAGTTTCCAGCTTGTTATGCTACAATACAACCTATGTAAAAGGCAATGATCGTGTTTAGTAGATCATCAAACAGCTGCAAGAGAGAGGAAGTCACCGGCTGAAAGCTTCCTTCAGATATGTGATGAGTCGAATTTCCCACAGGAGCTGCATAGGTGAAAAGAGCAATCTGATTAGTCTGTGACGTAGAGTGCACGTTACGCAGAATTGAGTGTCTGCTTAGGATAAGCAGGAATCAGGGTGGTATCGCGGATTTTAAGTTCGTCCCTTTAATTAAGTTTAAAGGGACGGGCTTTTTTGTTTGTTATGAAATTTTTATGGAGATTCTGGCAAGCGAAAGATGTAGCCTGCGGGTAAAACGCGAATTTAATGTAAGAAAACATATAATACAAGGAGAGAACCATGAACGCAAATTTAGAACAGATCAAGCAGGAAATTCTTGCTGGTGCAGAAGAATTAAATTCTTCTAAAGAAGTGTATGAATTCAAGAAGAAATTCTTGGATGGAAAGACTGGTAAGATCGGTCTTTTAATGAAAGAAATGAAGAACATCCCAAATGAAGAAAAAGCTGCTTATGGTAAGGGAGTAAACGAATTAAAAGCTTGGGCATTGGAATTCTTAGGTGGTCTGGATGAGAAGATGAAAGCCAAAGAATTACAGGCAAGATATGAAGCAGAGAAGATTGATATTTCTTTACCAGCTGAGACAACAGCAGAAGGAAATTTACATCCGATCACATTGGTTCGTAATGAGATCATTGACATTTTCTCAGGAATGGGATTTGAGATCTATGAAGGACCAGAAATTGAGACAGATTACTATAACTTTACTGCGTTGAATACTCCACAGGATCATCCGGCAAGAGATATGCAGGATACTTTCTATTTATCTCCAGAGTTCTTACTGAGAACTCAGACCTCTGCTGGACAGATTCACGTTATGGAGAAAAAACAGCCACCGATCAAGATCTTATCTCCAGGTAAGGTATTCCGTTCAGATGATGACGCAACTCATTCACCAATGTTTACTCAGATGGAAGGTCTGGTAGTAGACAAAGGAATCACTCTGTGTGATCTGCAGGGAATGTTAGATGAATTTGTACGTCAGATCTACGGAGAAGGCACAAAGACCCGTCTTCGTCCTTCTTATTTCCCATTTACAGAGCCATCTGTAGAAGTAGACTGCAGCTGTTTTGAATGTGGTGGAAAAGGCTGTAAACTTTGTAAAGGTACTGGCTGGATCGAGATCCTTGGTGCCGGCGTGGTAAACAACAAAGTATTAGAGAACTGTGGCATTGACACCAGCGTATACAGCGGATTTGCTTTTGGTATCGGTATTGAGCGTACCGCTATGTTAAAATACGGTATCAATAACATCAAGATGTTATTTGAGTCTGATATCAAAGTATTAAATCAGTTAAACGATAAATAAACAGATAAGTGCAGATAAAGAGAGAAAGGCTTGGTAAAAAGATATGTTAGCACCATTAAGTTGGTTAAAAGATTATGTAGATATCGATATTACACCACAGGAATTAGAAGATAAATTATTTTCTTGTGGATTCGAAGTAGAAGAATTATATGAAGTTGGAAAAGATATAAGCAAAGTAGTAGTTGGACACGTTCTCACTTGCGAGCCAATTCCAGATACTCATTTACATGTATGTCAGGTAGATTGTGGCGAGCATGGAACTTTCCAGATCTGCTGTGGAGCTGACAATGTAGTAGCAGGCGGAAAATTCCCAACAGCTTTAGTTGGCGCAACGGTTTATGCAACTGCAAAAGATCATAAGACAGTAGAAGGTGTTATGACCATTGGAAAAGGAAAACTCCGTGGAGTAGAATCCTTTGGTATGCTTTGTTCCGGAGTAGAACTGGGTGTAAGTGAAAATATGTATCCAGGTGCAGGCTATAACGGACTTCTTGTGTTACCAGAAGACGCTCCTGTAGGTGCAGATGTAAAACCAATCTTAGGTTTAGATGATTGGATCTTTGATATTGCCATCACTGCAAACCGTCCAGACTGTCAGAGTATCGTAGGTATTGCAAGAGAGATCGCTGCAGTATTAGAAAAAGAATTCAAAGCACCAGCTTTAGATTATACAGAAGATGATGTGACCATTGATGGATTTAAAGTGACTGTAGATTGTCCAGAACTCTGCCATAGATACAGTGCTCATTTCGTACATGATGTAACAATCGCAGAATCTCCACTTTGGATGAAACGCCGTTTGGAACTTGTGGGAATCAATCCAATTTCTAATATTGTTGATATTACAAACTATATCTTAAAGGAATTAGGACAGCCAATGCATGCTTTTGATTACACCACCTTAGAAGGGGATGCCATCAATGTACGTCGTGCTACAGAGGGAGAGAAGATCACCACATTAGATGAGGATGAACTGACCCTTACTACAGAGAATATGCTGATCTGTGATGGTGTAAAACCAGTTGCTTTAGCAGGTGTTATGGGTGGATTAAATTCTGAGATCAGAGAGACAACTCAGAATGTCTTATTTGAATCTGCAAAATTTGCCCGTGATAATATCCGTCGTACATCCAGAGCCGTTGGTAAATCTTCTGATTCCAGTGCCCGCTATGCAAAAGGTGTAGACGAGTATGCAACTGTAATGGCAATGAAGAGAGCTCTTCATCTTATTGAAGAATTAGAATGTGGTAAAGTTTCTAAATTACACGTAGATGTAAATACAGGAAACAGCGTAGAGCCAAGAGAATTAACAGTAAGCATCAATAGAGTAAATGCGGTCCTTGGTATCACTGTTCCAAATGAAGATATTGTCCGTATCATGACAAATCTTTGCTTTGAGCCAAAGATCGATGGGGATACTCTTACGATTCAGATCCCTGCATATCGTGAAGATATGGAAGGTTATCAGGATGTGGCAGAAGAAGTGATCCGTATGTATGGTTATGATCATATTACACCTACTTTCATGCCAACTGCTCAGGTAACTGTTGGTGGAGAGAACACTGTACAGAAGACAGAAATGCGCTTAAAGAAAGCTCTTTGTGCAACAGGTGCTCATGAGTGTATCCATTATTCTTTCTTCTCACCATCAGATCTGGATTTATTAAAGTTACCAGAAGATGCACCAGAGCGTCATGCGATCCGTATCATGAATCCGATCAGCGAAGAATTATCTCTGATGAGAACAACTCTGGCAGCTTCTATGATCAACGCTGTTATGCGTAATCAGAAGAAAGGCAATCTGGAAGGAAGATTATTTGAAGTTGCTAAGAAATTCATTCCAAAGGAACTTCCATTGACTGAATATCCAGATGAGCGTCAGACTCTCTGCGTAGCTGTATTTGGAGAAAAAGAATCCTTCTTTACTTTAAAAGGAATCGCAGAAAAAGTAGCAGAGACTTTACACGTAGAATTTACTTATGCAAATACAACTAAGACTTTCTTACATCCATTCCAGACTGCAAGCATTAGCTGTAATGGAGAAGAGATTGATTACTTAGGTAAATTAGCATATGATGTGGCTGACGAATGTGATCTTCGTACACCAATGTATATCATGGAAATGGATTTAGAGATCTTATCACAGTGGTATGGAAAGAAAGCCATGTTTACTCCACTTCCAAAATTTGCAGAAGAGCAGAGAGATTTAGCTATCGTAGTTGATAAAAATGTAACCTGTGGCGAGATCGAGAGCACTATGAAAGAAGCTTGTAAATACATTACAAATATTAAATTATTTGATATTTACGAAGGCGCTCAGATCGCAGAAAACCAGAAGAGTATGGCATTTACAGTTCTCTTTACTCCTAAGGATGAAGCATTTACCACAGAATCAGTAGATGGCTTTGTTAAGAAGATCTTGAAACAGTTAAATAAGAAATTTGCAGCAGAGTTAAGAAGCTAATTTGGAGAAATTATGGAACAATTGTCAACATCCGATTTTTATTATGACCTTCCAGAGGAACTGATCGCACAGGATCCTCTGGAGGATCGTTCCAGTTCCAGACTGATGGTCTTAGATCAGAAGACCGGAGAGGTAGAGCATAAAGTCTTTAAAGATATTTTAGAGTACTTAAATCCGGGAGACTGTCTGGTACTGAATAATACAAAAGTAATCCCTGCCCGGCTATTCGGTGTAAAAGAAGGAACGATGGCAAAGATCGAACTTCTTTTATTAAAACGCAGGGAAAATGATGTCTGGGAGACTCTGGTCAAACCAGGAAAGAAAGCGAAACCGGGAACGAAGATCATTTTCGGGGAAGGGCTTTTAACAGGAGAGATCCTTGATGTGGTAGATGATGGAAATCGTCTGATCCAGTTCCATTATGAGGGCATTTTTGAGGAAATCTTAGATCAGTTGGGACAAATGCCACTTCCACCATATATTACTCATCAGTTACAGGATAAGAACCGTTATCAGACTGTTTATGCAAAGCATGATGGCTCTGCGGCAGCGCCTACTGCTGGACTTCATTTTACTCAGGAACTCCTTGCGAAAGTAAAGGAAAAAGGAGTAAATATCGCAGAAGTAACCCTTCATGTAGGTCTTGGTACTTTCCGCCCTGTAAAAGTTGATAATGTATTAGAACATCATATGCATTCTGAATTTTATATGATATCTCAGGAAGCGGCAGATCTGATCAATCAGACCAAGGCGGCTGGACACAAGGTTATTTCTGTGGGAACTACCAGTACCAGAACCTTGGAATCCGCGGCAGATGAGAATGGATTTTTGAAAGAGACCAGTGGATGGACAGATATTTTTATTTATCCAGGATATCAATTTAAAGTGATTGATGAACTGATCACCAATTTCCATTTACCGGAATCTACATTGGTCATGTTGGTTTCTGCACTGGCAGGAAGAGAGAATGTCTTATCTGCTTATGAGACTGCAGTAAAAGAAAGATATCGTTTTTTCAGTTTTGGCGATGCCATGTTATTGAAACAACACGAGTGATGACAAAGGAGGCAGGAATGAAACTTCAAGACGTGTATCACGTAAAAAAAGTTACTTGCCCGCATGAGATAAAAGCACAGGTACCCGGTTCAAAAAGTATTACGAACCGGGCGCTTTTGATTGCGGCATTAGCAAAGGGAAAAAGTACGCTGTCTGGCGTTTTATATAGTGATGATTCCAGACATTTTATTCAGGCACTGATGGATCTGGGATTTGATGTAGATTCCAACGAGGAGACAAAAGTTGTTTCCATTACAGGACTTGGAGGTGCTATCCCGAAAAAGGAGGCTAAGATCAATGTGGGAAGTGCAGGAACTGCTGCCAGATTTTTGACGGCTTATCTGGGATTGGCGGGAGGTAGATATACCATTGATTCCTCCGAACAGATGAAGAAACGTCCCATGAAGGAGCTTCTGGTGGCGTTGGAGCAGTTAGGAGCAAAGATCACTTATCTGGAGGAAGAATTTCATTTTCCGTTTATCATTGAGAATGAGATCGCTTCCGGCAATGAAGTGGCTTCTGGCAATGAAGTGGCTTCTGGACTAAAAGATTTCCCAGATGAAGTTACAGTAGATGTGGATAAGAGTAGTCAGTTTTTGAGTGCGCTACTGATCGCAGGACTTTTATTCCAGAAAGATTTCAAAGTGCATGTTACCGGTAGTCATGGAATGGCATATGTGGAAATGACTGTGAAAATGATGGAACAGTTTGGAGTGAATGTAACAAGGATCGAAGATGGCTTTTGTATTCCGGCAGAAAGTGCATACAATGCTCTTGATTATGCCATTGAACCGGATCTTTCAGCAGCTTGTTATTTCTATGGTATGAGTCCGATCTTAAAGGTTCCTGCTCAGGTTTATGGTGTACATAAGGATTCTCTTCAGGGAGACATTCAGTTCTTAGACGTGCTGGTTCAGATGGGATGTTCCTTAGAAGAAGAGCAGGATGGCATAAAAGTTTATCCGCCGAAGGATGAATTTAAGGGAGGAACTTTTGATCTGTCCAGCTTTTCGGATCAGACTCTTACTTTGGCGGCGATTGCACCTTTTGCCAGCTCTACAGTAGAGATCCGTCATGTAGGACATATTCGTTATCAGGAATGTGACAGGATTCAGGCAATCTTAACTAATTTAGAAAGTCTTGGAATCTCTGCCACAGAACGGGATGGAAATATCAGGATTTGGCCGGGGGCAACCACAGGCTGTCAGATCAAGACCTTTGAGGATCACCGGGTAGCGATGGCATTTTCTCTGCCGGGACTGGTAACAGACGGGGTGGAGATCTTAGATCCAGGCTGCTGTCGGAAGACTTTTGAGAACTATTTTGAAGTGTTAGAAGAGAATGTGTATTAGAGGATAGGATCTTTATAGATCTTATAAGAGGAAAATAGCTATGGAAAAAATTGGTCAGATTTTTACAGGAAAAAAGAAAATTGTATATTGTTTGATACTTTTATTTTTAGCGGCAGGATTGATCGTTCTGCCTAGATGCAGTGCCAGGGCAGAGGGCAAAAACGGTGTGGCAAAATCCACAGATGGAAACTGGTATTATTATGAAAACGATAAAGTAACATCTTATTCCGGATTAGCAAAATATAGCGATGCCTGGTGGTATTTTGAAGATGGAAAACTGGATTTTACATACACTGGTCTGTGCAAGCATAATGGAAGCTGGTGGTATGTGTCCGGCGGTAAAGTAAACTTTGCAGCAACAGGTTTGTGCAAGTACAACGGTTCCTGGTGGTATGTACAGAATGGTAAGGTTAATTTTTCTGCCACAACTTTATGTAAATATAATGGATATTGGTGGTATGTTTCTGGGGGCAAGGTGAATTTTAATGCACAGACCCTTTGCAAATATAATAATGCCTGGTGGTATGTAACCGGTGGAAAAGTGAATTTTAATGCGACAGGATTATGCAAGTACAACGGTTCCTGGTGGTATGTACAGAATGGAAAAGTGAATTTCTCAGCCACAACATTATGTAAATATAATGGCACTTGGTGGTATGTTTCCGGTGGAAAAGTGGATTTTTCTTATACAGGAAAAGTAGAATATAATAATCTGCTCTGGAATGTAGAAAATGGTAAGATGATCAGCCAGGCTGGAAATGGTTATGTGGTAGCCATTGATGCAGGTCATCAGAAAAAGGGCAACAGTGCAAAAGAACCTGTAGGTCCTGGTTCAACCACAATGAAAGCAAAAGTATCCAGCGGAACTTCCGGATGTGTTACAGGATTGGCAGAATATGAGTTAAATTTACAGGTGGCATTGAAACTGCGGGATGAATTAGAGAGCAGAGGCTATGAAGTTGTCATGATCCGTGAGACCAACGACGTGAATATCAGTAATAGCGAGAGAGCTGCCATCGCTAATGAAGCCTCAGCAGATGCCTTTATCCGTATTCATGCCAATGGATCAGCCAGTTCCTCAGCAAATGGAGCTATGACTATCTGCCAGACTAAGAATAATCCATACAATGGTGAGTTATATGCAGAGTCAAAAGCTTTATCTACCTATATTCTGGATTCTTTAGTGGCATCCACCGGCTGTAAGAAAGAGCGGGTATGGGAGACAGATACCATGAGTGGAATCAACTGGTGTCAGGTTCCGGTTACTATCGTAGAAATGGGATATATGACAAATCCTACAGAAGATAAGCTCATGGCAAGTGAGTCATACCAGTATAAGATCGTAGATGGTATTGCAGATGGAATTGATAAGTATCTGTTGAAATAACATATTAAAAATGCTACGCACAAAATATTTGCGCGTAGCATTTTTTTATCGCTCGTAAATCGTATAATTTTTCGCCTGTAACACTTCTCTTGCAAGATTCATAGAATCCAGATCATAGAATTCTACACGAAGAACTCCTTCTTCAAATTCTCGGTTGTTAATGATTCCAATATTTTTGATACTGATATTGTCTTTTGCAAAGATAGTAGCAATAATAGCGATCTCACCGGCTTTGTCATCCAGATCTAAGTATAATTCAAAGACAGTACGGTGCTTCTTAGGTGGGATGAAGAAGGAATCTCGGTAGTCTCTGGCAGAAGCAAAATAATCTAAAAGAGCTTGCTGGTCGGAATCCATAATAGAATGTTTCAAAGAAGAAAGCTGTTCTATATACAGATCCATGAGTCTTAATAACTGTTCCTTATTGGAAAAACAGATATTCTGCCACATAACAGGCGAAGAGGAGGCAATTCGTGTAATGTCCCGAAAACCGCCTGCAGCAATGGTCTTCATGGTCTCTTTTTCATCGTCAATGTCTTTTACCAGATTCACCAGAGAAAAAGCGATCATATGAGGAAGATGGCTGATGGCTCCGGTAGAATAGTCGTGGACGCCGCAGTCTAAGACCAGTGGAATAGATCCCAGGGATTTTACAAAATCATGGAATTGTTCCACATCTTCTGTTGGAGTTTGGGCTGTTGGAGTAATGATATAGTACGCATTTTCCAAAAGAGAAGAGCTGGCACTGGTAATTCCTGTCTTCTCAGATCCTGTCATAGGATGTCCACCAATAAAGTTCTTTTCCAGACCTAAGGCAATTACTTCCTCATGGATATCCCCTTTTGTGCTTCCTACATCGGTAATGTAGCAGTCTGGTTTGATAATATTCTTCAATTCTCTTAAGTAATCTACATTTCTGGAAACCGGAGCACATAAAAAGATCACGTCACATTCCGAAAAAGCTTCCAAAGGAAGAAGAGTGTCGTTTGCGATCAGCCCCATATTATGAGCTTCTGTAATGGTTTCCTGATGTCCTGCTGTAGCAATAATATGTACGTCTGGCTGGTTTTCTTTCATTTTCTTGGCGATAGATCCGCCGATCAGTCCCAACCCGATAAATCCAATGTTATTAAATTTCATGATAGTCCTCCGTGGATGCCATTATTTTGCAAATGCCATTCATTTTTTCAAATGTCATTTATTCTGTAAATGATCGAACACATAGCTGTATTATACTCCAAAAAACCCCTTTCATGTGAAAAAATTTTAGAAAGAAGTAAAATAATTGCGAATCTTTTAAGGTTATATAGGGGGATAGATTGGAAATTGAAGAAAAATATATGAATTTTGCATAAAATAGTTGTAAAACGTTATAAAAATTAGTAAAATATATCCATATAATGTACGTGGGAGGAATTGCATATGAATGTTTACACAACCGACAAGATCAGAAATGTTGTTCTCTTAGGACATGGGGGCTGCGGTAAGACCTCTTTAGCGGAAGCTATGGCTTACCTGGCAGGTATGACAAAGAGAATGGGAGATATTGCAGGGGGCAATACAATTAGTGATTATGATAAGGAAGAACAGAAGAGACAGTTCTCTATACATACTTCCTTGATCCCAATTCAATGGGGAGATGTGAAGATCAACATTTTGGATACTCCTGGATATTTTGATTTTGTGGGAGAAGTTGAAGAAGCAGTTTCTGTAGCAGACGCTGCGATCATTGTTGTTTCCGGTAAGGCAGGAATCGAGACCGGTACTAAGAAAGCTTGGGAACTTTGCGAGAAGATGAAGCTTCCGAGAATGATCTTCGTAACAGATATGGATATTGATAATGCCAGCTTCCGTCAGGTAGTAGAAGATCTGCAGGGACTTTATGGTAAGAAGATCGCTCCATTCCATCTGCCAATCCGTGAAGATGGACAGTTCGTTGGATATGTGAATGTAGTTCAGCAGAAAGCAAAACGCTGGAATGCTTCTGGAACTGTAGATAAATTTGATGTTCCGGATTATTCTATGGAGAACTTAGGAATCTGTAGAGAAGCTTTATTAGAAGCAGTAGCAGAGACCAGCGAAGAATTTATGGATCGTTATTTTGGTGGAGATACTTTCTCAGAAGATGAAATCCGTCAGGCACTTCGTGTGAATGTCTTAGATGGAACTATCGTTCCGGTTCTGATGGGTTCTAATACCTTAGCAAGAGGAATGTACACATTGATGGCTGACATCGTGAAATACTTCCCAAGCCCAGATAAGAGAAGCTGTGCAGGTATTGATACCAAGACGAACGAAGTATTTGAAGCAGATTATGATTTTGCAAAAGCAAAATCTGCGTATATTTTCAAGACTATCGTAGACCCTTATATTGGAAAATACTCTCTGATCAAAGTAAATTCCGGTGTATTAAAGACAGATGATGTATTATTTAATTATCATAAGGATTGTGATGAGAAGATCGGCAGATTATATGTGATCTGCGGTAACAAAGTAGAAGAAGTTTCCGAACTTCATGCAGGAGATATTGGTGCTTTAGCAAAATTACAGAAGAGCTGCACTACAGATTCTCTTTCTACCAGAAACCGTCCGGTTGCTTATATCCGTGCAAATATTTCCAAGCCATACGTTTCTATGCGTTATAAAGCTAAGAATAAGGGCGATGAGGATAAGATCTCTCAGGCATTACAGAAGCTCTTAATGGAAGACCTTACTTTACAGCATGTAAATGATGCAGAGAACGGTCAGACAGTTCTCTATGGAATGGGAGATCAGCACTTAGAAGTAGTAGCAAGTACCCTCTTAGAGAAATACAAAGTAGACATTGAATTAATGCGTCCAAAGGTGGCTTTCCGTGAGACCTTACGGAAGAAAGCAGACGTAGAGTACAAATACAAGAAACAGTCTGGTGGACATGGACAGTATGGTCACGTTAAGATGACTTTTGAACCATCAGAGGATCAGAATGAGCCATATGTATTTGAACAGTGTGTAGTAGGTGGTGCAGTTCCGAAGAATTATTTCCCAGCAGTTGAGAAAGGAATCGCAGAAGGCGTTAAGAAAGGACCTTTAGCAGCATATCCAGTTATTGGGGTAAAAGCCGTGTTATATGATGGATCTTATCATCCGGTAGATTCTTCAGAAATGGCATTTAAAGTAGCTGCAACTCAGGCGTTTAAGAAAGGCTTTATGGAAGCACATCCGGTTCTATTAGAGCCGATCGCATCCATGAAAGTTGTTGTTCCGGAAGAATATACCGGAGATATTATGGGAGATCTGAATAAGCGGCGTGGTCGTGTTATGGGTATGAATCCGATTGGCAACGGCAATCAGGAGATCGTTGCGGATATTCCTTACCTGGAATTATTTGGATATAACACCCAGCTTCGCTCCATGACTAGTGGAAGCGGAACTTTCTCCTATGAATTTGCCCGTTACGAGCAGGCACCAGATGATGTGGCAAAGAAACAGATTGAAGAGAGGGCAAGTAAACTTGTTGACCTGGAAGAATAGTTTATTCATTTTTCTAATATTCATATTGATGGTCTGTATAGATCCGGAGTCCACGAAAGGGGACTCCGGGTCTTTTGCACCTATTTTGACAATGTTTGAAGCGGATACAGACAGCAAAGTATGCTATCTGGTATATGAGGCAAATGGGGGTCTTTTGCCCTGCGAAAATGTGCAGAAGCTATATAGAGATGAGCCCGAGTATAAATTAGTGACTCCATACCGATATGGATATCGTTTTCGGGGCTGGTATGTCAATTCCAATTATACTGGGAAGATCACTTATATGACACCGGAATATTTTCAGGACAGGGTGGTCTATGCAAAATGGGAACGGATCAACGATAACGAATATAATGTGGAAAATTACGAATATACTTCCAAAAGCACCATTCGAAATAAAGTGTTTCACTTAAAAGATCTGGAATATAGTTTTTGCAATGATATTTCTATTCCGGGTATGCCGGAAACAAAAGAAGAGGATTTTTTAAAGCAGTATGTATTCAGCCAGTCCCAGATTCCACAGGGAATGTGTTTTACAGAAGAATTTGTGCTGATCACATCTTATTCTACGGAAGAAGAATGTCTGGGATCTTTGATCGTTATTGAAAGGGATACGGGAGAGCATCTTGTGACATTGGGAATGGATGAGAACAGCCATTTAGGTGGAATTGCCTTTGATGGAAATAATGTGTGGGTATGCAATTCGGAAAAGAAGACCTTAGAACGGATTTCCTATGATTTTATTGAGACTATGGCTTATCAGAATCGCGGGGGAGTGGTAGACGCTACTGGTGTTGTAGACACCTACCCTGTGGAAAACAGTCCTTCCTGTATTACTTATCATGGGGGACGGCTCTGGGTAGCGACTCATACCCTGGTATTGGATTCTAAAATGGTTGCATATCACATGAATAGTGTAACAGATGAATTAGAGAAATTAAGTGAATATAAGATTCCAGCGAAAGTTCAAGGGGTTGCCTTTGATGAATCTGGAAATGTATATTTAAGTACATCCTACGGAAGAAAAGTTTCTTCTTACCTGAAAAAATACTCCTCAGTTGTAGCTCTTGCCACAAGCCCGAACAAGCCGGATACTCAGATCGAAATGCCTCCTTGTTCCGAAGAGATAGATATTCAAGATGGAAATATTTATGTTCTCTTCGAGTCGGCAGGGGAGAAATATTACGAAGGCACGGATGGTCTGGGTAAAAGTGTCTCCCCAATCGATCGGATCTTGTGTATTTCTTTAGAGGAATTATAAGAATAAATTATTGGTTTCCCATGATCTTCATCATTTTGTTTACCTTTTCTTTTTCAGCGGGAGGAAGATCTTTGGAAAGGATCTCGCAAAGAAGTGTTACTTCCGGCTTGCTGAAAGAGATATTCTTTTTCTTTGCCTGGCTCATCTGAGCCAGTAGAAAGGGCATGGCAGCATTCATATTATTGGGCTTTTCCATCTGGGCGAATGACATGATAAATTGCAATTTCTCTGGATCCATATTCTGAAAAGCAGGATTGGATAAGAAAATATCTTCTAACAAATGATTACCTCCTTTACATATTGGTAAACAGATCATAATTATCCAGAATACAGAACAGATTAAGAAGGGTATCAATGGTTTCCTGTTCTTTTGGAGTAGCATATTTGCGCATAGCATTTAGCATGGCGCTACGGCGATCCGTTCCCTCTGGAATCTCACAGGCACTTAATGCAGAAGGACCTGATTTCATGAGTCTGTATGTATTCTGAAATTCCATATATTGGATCAAAAATAACATCTGCATCTGCCGTGTACCACTTAAGTATGGCACCATAGTCTTTAACATCATCAGTTCTCTTGTCTGAGTCATTTCTTCATAGGGCGTTAAGCTTGTTTTTTCTTCCATTTGCAATCCTTTTTTGCAGATTCTTACTGATATCATATGAGAAAAATACACCACTATGACAAAAAATCATATATTATACTATATTCAAGGAAGCGTTGGGCGTGAAAACCCCGGTGTTGGCACAAAAAAGGGAGCCGGATATGGGAAAATTGATCATTGATGGAAATAGTGTATATGAAATAGATGAAGAGTGCGCAAGAAAGCGGAAACTGCCGAAGGAATGTGGGATTTACGAACATTTATCCTGGCAGAAAGAGGATAATCGGGGAAAAGATAAAAAGAAGAATCCTTCTGACCCGGGGCGCAAGTGAAGACGCCCCGAGGGTTGTTTGAAAGAACAGACCTCTAATGAGGCAGTCCCTTTGTCAGATCGTATTTAATATAAGCACTTTGCAGAAGTGGCCATTTTCTTCGGGAGACAGGCAGTTGTTTTAGATTGCTCATTTCAGCCATATGGTCATCTAAACTGTGAATATGAGCAAGATTGATCAGATATTTCTTGTGACATCGGAAAAAGGCGTTTGGTTCCAATTGTTGCTCCCATTGCAGAAGACTTTCGTGAGAGTAGAAGGTGTTCCCAGGGGTGCATATTTCTACACCTCCGAAGTGGGCTATAGATGATATTTTTCAGAGGGATAGAAAGCTCTGTACCATGTTGGATGATGCTAATGGAATCGTGAAGCTTTAATTCATTTAAGCAGGCATTCATATTCTGCTCAAATTCCTGATAGCTCAAAGGTTTTGTCATAAAGCGGAAAGCTCTGGCAATGTACCCTTCCCGAAAACGTTCTTCGTAAGCTGTGAGGATAAGGATCAAACAGTCTGGGAACTGGGCGTGAATTCGTGATGCCCATAAGATTCCGTCATAGTCCGGCTGATGAAATTCCAGATCCAGAAAGACAATATCTACACTGTTTTTCTGCATGGATAAAAACAATTCAGAAGGCAGAGAAAAATCACTGATGGAAAAAGTATCAGCCAGATTCTTCTCATATTGATGGATCATTTTCTTTACATCTTCGATTACTGCAAAATTGTCGTCACAGATGGCAATATTTATCATAAGTTAAAATCCTTTCTTAATAAGGCAGATAAACAATGGTAGTAAGAGTTTCATTTTCTATAGATTGCTCAAACATTCCATGATTTTTTTCGGTATATTCTTTCATCAGATACATTCCATGACCATGGTTACGGTTCTTGCGTTTGGCATTGAAGATCATTTCTGGGGTCATGGTATTGGTAATAGCAATGGAGCAGTATTTTTCTCCATAATCAAAGGCAATCTGTAAGATCGGTGAAGAGGTGTTACAGGTGTTGATGGCTTTTACTGCGTTAGAAAGCATATTAGAAAAGATGGTACACAGATCCATAGAAGATACCTGCGTGATCTCCGGCAGCTTTCCATAGACCACAGGATGAACACCTAAATTCCCTAAATGGGAAAGATGGTAATTTAAAATGGAATCAACCACCAGATTCCCGGAAAAGTACAAGATATCGGTATTGGAATAAGCGGCGGTCAAGTCATTAAAATAAGTTCCCAGTTCATCAAATTTTTGATTCTCTACAAGACTCTGAATACAGAGAAAATGGTTCTTGATATCATGGCGGAAACGTCGCAGTTCTTTATCCATAATATCCAGGTTCTGATAGTAATCTAACTGCTGCTCCGTATAGAAACGCTTCTCATAACTTTCATATTCGATCTTATTCAGAAATCTTTCAACAAAATAAGTAATAGCGATCAGAATGATAGAAGTAGTAACAAGTGCTATCACTCTGAAAAATATACTCTCCAGGTAAAAAGGAGAATCTGTAGGAAAATAGTGCTCAGGGTGAAGGAAATGAGCGATCGTCAAAGAGACACCATATCCAAACGTGTTTATGATCATGAGGGTCGCATCAAAATAAAAAACGATCAGTGCCAGGAAGATAAAACTACAGGACCAGGTGTATGTTGCAGGAAACAGATTCATAATAAAGTTGTACTGTATAAATAGGCTGATCGTTATGTATTTTTTGATAGAAGGAAGGAGTTCTTCCGGGGAGATTCCTTTTTTGTTCTTTTTCCAGATAAAATAAAATGCGATCAAAAGGTAAATGAATTGCGTTGTGTCAAAAAAGATCACCCAAGAAAGAGGTGTACTTTCATATCCGCCTTGTAATTTACCGATAGTATAGAACATTCCTGCAAAGGTGCAGGCAAGAGGTGAGAACAGCAATGCATAATAAAAAACGATTTCCCAGTATTTTTTGATTATATTCATAATAATTTTAATCCTTTTAGTTAATTTAATTATATTCTTTCATATGTTGAATATCTTTTCAAGACGGAATCTTTCTCTTTTTTAACCGTTGGATGGATAAAAAGACCGATGGATGAATTTGATGTTTTTATGGATAAAAATTGTATTAAAATGAAAACAGAGATATTTACAAAAAAGGAGAAATAAAATATGGGGTACGAACAACAATCTATGGTGAAAAAGAATCTATCAGCATTGGACGAGTATATCAATAAGGTTTATGTACTGGTTCTTATACTGGTGCCGGGAGCATGTCAGTGTGCTGGATTGCTTTATACCTTTTCAAAGATCATGGGATGGCTGCCATCTGTTAGCTGGTTAGCCTTGATCATCTTTGACGTAACGTGTTTGATCTATTTAGCAACAGGAATTTTCTTTGTACGAACAGGCTTTGGTGCAGATGGACTGGTAGCACCGGGGAAACTAAAAGGCGGAAAGGTCTTTTTAGTAGTTATTATGTTTATTCAATTTAATTTTATTATGTACATGATACCTGCTACAGATTTCTGGGGATTTGCCTTTTTCTTTGTAATCTTAACGGCCTTTTTCCTAGATTATAAAATGGTTGCCATCACTTCCTTGGAGATTGCAGGTTCCGTTATTGCATCCTGGATCCTTTGGGGAGAGATCCATATGCCGGCGCAAAATGAGCACTTTATGGTAAATATATTAGACAGAGGAGTATGTGTTTCCCTTTCTTTACCAACTACTGTGTTGTTAACTTATTTGATCAATCGTTTCCTGGTTAACGCTAAGAAAGATGAGATGGAACGAAATAACGAACAGGTAAAGACAGTATTAAATTCTGTACAATCTTTGTCTGTGAGTTTATCCTCTGCAGGAAGTGTGCTTTCCCAGATTTCAGAAAGCGAGAGTACATCAGCAGAAGAATTATCTGCTACCAGTGAACAGTTGTTAGAGAGAAGCAATCTACTGGAAGCAAGAACCGGAGAGAGTATGTCCAACTTAAATGAGCTGAACCGCTGGGAAGCTGTTGTAGCTGAAAATGTGGACAAGGTAGAGCAGACTTCTAAGAATCTGCTGAAAAAATCTCAGGAGAACGAGAGATTATTAAATGATCTACATAGCATTAATGCTGAGGTCTCACAGTCTATGCATACCACAACAGATGTGGCAGAACGGTTGTCAGAAGCCGTAAAAGAGATCGGTGTTACCTTAAACCTTATTAATGAGATTTCTGAATCCACAAATCTTTTAGCATTAAATGCCTCTATTGAAGCAGCAAGAGCGGGAGAGGCAGGACGAGGTTTTGCAGTAGTAGCTCAGGAAGTGGGAAATCTTGCAAACAGCACCAGAGAATCTTTAGACGAAGTAAAAGCGGTCATTGCCAGAGTGCAGGACAATGTCAGTGAGATCGCACTTCATGTAGAAGAAAACTCTGATAAATTAAAGAAACAGAATGAATATTATGATCATGTATTCCAGGGAATGAAGGATATGACAGACTTGTTACATACTTCTGTGGAAGTGGTAAGCACCATGGGAGAGGCTCATGATAAGCAGGCAGAGGTTATTCGAGATACAGTATCTATTAATCAGGATATTGCCGAAAGTATCAGGGATGAGAACTCTCAGTTTGAGTCTATCAATTCCATGTTAGAGCATAACGTAGAGGATATCGAAGAGATGACCAATCAGGCAAATGTCATCAATGAGATGGTGGGACAGATCAGCAGTCTGTTGAATATGTAATACAGGTGAAAAAAAGATATAAGCATAGAAAAAGGGGGCGTAAGCCCCCTTTTTCGTGTGGGATTAGAAACAGCCGTTTCCGCATCCACCACCACAGCAGAGCAGTAAGAGGATGATCCAGATACAGCTATTGTTGCCGCAATCGTTGTCGCAGCCGCTTCTTCCCATGCCCCAGCTATTTCCGCCGCAGCAGCAAAGCAGTAAGATAATCCAGATAATTGAATTACATCCACATCCGTTGTCGTTACATCCACAATTTGTAGCAGCTAAATCACTCATAAGTGACCTCCATAAAAATCATTTACAGTATAGATTATGAAGCAGTTTCAGATTGGTTCCGGAAAAAGTGAATTTTTCTATAAAATTTTTAGGGAAATTTATTGACTTTCCTACTGCAATGGAATAAAATTTTGCGTAAAGGTATAATTGTATAAAATTATTCAAAACAGATATTCCAGGAAGGAATATTCATAGGAGGTCAGTGATGAGAGAAGTTGTAATGAACGAGAAGACCAATCTGCTGCAGCTGGAAGAGCATTTCTATCAGCTGGCAGACGTAAAAGAACCGAATACATTCCGGAATCTTTTTCCATATGATGAGATCCCGAAGATTGCATTTAATGATAGGATTGTCCCACATAATATGCCGGATGATATCTGGATCACAGATACTACATTCCGAGATGGTCAGCAGTCCAGAGCTCCTTATACCACAGAGCAGATCGTAACGATCTATGATTATTTACATAAATTAGGCGGATCAAAAGGCAAGATTCGTCAGAGCGAGTTCTTCTTATATAGTAAGAAGGACAGAGACGCGGTATATAAATGTCTGGAGAGAGGATATGAATTCCCAGAAGTGACTGCCTGGATCCGTGCCAGCAAGCAGGATTTCCAGCTGGTAAAAGATATCGGACTTCGTGAGACAGGTATCTTGGTAAGCTGTTCTGATTTCCATATTTTCTATAAGATGAAAATGACTCGTCAGGAAGTTATGAACCTTTACCTAAGTGTGATCAGAGAATGTTTAGAGACAGGGATCAGCCCAAGATGTCACTTAGAAGACATTACCCGTTCTGATATTTATGGATTTGTAATCCCATTCTGCCTGGAACTGATGAAATTAATGGATGAATATAAGATTCCGATCAAGGTTCGTGCCTGTGATACCATGGGATATGGAGTAAACTTCCCAGGTGCAGTGATCCCACGTAGCGTACCGGGTATTATCTATGGTCTTACCACTCATGCAGGTGTTCCATCTGAACTCATCGAGTGGCATGGACATAATGATTTCTATAAAGCAGTTAATAATTCTACTACAGCTTGGTTATATGGTGCCAGCGGCGTAAACTGTTCCTTATTTGGAATTGGAGAGCGTACCGGAAATACACCATTAGAGGCAATGGTATTTGAATATGCTCAGTTAAAGGGTACTTTAGATGGCATGGATACTACCGTTATCACAGAACTGGCTGAGTATTTTGAAAAAGAATTAGGCTATGTACAGCCAAGCAGAACCCCATTCGTTGGAAGCAATTTCAACGTAACAAGAGCAGGAATCCATGCGGATGGTCTTCTTAAGAATGAGGAGATCTACAACATCTTTGATACTGCAAAATTCTTAAACCGCCCACCATTAGTATCTGTTTCTAATACTTCTGGTCTGGCAGGAATCGCTCATTGGATCAATACCTATTATCGTCTGCCGGAAGAGCGGAAGGTCGACAAGAATTCCGAACTGGTAAGAACCGTAAAAGACTGGGTAGATAAAGAGTACGAAGATGGACGTGTCACCGTATTGACAGATGAAGAATTAGTCAGCAAGATCACAGAAGTCTGTCTGGAAAAAGAGATCCGTTTATAAAAAGAGATCTGATTGTAAAAATTTTATAAAATAGTTTATTACTTGATAAGTTAGAGGTAGAATATGTCGGAGGAACATTTTTCTTTAAGCGGTCAGGTATTTGGACGGATTCGTGAAGGAATTCTCTCTGGTAAATATGCGGCGAATGAAGAATTAAAGGAAAAGACTCTGGGGGAAGAATTTGGCGTCAGCCGTACCCCGGTTCGTGAGGCACTGCGTCAGTTAGAACTGGAAGGGCTGGTTTCTATCATTCCGAATAAAGGGGCTTATGTTATTGGGGTATCTTTGCAGGATATCAAGGATATTTATGAAATGCGCTGTCTGTTAGAAGGACTTTGTGCCAGCTGGGCAGCGGAGAAGATCACCCAAGAGCAGCTTGCGGAATTGGATGAGAATATCTTTCTTACGGAATTTCATGCCGAAAAAGAGAATTGGTGTCAGATGGTAGAACTGGATAATCGTTTTCACGAGCTATTATATCAGGCGTCTGGAAGCAGGGAACTTTCTCATGTGTTAAGGGATTACCATCAGTATGTACAAAGAGTCAGAAAAGTAAGTCTGGGCTATCCTAAGAGGGTTCAGGAATCAAAAGAAGAGCATAAGGCGATCGTTGAGGCTCTGCGCAGTAAAGACCCTAAGAAGGCTCAGGAGCTTGCTACAAAGCATATCCGCAACACCATATCCAATATGGATCGATTAGGTTGGGAAAATATGATGAAATAAAAGGAGATAAAAAATGGAAAAAATCAAAATGACAACTCCATTAGTAGAAATGGATGGAGATGAAATGACCAGGATCCTCTGGAAAATGATCAAGGATGAACTTTTACTTCCTTTCATTGATCTTAAGACAGAATATTACGATCTGGGACTGGAAGAAAGAAACAGAACCAACGATCAGGTAACTGTAGATTCTGCAGAAGCTACCAAGAAGTACAAAGTAGCAGTAAAATGTGCTACCATTACTCCAAATGCTGCCAGAATGACAGAATACAACTTAAAAGAAATGTGGAAGAGTCCAAACGGAACCATCCGTGCTATGTTAGATGGAACCGTATTCCGTGCACCGATCGTTGTAAAAGGTATTGAGCCAAACGTTAAGACTTGGGCAAAACCAATCACCATTGCAAGACACGCATATGGTGATGTATATAAAGCAACAGAAATGAAGATCCCAGGAGCTGGTAAAGCAGAACTTGTTTTCACAGCAGAAGATGGAACAGAGACAAGAGAACTGATCCACAACTTTAAGGGCGCAGGAATCATTCAGGGACAGCATAACCTGGAAGATTCTATCGAAAGCTTTGCTCACAGCTGTTTTAAATATGCATTAGATACCAAACAGGATCTTTGGTTCGCAACTAAGGATACTATTTCTAAGAAATATGACCATACTTTCAAAGATGTATTCCAGGAGATCTTTGACGCAGAATATAAGACTGCTTTTGAAGAAGCAGGTATTGAATATTTCTATACTCTGATCGATGACGCAGTAGCTCGTGTAATGAAATCTGAAGGTGGATTTATCTGGGCTTGTAAGAACTATGACGGAGATGTAATGAGTGATATGATCAGTTCTGCGTTTGGTTCACTTGCTATGATGACTTCTGTCTTAGTATCTCCAAATGGATATTATGAGTATGAAGCTGCTCATGGAACTGTTCAGAGACATTATTACAAACACTTAAAAGGCGAAGAGACCTCTACTAACTCTGTAGCAACTATTTTTGCATGGAGTGGTGCACTTCGTAAACGTGGTGAATTAGATGAGAACAAAGCACTTTCTGATTTTGCAGATAAATTAGAAGCAGCTTGTCTGAAGACAATTGAATCTGGCAAGATGACAAAAGACTTAGCTCTTATCACGACCATCGAGAATCCAACAGTATTGAATAGTGAAGGATTTATCAAAGCAATCCGCAGTGAATTAGAAGGAATGTTGGCGTAATCCTTAAAAACCCTGAAATGATCATTGTTTTTCCGATTTATGTTTTTATGAATGACTTTAGAAAGTTTTCATAAAATTTGCAGTGTGTGAAAAGTTTAACACATTGACATAGAAACAGGAAATACATATAATTATTTTAGGGTTTTGTTTTGTCTGGAAATGGCAGGCAAACATATGAGGAGGACAGAATGGAACAGAAAGATATATCACAGGCTGTTATCCGTAGGATGCCAAGATACTACAGATTTTTAGGAGAGCTTTTGGATGAAGGTGTAGAGAGGATATCATCCAATGATCTGAGTAACCGTATGCAGGTCACTGCCTCCCAGATTCGTCAGGATCTGAATAATTTTGGCGGTTTTGGACAGCAGGGATATGGATATAATGTGCAGTTTTTATATGATGAGATCGGTAAGATATTAGGATTGAATGAGAAGCATAATATCATAGTGATCGGTGCCGGTAATTTAGGGCAGGCACTGGCGAATTATGTCAAATTCGAAAAGCTGGGATTTGTGATCACGGCACTTTTTGATGTGAATCCAGAATTAAAAGGTAAGAAGATCCGAGGCATTGAGATCCATATGTTAGATGAACTGGATGAATACTGCAAAGATAATCCGGTGGATATTGCAGCGCTTACCATGCCGAAGGCAGAAGCAGATCTAACGGCTCAGAGGCTGGTTGGATTAGGGATCAAGGCGTTTTGGAATTTTGCTCATGTGGATTTGAATATCTCAGATCAGGATGTGGTAGTTGAGAACGTACATTTATCAGAGAGTTTAATGCAGTTATCTTATAATATTGTGAAGAATAAGAATTCATAGTAGATCGAGGAACAAAGATGGAGAACGAACAGGAATTTAAACAGGCTCTGATCGGAAAGAAGCTTCCGGTGCTGGTATTAGATCAGAAATGGCACAGGCTCTTTGCTATTCATGGTAAGACAGAAGAGATCATAAAGCTTGAGAGTAGCCTGAAAGAATTATTGGGAAAACAGGGGAAACTGAATCAAGAGATAAAAGAATTAAAACGCCTGAAAGGAAAGCTCATGGATAGTATTGTGCAGAATATGGACAGTATTTCCAAGGAGACTCATTCTCCTTTGCAGGAACGGAAGATGGAAGAGGATAAGCGACTGATCGATGAGATCAATGAGAAGCTGGATGTTTATGAGGATGAACTCTTAGATCTACCGGAACAGATCCGTTCGGTCAATGGTGAGTTAATGATCTTAAGTATGGAATATTTCTATGAGAAGATCCGAGTGAATAAGAGCGAGGCAGATGAGATAGCAGAATGGATTGATAGTGTGCGGGTGGAGCTTAAGAAGAACATTATCCGCAAACAGAATCGCGAGATCAATAATCGTGAGATCTATTCCTATCTTCATGATATATTAGGACCTGAGGTATTAGATCTTTTTGATATTAAATATCAGGAAGAAGAGGAAGAAGAACCGAAGGAAGAACAAAATGCACAGGCTGGTAATACCACTGAGGCAGATCAGACCTCACAGGACGGTAATACCGACCAGGAAAGTAAGGCTGAGAAATGAAATATTTAGTTACCGGAAAAGAAATGAAATTACTGGATCAGAATACTTCCGGACATTTTCATATGCCCCAGGAAGTGCTGATGGAGCAGGCTGCAATGGCTTTTGCCAGGCAGCTTCTTTACGTTGCTGAGCAGAGTGTTCCGGGAGCAGCAAATGGAATGGGAACACCGATCAGTTCTGTGCTTGTAGTCTGCGGTACAGGCAATAACGGAGGCGATGGGATTGCAGTGGCAAGGCTTTTGAACCAGCAGGGGATCAAGGCTTTTGTCTATTATGCTGGTGCTTCTGGCAAAAAAGGTAGCGACCTTTTTGAATTGCAGAAAAAGATCTATACAACTTATGGTTATCCTGTGGCGAATACTTTAGACGGAACTTATGGTGTAGTTGCAGACGCAATCTTTGGAATCGGCTTATCCAGACCTATCGTAGGAGAGATGGCAGAACTGATCGAGAAGATGAATCAGATGACAGGCTTTAAAGTGGCACTGGATATGCCTTCCGGAATCTCTGCAGAGGATGGAGAAGTACTAGGCAGTGCTTTTATGGCAGATGCTACCATAACTTTTTCTTTTGGAAAAGCTGGTCAGTATCTTTGGCCAGGCGCCAAATACTGTGGGAAAACATATATTGTTGATATAGGGATCACAGAGGAGAGTTGGCTGGAAAACAGACCAAGGCTGGCATATCTGGAAGATATCGATCTGCAACAGCTCCCGGTAAGGGCAGAAGATTCTCACAAAGGTTCCTATGGAAAGCTCCTTGTGATCGCAGGAAGCTCACAGATGGCTGGAGCTGCTGTATTGGCGGCAAAGGCGGCATACCGCATGGGAACAGGCCTTGTAAAAGTGGTAACGGCAGAAGAAAATCGAAACATACTTCTTACCCTGGTGCCAGAAGCACTTGTTTCTGTGTATGGTAAGAATATTGATAAGAAGAAATTGATCGAAGAATTAAAATGGGCAGATGCTGTGGTATTAGGACCGGGAATCGGTACCGGGGCTGCGGCGGAGGATCTTCTTTCCACAGTCATGATGAATGTGAATGTGCCATTAGTATTAGATGCAGATGCTTTGAATCTTCTGGCAAAAGAGCCGGAGAGGCTCCTTCGTCCACATATGGATCTGGTGGTAACCCCTCACTTGGGAGAAATGTCAAGACTGACCGGGGATGCGGTTTCTTATATTAAGTCAAAGCTCATTGAGGAAGCAAGGGATTTTGCCCAGAATTATGATGTGATCTGTGTCTTAAAGGATGCCCATACTGTGACAGCAGTTCCTTATGGACTGACCTATCTGAATCTGTCCGGTAATAACGGATTAGCAACGGGAGGCAGTGGAGATGTGCTTTCCGGAATGATCGGAGCGTTACTGGCACAGGGGTTAAAGGCAGATATGGCGGCACCTCTTGGAGTTTATCTTCATGGTAGAGCTGCAGATGAAGAGGTAAAAAACACAGGCTGTCGGGGAATGATGGCTCAAGATATATTAGAAGGACTAACGAATATTTGGAAGCAGGTGGAATCGTAAATGGAAACAAAACGAGTCAGAGCAGAGATTAATCTTGACGCTCTTTTGCATAATCTAAATGAAATGCATCATATGTTAAATCCGGACACCAAGATAGCAGCTGTGATTAAGACAGATGCTTATGGTCATGGGGCTTTGGGAGTGGCAGAGGCAATTGAAGACCTTCCTTATCTTTGGGGGTATGCGGTAGCCACAGCAGAAGAAGCAGAAAAATTGATCTTAGATGGCAGAAAAAAACCGGTACTTATCCTGGGAATCAGTTTTGCAGATCAGTTTGAGAAGATCATCCATTATGGAATCCATCCTGCAGTATGTGATCTGGAGACTGCCCAGAAGCTTTCTGAAATGGCAGCTGCAAAAGATAAGATCTGTAAGGTTCACATTAAGATCGATACTGGTATGAGTAGGATTGGTCTTCAGGTTTCAGAAGAAACTGCCCAGATCATTGAAGAGATCTCTAAGCTTCCGAATATTGAGGTGGAGGGAATCTTTACACATTTTGCCAGAGCAGACGAAGCCGATAAGACTGCGGCACAGGAACAGATCGATCGCTTTTTGAACATGATCTCTATGGTAGAACAGAGAGGAATCCAGATTCCGATCAAACACTGCTCTAACAGTGCGGGAATCGTAGAACTGCCTCAGGCGAATATGAATATGGTAAGGGCTGGAATTACTATGTATGGTCTCTGGCCATCAGAAGAGGTGGATAAGGAGAGGATCTCTCTTATGCCGGTTATGTCCATTAAGAGTCATATTTCTTTTGTAAAGACCTTAGAACCGGGACGCAGTATCAGTTATGGTGGAACTTATGTGACAGAGAATGCACAGAAGATCGCAACTGTGCCGATCGGTTATGGGGATGGATATGCCAGAAGTCTTTCTAATAAGGGATATGTGTTGATCCATGGACAGAAAGCACCAATCTGTGGACGAATCTGTATGGATCAGTTTATGGTAGATGTGACCCATATTCCAGAGGTAAAAGCAGGGGATACGGTTACGATCCTTGGTAAGAATGGCGATCTGGAGATCACCATGGAAGAATTAGGAGAATTATCAGGACGTTTTAATTATGAGTTTGCCTGCCTGATCACTCCAAGAGTTCCAAGGGTCTATTATAGAGATGGAAAACCAATTTAAAATCATATGCAAATAAATTGAATACTCACGATAAATCTGGAGATACTTAAGAGTATACCAAGATTATGGAGTGAGAAAGTATGGTAATACAACGTGGTGATATTTATTATGCAGACTTAAGACCTGTCGTAGGGTCTGAACAGGGCGGGATCCGTCCGGTACTCATTGTACAGAATAATGTAGGAAACAGACATAGTCCTACCGTTATCTGTGCGGCTATAACTTCACAACTGAATAAGGCAAAATTGCCTACCCATGTGGAATTAGACAGTGAAGAATATGCTCTTGCAAAAGATTCTGTAGTTCTATTAGAGCAACTCAGAACGATAGACAAACGAAGATTAAAAGATAAGGTTTGTCACTTGGATGACAAGATCTTGGGAAAAATTGATAAAGCGCTGGAAATCAGCCTGGAGCTGCTTACATAACTTGACATGGAAAGCAGCTCCATGTTATGATTTTCTTTGTATATTACTATGAAAAGAGATAAAGGAGAAATAATATGGAAGATGGCGGGAGTCCCTATTTTTGGGCTGTTGTAGTTTTAGGAATCGTTACAGTGGTGCTTCTGGCGATAGTTATTTTTTTAGTGGTAAATTTCCGGAAGAACATTGTAAGACTGATGAAGAAGAAAGTTCATGGTGAACTGCCAGGAGATTTTGATGATGTAACGGAAGAAGAGATCATCTCTATGGTCAAAGAAGGACATGAGCAGGGAGTTCTTTTAGCATCGGAAGCAGAGATGATACATAACATTTTTGAGTTCGATGACAAAGAAGCGAAGGATATCATGACCCACAGAATGAATATAACTGCTTTAGATGGCGAATTGTCTTTTGTGGATGCTATTTCCTTTATGATCGAGAATTCCAAGTCCAGATATCCGGTATATCAGGATGATATTGACAATGTGATCGGTGTTCTTCACATCAAAGATGCTTTGGCTTTTGTGCAGAATAATGAGTTGTTCCGCACCTCCATCAAAGATATTCCTAATCTGATCCGTGAAGTGGAGTTCATTCCAGAAACAATGAAGATCAATACGTTATTCAAGACCATGCAGAATCAGAAGAGTCATATGGTCATTGTAGTGGATGAGTATGGTCAGACCTCCGGTCTTGTGGCAATGGAGGATATTTTAGAAGAGATCGTTGGCAATATTGAGGACGAGCATGACGAAGAAGAGAATATGATCACAGTGGAAGCTGATGGAAGTTACCGCATGGACGGTATGACTGCCATGGAAGATGTGGTGGATACCTTACATATTCCGGTAGAAGAAGATGCTTTCGAGACCTTAAATGGACTTTTGATCTCTCTATTAGAGAAGATTCCGAAGGATGGTGAGACCGAGACGATCTATGCATATGATCATGAATTTGCGATCGTCAAAGTAGAGAACAACATTATTCGGGAAGTTCGTGTGAAAAAGACGGATGGGACACAGGAGAATCGGGATGTTTCCGAGGATTCGCTTGCTTAATATATAAAAAAATGATAAAATTAATCTATACAGGTTAAAATAATAGCTAGAAATAAAAGAAAAGAGGAACTAGATTTATGTCAGGACATTCTAAGTTTGCGAATATCAAGCATAAGAAAGAAAAAAATGACGCAGCAAAAGGTAAGATTTTTACCATTATCGGAAGAGAGATTGCAGTTGCAGTTAAGGAAGGCGGTCCAGATCCAGCCAATAACTATAAGCTGGCTCAGGTAATCGCTAAGGCGAAAGCGAATAATATGCCAAATGACACCATTGATCGTGGTATTAAAAAAGCCGCTGGAGATGGTAATTCTGTAAATTACGAATATACTACATATGAAGGATATGGACCATGCGGAACAGCGATCATCGTGAAATGTCTTACAGACAATAAGAATCGTACCGCAGCTAACGTTCGTAATGCTTTTACTAAGGGACAGGGAAGTATTGGAACTCAGGGTTGTGTATCTTATATGTTTGATGAGAAGGGTCAGATCATTATCGATAAAGAAAACTGCGATATGGATGCTGACGAGCTTATGATGATGGCATTAGATGCAGGAGCAGAGGATTTTGCAGAAGAAGAGGACAGTTTCGAGATCTTAACTGCACCAGAAGATTTTGATGCAGTTCATAAAGCTTTAGAAGAAGCTGGGATCGAGATGGTATCTGCAGAAGTCAGCATGATCCCACAGAATTATGTGGCTTTAACAGAAGAGGCTGATATCATCAATATTGGACGTATTCTGGATCTGTTAGATGCAGAAGATGATGTTCAGGAAGTATATCATAACTGGGATGAATAATTAGATTCAAATAAAATGTAATTCCATACGGGGAGGTAATTTCATGAAGAGAATATTATTTGCAGCATCAGAATGTGTGCCTTTTATTAAAACAGGTGGACTGGCTGATGTTTGTGGGGCGTTACCAAAGGAATTTGATAAGAACTATTGGGATGTACGAGTTGTAATCCCAAATTATAGCTGTATTCCGGAACATTTTCGTAATCAGTTTGAGTATGTAACCCATTTTTATATGGGAACAGGAAGTTATATTCCTAACAAATATGTAGGTGTACTCCAGTATAAGATGGATGGAATTACATACTACTTCATTGACAACCAGGAGTATTTTAATTGTTTTACTCCTTATGGAGATATTCGTTTTGATATCGAGAAATTCTGTTTCTTTGATAAAGCGGTCCTTTCCATGTTACCACTGATCGGTTTCCGTCCTGACATCATTCACTGTCATGACTGGGAGACAGGTCTGATTCCTGTATATCTTAAGAATGAATTTTCTGCAGATTCTTTCTTCTGGGGAATTCGTTCTATCATGACCATTCACAACCTGAAATTCCAGGGTGTATGGGATATTAAGACCATGAAAGGGTTGACTGGTTTCCCAGCAGATCTTTTCACACCAGACAAATTAGAGTTCAACAAAGACGCTAATATGTTAAAGGGTGGTCTTGTTTATGCAGATTATATTACCACAGTAAGTGATACTTATGCGAACGAGATCCAGAGCGATTATTATGGAGAAGGCTTGAATGGACTTCTTTCTGCAAGACATTTTGATATGCAGGGTATCGTAAATGGTATCGATTACGGCGTATATAATCCAGAGACAGATCCGAAGATCTATGAACATTATAATGCAGAATCCTTCCGTCAGAAGAAATCTGTCAACAAAGAACGTTTACAGCAGGATCTTGGCCTTGCAGTAGACAAGAAGAAATATATGATCGGTCTGATCTCTCGATTGACTGACCAGAAAGGTCTTGACCTGATCAATTATGTAATGGATCGTCTTGTAGATGAGCATACACAGTTGGTAGTAATCGGAACCGGCGAACCACAGTACGAGAATATGTTCCGTCATTATGCATGGAAATATCCGGATCGTGTTTCTGCAAATATCTGTTATTCAGATGATCTTGCTCATAAACTTTATGCTGCGGCAGATGCATTCTTAATGCCATCCCGCTTTGAGCCATGCGGACTGACCCAGATGATCTCTTATCGTTACGGAACAGTTCCGATCGTAAGAGAGACTGGTGGATTAAAAGACACCGTACAGGCATTTAATGAGTATGATAATACTGGTGATGGATTCTCATTTTCTAACTACAATGGAGAGGAAATGCTTTCTGTTATCAACTACTCTAAGCATATTTTCTATGATCGCAAGCGTCAGTGGAACCAGATGGTAGACCGTGGAATGGCGAAAGACTTCTCATGGAATGCTTCCAAATTCCGTTATGAGGGACTGTATAATTACCTCTTAGGTGAATAAGAATAATTGAATTACACATACTGAATGCAGGTGCATTAGCACCTGCATTTTTTGTGACCGTGATTTGTAGCTCAAAAATTTCGGGTTTACTAACCCCATGTCATTTTGCACAACTTCATTATTTTTTGCCCGTTGTCCAGAAAAAGAACTTTTACTTATTTTCCTCATAATTTCTTTCAGAGAGACGCAACCGGTGCAAATTCGCCGTCCAGGCTCAGTTGCACCTTTCTGGGACATCCATGTCCCAGAATTGCTAAAGTTATTAGGAAAATAAGAAAGTTCTAATTTCCTCCCAAATGGGCAAATGCATAATGCGTTTGTGCCAAATGACAGTGGATTTATCATACAACTTTTTTGAGTCATAAATCACAGTTACAAAAAATGGAAAAGTATTCGGGTGAGGTTTTTTAGAGACGAAAGGAGAAGGTATGTGTATATACGAATATGAGTATTTAAAGTCTAGGAATGCGATTGGTGGAAGTGCGTCGGATAGAAGCAGACAAAGTCAAACTGGAAATGGGGATAAATGTTTCGCTAAGTCCCAGGAGGATAGAGAAACTGTGGATGAGAGAGAGGATGTCCGGGGGAGTCAGGAAGCGAAAGGGGAAGATCGGGACAGACAGGAAGAAAAAGGCGAAGCACAGGATAGAATGGAGCAGATGATCATTGATTCCGGACAGGCTTTTCTGGGAGGGAATGGAGATGATTATCGGATCTATCTGTTGTCGGTGATCGGGGAGATCGAGGGGCATGATTGTCTGCCGCCGAATACCAAGACCACAAAATACGAACATGTTCTGCCTAAATTAGCTTGTATTGAGGATGATAATGAA
Organism: Agathobacter sp.; assembly: GCA_017623935.1. Taxonomy (GTDB): domain Bacteria; phylum Bacillota; class Clostridia; order Lachnospirales; family Lachnospiraceae; genus Roseburia. The sequence continues at coordinate 15,154 of JAGAOC010000075.1, read as the reverse complement.
GTAGATGGGGTACTTTTGCTATTGAATACGGTAGGGGGAGATGTGGAAAGTGGTCTTGCCATTGCAGAGATGATCGCTTCTTTAAGTAAACCTACGGTTTCGTTAGTGCTGGGGGGAAGCCATTCTATTGGAGTTCCATTGGCGGTTTCTACGGATTATTCTCTGATCGTTCCCAGTGGGACGATGGTCATCCATCCGGTTCGGTTGAATGGAACAGTGATCGGTGCCCAGCCAACCTATGATTATTTTAAGCAAATGCAGGATCGGATCACGGGCTTTATATCGAATCACTGCAGAGTAAAACAGAGTCGGATTGAGGAACTAATGACCAATAAACAGATGCTTACCAAGGATTTAGGCACGATTTTGGTAGGGGCTCAGGCAGTAGAAGAGGGGATCATTGACGCAGTCGGCGGCATTTCAGAGGCTTTTCATAAACTATATGAGCTTATTTCTGAAAATAAAGGGAAAGATTCCTGAAAAGATAGGAAAGTATACTAATGACAAAAACTCCAAAATATGCTATCATAGGTAAGATTGGATAAAGTCCGGATTTTACAAGTTTTTGGAGGTTTATTTATGGCAGCGGGGAAAACATCCTCAACAAGACGTCGTTCAAATACATCAGCAAAGTCAAAGAGCAGCACTTCCGCAAAAGGAAGAAAAAGTCAGGCTGCAATCGAGCAGGAAAAAGCAGAAAATTTCCGCATGGAAGTTATTTTATGGATTGTAGTTGCAGTCTGCCTTTTATTACTGATCAGTAATTTTGGAGTGGGTGGAACTGTTGGAAATGCAGTTAGTGGTTTCATTTTTGGCCTTTTTGGTGTAATTGCGTATATATTTCCGATTGTTTTGTTAATAGGAACATTTTTTGGAGTTTCCAATAAGGGAAATCGTTTTGCAGTAGTAAAGATCGTTGCAGCTATATTATTTGTGTCATTCTTTTGTATGTTCATGGGGCTGGTGGTTTCAGGAGACGAGATCGCTACACCATTGGAAGCATTTCAGTATAGTCGGGATCAGAAAGCCGGCGGCGGTATTTTAGGCGGTTGGCTTGCCTATGTGATCTCCAATGCTTTTGGAAAGATCGGAGCATATATTATAGACGTGATCGTACTGATCATTTCTCTAGTACTCATTACAGAGCGTTCCGCTATGAAAGGGGTACAAAAGGGAAGCCGTAAGGTGTATGAATCAGCTATGGAATCCCATGAATATCACAAGCAGGAACGGGAAAAGAGACGCATGGATCGAAGGATCGCAGGTGTGTCTACAGATACCAGGATTGTGGAGGAACCGGAAGAAGGTTCAGATGAGATCAGTGAGTTAAGAGCAGATCCGGCCTATGACCTGCCACCAGTAGAGCCAGAATCAGCGGTAGAACCGATAGTTGCAGCTAGATCGGAGGCGGTAGCCAGACTGGTAACAACTGGTAGAATGAGCGAGATCAATCCAACTGGAAATCAGGAAGAGATCGATACTTATTCAGCCTATGCAGCAATTGATGATTCTATTATCCAGGGGGATTTTTCTTCGGATGATGTAATACATAAGATAGAAGAAGCTTTAAGAGAAGAAAGTCGGATCTTAGATGAACCGACTGTAGTTTCTCAGGAACGCCATGTGACCAGAGCCGAGGGAGAAGAAGTTGCTGCGGACGTTGGTATGGCAGTAGAGTCGGATGGAATTAACGTTTCTGGAATGTTTGCGGAGTTAGAAGGGATCAGTGTTACCGGAGTGGTAGAAGAGCCAGATATCATGTCTGCTTGGAACCAGGATCTTCAAGAGCCAGAAGAGGTTCAGCCACAGCCAATCATGGCAACTTCGACAGGTGCGTCGTCTGCTACTAGTTCTTCAAGTGGTCTGTCAAGTGCGTCCCGGGTGTCAAGCTCTTTTGCAAGCGTACAGGAAGAACAGACTTCTCAGCCGGAAGAAGAGACTTCTATCGAAGAGCAGATCCAGCTGGCAGAAGCAGAAATGCCAAGAGAATATGTATTCCCTGTCATTGACCTGTTAAAGCCGGGAAATGGCAAGAAAAATGGCAATACACAGCAGGAATTAAAAGAAACAGCAGTAAAACTTCAGCAGTGCTTGCAGACTTTCGGTGTTAATGTTACAGTAACTAATATCAGCTGTGGTCCTGCAGTTACCCGTTATGAGATTCAGCCGGAAATGGGAGTAAAAGTCAGCAAGATCGTTAATCTGGCGGATGATATCAAGTTGAATCTGGCGGCGGCAGATATCCGAATCGAAGCACCGATCCCGGGAAAAGCTGCAGTAGGTATTGAAGTGCCGAATAAAGAAAATGTCATGGTTCCTTTCCGGGAACTGATCGAATCAGAAGAATTTGAGAAAGCAGAGTCAAAGATCAGTTTTGCAGTAGGTAAAGATATCGCAGGAAAAGTTACCGTAACAGATATTGCAAAGATGCCTCATGTATTGATCGCAGGTGCTACCGGTTCCGGTAAATCAGTCTGTATTAATACCATTATCATGAGTATTTTATATAAAGCGGATCCTAAGGATGTCAAATTGATCATGATCGATCCTAAGGTAGTAGAGCTTAGTGTTTACAACGGAATCCCGCATTTGATGATCCCGGTTGTAACAGATCCTAAGAAAGCAGCTGGAGCCTTGAACTGGGCGGTACAGGAAATGACTGACCGTTATAATAAGTTTGCAGAATCCGGCGTTCGTAAGATTGATGAATACAATGCAAAAGTGCGTAATCTTACGCCAGTGGAAGGGGCAGAAATGCCAAAGACCATGCCACAGATCGTCATTATCGTAGACGAGCTGGCAGATTTGATGATGGTGGCTTCCAGAGAGGTAGAAGATGCGATCTGCCGTCTGGCACAGTTGGCAAGAGCAGCGGGAATTCATCTGGTCATTGCAACTCAGAGACCTTCTGTAAATGTCATCACAGGTCTGATCAAGGCAAATATGCCAAGCCGAATCGCTTTTGCGGTAACCTCTGGTGTAGATTCCAGAACTATTTTGGATATGAACGGCGCAGAGAAACTCTTAGGAAAAGGTGATATGCTCTTTAGTCCTCAGAGTGCACCGAAGCCAATCCGTATTCAAGGTGCTTTTATATCAGATCAGGAAGTATCAGATGTAGTGAATTTCATTAAAGAAAATAATGGAATGGCACAGTACAACAGTGATGTACAGCAGAAGATGGAAAGTATGGAATCCTCTGGAAACCAGACTGTTTCCATATCCGATGCTGAGACAGAAGATGATGGCAGAGATGCTTATTTTATGGAAGCAGCCAAGATCATCATTGATAAAGAAAAAGCTTCTATCGGTATGTTGCAGCGTTACTTAAAAGTCGGTTTTAACCGGGCTGCCAGGATCATGGATCAGATGGAAGAAGCAGGAATCGTGGGACCGGAAGAGGGGACCAAGCCAAGAAAGGTATTAATGACTCCGGAAGAATTTGAGCAGTTTTCTGCTGGAGAAATGTAACATAAGATCATTTATTCATAGGAGGAAATAAAATGAAAACGGATATTCAGATTGCACAGGAAGCGGTAATGGAGCCAATTGCAAAAGTGGCAGCAAGTATTGGGATTTCAGAGGATGATCTGGAATTCTACGGAAAATATAAAGCAAAACTCTCAGACGAGTTAATGGAGAAAACTAAGAGCAATCCAGATGGAAAACTGATCCTGGTTACAGCTATCAACCCTACTCCAGCAGGAGAAGGTAAGACAACCACAAGTGTTGGATTAGGACAGGCTTTTGGAAAATTAGGAAAAAAAGCAGTGATCGCACTTCGTGAGCCATCCTTAGGACCATGTTTTGGAATTAAGGGCGGTGCTGCCGGCGGCGGATATGCTCAGGTAGTTCCAATGGAAGACTTAAATCTGCATTTTACAGGAGATTTTCATGCAATTACTTCTGCAAACAACCTGCTTGCAGCACTGTTGGATAATCACATTCAGCAGGGAAATGAACTGGGAATCGATCCAAGACAGGTGGTTTGGAAACGTTGTCTGGATATGAACGACCGTGTTCTCCGTAACATTGTTGTTGGTCTTGGAAATAAAATGGATGGAATGGTAAGAGAAGATCATTTCGTTATCACAGTTGCTTCTGAGATCATGGCAATCCTTTGTCTGGCAGATGATATGGAAGATTTAAAGAAACGTCTTGGTAGAATCATTGTAGCTTATAATTTTGAAGGAAAGCCAGTAACAGCAGATGATCTGCAGGCTACAGGTGCAATGGCTGCTCTGTTAAAAGATGCATTAAAGCCAAACCTGATCCAGACTTTAGAGCATACTCCAGCTATCGTTCATGGTGGACCATTTGCAAATATCGCTCATGGCTGTAACAGTGTCCGTGCTACAAAGACAGCTTTAAAACTGGCAGATTATGTGATTACAGAAGCAGGATTTGGGGCAGACTTAGGAGCAGAGAAGTTCTTCGATATTAAGTGTAGAAAAGCTGGGTTAAAACCAGATGCAGTAGTGTTAGTTGCAACTATCCGTGCATTAAAATATAACGGTGGCGTAGCAAAAGAAGATCTTTCTAATGAGAATTTAGAAGCATTAAAGAAAGGTATCGTAAATCTGGAGAAACACATTGAAAATCTTCAGAAATACGGAGTTCCTGTAGTAGTAACTTTGAACTCTTTTGTAACAGATACTAAGGCAGAAACTGACTTTGTAGAGACCTTCTGTAAGGAAAGAAACTGTGAATTTGCCCTTTCTGAAGTTTGGGAAAAAGGTGGCGAAGGCGGAGTTGCTTTAGCAGAAAAAGTGTTAGAGACTTTAGAGACAAAAGAAAGTAATTTCAAGGTATTATACGACGATGAACTTTCTTTAAAAGAGAAGATCGAGACAGTAGCAAGAGAGATCTATGGTGCAGATGGAGTGACTTATACACCAGCTGCAGATAAAGAATTAAAGAGGATCACAGAGCTTGGTATGGGCAACCTTCCAGTATGTATGGCTAAGACCCAGTATTCTTTATCTGATGACCCTAAGAAATTAGGCAGACCTTCTGGTTTTACCATTCAGGTTCGTGAAGTATATGTTTCTGCTGGTGCAGGTTTCGTAGTAGCGATCAATGGTGCGATCATGACCATGCCTGGACTTCCAAAGAAGCCAGCAGCTTTTGGTATTGATGTAAATGAAAATGGTGTAATTACAGGATTATTCTAAGGAGAAAATAATGGCAGCGATTATTGATGGAAAACAGATTTCAAAAGATATTAAAGAAGAATTAAAAAAAGAAGTAGCAGAGTTAAAAGCCGCAGGAAAAAACTGTGCATTAGCAGTAATTCAGGTGGGCAATGACCCTGCATCTAGCGTGTATGTTGGGAATAAGAAAAAAGCTTGTGAGTATATTGGCATTGAGTCCGTAGCTTATGAACTTCCAGAAGAGACCACTCAGGAAGAATTATTAGGAATCATTGATAAACTGAATAATGATCCAGCGATCCATGGAATCTTATGTCAGTTACCACTTCCAAAACATATCAACGAGGATGAAGTGATCCAGGCAATCTCTCCTAAGAAGGATGTAGATGGATTCCATCCACAGAATGTGGGCGCTTTAGTGATCGGACAGCAGGGATTTGTATCCTGTACACCAGCGGGAATCATTCAGTTGTTAAAACGCAGCAATGTAGAGATCGCAGGAAAGAACTGCGTAGTGATCGGAAGAAGCAATATCGTAGGAAAACCAATGTCCCTTTTAATGCTTCGAGAGAATGCTACTGTAACTATCTGTCATTCCAAAACAGCTAATTTAAAAGAAGTCTGCAAGCAGGCTGATATTTTGATCGTAGCCATTGGAAAACCACAGATGATCGGTGCTGATTATGTAAAAGAAGGCGCAGTGGTTATCGATGTTGGAATTCACAGAGACAGCGAGAACAAACTCTGCGGAGATGTAAAATATGATGAAGTTTTCCCAATTGCATCTGCTATTACACCAGTTCCAGGTGGAGTAGGACCTATGACCATTGCTATGCTCATGAATAACTGTGTAGAAGCAATGAAGATGTATTCATAAAATCATAAAGCAATAAGGGGAGAAAAAATGAAGTGTGCTAATTGTGGCGAAGAACTTCGGGATGGTTGTCTTTATTGCTCAAGTTGTGGAAAAGAAGCACAGATCGTTCCTGACTATAATGTGTTAGAAGACGAATATTTAAAAGCTCTTTTAGACCCTGATAATCAGGAACAGGAAAGCTCTTTGACGAATCAGACAACTGCCCAGACCGATAAGAGCAAGACAACTTCAAGAAAAAGAAAGAACAATAAAGCGGCACTGATTGCAATTATTTTTGTGGTATTGATCTTAATTGCAGTATTTTCCGCAGTGATCTATGTGCAGATTCAGACAAAACAGAATAATTCTTTTGATTATCAGATCACGCAAGCCCAGATGGCAGAAGAAGAGGACGATATCGAAACAGCCATTTCTTATTATGAGAAAGCTTTATCTTTAGATCCGAATAATATAGAGATCCGTCGGATCTTAACAGATATCTATATGGATAGAAATGATCATGATTCTGCCATGATGCTTTGTAGGGAGATCCTACAACGGGATAGCAAAAATAAAGAAGCTTATGAAACCTTGATCAAGATCTATGATAGTAAAGCAGATTATGACAGTATCTTAGCTTTAAAAGAAGGGATAGAGGATAAGCAGATCTTAAAACTTTTTGAAGATTATCAGGTGGCAACGCCTCGATTTAGTATGGCAGGAGGAGAATATCAGGAGTATATTACAGTTGAATTATCTTCTGCGGCGGGACATGAAGTTTATTATACCGTCAATGGAAAAGAGCCTATTGAGAATGGAAGCCTCTATGAGGAACCAATTTCTCTAGATAAGATGGGAGAATATACCATTCAGGCAGTATGTAAGAATGAGAAAGGGTTATACAGTAATGTGATCACTCTGACTTATACCATTGATATCCCAGCTCCAAATATGCCAACGGTAACTCCGGGAGGAGGCACATATAACGAAGAGACACTTGTTTCTGTTCGAGTTCCATCCGGTTGTACCGCATATTATACTTGGGACGGAACAGAACCAAATATTACCAGTAACAAGTATACAGAAGCCTTTCCAATTCCGGAAGGAAACCACGTACTTTCTGTGATCCTGATCGATAACGACACAGAGAAGATCAGTGAAGTCTATCAGGAGATCTATATGTATTATCCACAGTAAAAAAGATTGCGCTTAGCGCAATCTTTTTTTACTCAATCTTTCCTGGGTGGAACGGTGTGATCTCACCAGGGTTTGAGGTAGAAGTATAATAAAATTCTTTGGTCTTATAATCCATAAAATAAATATAGTAGGATGTAATGTGAATGCTGCTATAATCGCCCTGAGCGATCACAGAAGATTCTGTGCCATCATTTTTGATCATACAAAATCCTGGGGAATCTTCGGAATATCGCTGATAATAAATATAACTTCCGTAAATGTTATAACAATCTACACTATCGGTGGTAAGGGTGATTGGTCTGTCGTACTGAGTATTTGTATGGACCAAAGCATTATCCTGATCTACGTCTAGGTAATAGATATCATTTTGACCGGTAACGATGGGTTTATAACCATTACATTCATAAAAAAGAGAAATGTTACCAGTGGTGGAATCGAACTGGTAAATATTACCATCGCTCTTCATGCCGTTATAATAGAAATATTTATCCTGACTGCTGCAGGTGAATACATAATAGTTCTGTAGCTGTTTTAAATTCTTTCCGTCAATATCCACTTTATACAAAGTTGTGGCATCTGATTCGTCATAATGCAGATAGAAAATAGAATTCCCAATCAAGGAAGCATACATACAAGGGGCTTCATCTAATATTGTTATATTTTTTCCGTTTAAAGATGCCCGACAGAGGGCGTCAGCCTTTGTAGAAAAAACATCAGCATCTGTATAATCGCTATTTCTGACATAATAAATATAGTGATCATCCACATTGATATAGGAAACAGAATCGTCGTTTAGTTTCTTTAGGTTATTGCCGTTAGCATCCATGGAATAGAGTCGGAAGTTATCATCCGGATTAGCAAAATAAACAGTTCCGTTTTTCTCACAGAAAAGTCCGCCGTTATATAGATTGCCGGCAGAGTTCCCATTCACATAATCTGTGTTGTAATAGACTTTGTTTTGAGACTGATAAAATACAATACCGGCGATAGCCAATAAGATAAGCAGGATCACTCCTGTAACAGCCACTTTTTTCTTCATAAGATTACTCCTTTTTTACATAATATTTACCATAAATTTTCTTGCACAAAATTCACTTATACAATACACTAAAATTATACATTTTTCCCTATAAACTTGCAAGGCAGACTTGCCATTCCTCAAGGATTGTACTATTATTTTATTGTACAAAAGTCATAAGAAAAGAGGATTAAATATGAAAGATCTTTTAGAACTTCGCAAGGATATTGATAGGATAGATCACGAGATCGTTCGCTTATATGAAGAACGTATGGGAATTTCTAAGCAGGTGGCAGAATATAAGATTGCCAATGGGAAACCTGTATTTGATAAACAAAGAGAAGTAGAGAAGTTAGAGGATCTGTCTTCTTTAGGTTCTTCTGAATTCAATAGTAAGGGGATCAGAGAATTATTTGATCAGATCATGACCATCAGCAGGAAGAAGCAGTATCAGCTTTTGACAGAAAGTGGGCTTAAAGAGGATGTGGGATTTGTCCAGAAAGATATGCCGGATTTTTCTTCTGCAAGGATCGTATTCCAGGGCGTAGAAGGAGCATACAGCCAGCAGGCTATGAAAGAATTTTTCGGAGCAGATTGTAATGGTCATCCGGTAGCCACTTGGAAGGACGCTATGGAAGCTATCAAGAATCAGGAAGCGGATTTTGCAGTACTTCCTATTGAGAATTCCTCAGCTGGAATCGTTTCCGAGAATTATGATCTTTTAGTTGAATATGATAATTATATCGTAGGAGATCAGATCATAAAGATCGATCATTCTTTATTAGGTCTGGATGAGGCATCTTTAGAGGATATTTCCTGTGTATATTCTCATCCACAGGCACTGATGCAGTGCAGTGATTTCTTAGAAGAGCATAGCAACTGGGAGAAGCTTAGTTTTTCCAATACTGCTATGGCTGCAAAGAAAGTAAAAGACGAAGGTCTTAAGAATCAGGCTGCTATTGCCGGCAGTATCACAGCTGATATTTATGGGTTAAAAGTATTAGAAAAAGCCATTCAGAACAATAAAAATAACTGTACCAGATTTATTATCGTAACAGGCAAGAAAGTATATACAAAAGAAGCATCTCGAATCAGCATTTGCTTTGAGATCCCTCATGAGAGTGGTTCATTGTATCACATGCTTTCCCATTTTATCTATAATAATCTGAACATGACAAATATTCAGTCCAGACCAATTCAGAATAGAAACTGGGAATACCGGTTCTTTATTGATTTTGAGGGAAGATTTGAGGATACAGCAGTACAGAACGCACTGCGTGGATTGAGAGAAGAGACGACATCCCTTCGGATCTTAGGCACATATTAGAAGTAAAAAGCTCTTTTGTGGGGGGAGCGGTAAGAGTAATGAGAGATAAGGAGAGAGACTATGGCAGTTGAGATGTTTGCATCTATTTATATCGGTTCATACGAAGTAAGCCTTAAGATATTTGAGATTTCTCAGAAGAAAGGCATGAGAGAAGTAGAACATATCCGGAGCCGAATTGATCTTGGCAAAGATACTTTCGAGAATGGCAGTATCAGTTATGGATCGGTGGAAAAATTATGCGATACCCTGTCAGAGTTTTCCGGGATCATTAAGACTTATCGGGTAGAACATTACGAGGTTTATGCAGGGGCGGTATTAAGAGAAGCAGAGAATGAGATTTTTGTATTAGACCAGATCGGTCTTCGAACTGGTTTTGATGTAAAAGTGATCAGTAACTCTGAACATCGGTTCTTAAGCTATCGCTCTTTGGCAGGCCGGGAGAAATTCGAGAAGATGATTCAGGGATCTGCGGCTATGTTAGATGTTGGAGGTGCGGGAATTCAGATTACACTGTTTCAGGCAGGGAAATTGATTACCACCCGCCATATTGAAGTGGGAAGCATGCGGCTTCGTTCTTTGTTAGAGGAAGGAATCAGTTATTCCAGAGAACATTATCTGGAACAGTTAGAAGAATTTATCAGTAAACGTCTGGAAGAATTTAAGATATTCTTCCTGGGAGGTAATGTTGACAGTTTGATTTTGATGAGTGATTACTGCCAGGAACTGGTGAAATATATCAATAAGGATGAGGGGAAACAGCATCTGGTAAAGACAGAACGTTTTATGAAATTCATTGATAAATTGCTAAAGAAACCGGTAGAAGTAATATCCAAAGACTTAAATCTTTCCAATGAGAAAGATCCGTTGATTATCCCATCTCTGCTTATTTTCAAAGAATTGGCAGAAATTATGGAGTCAAAGGAAGTGTGGGTTCCGGAGACCAATGTAAATGATGGAATTGCCAGTGCCTATGTGCAGGATAAGCGGCTTCTGAAGATTTCTCACGATTTTGATGCAGATATTATTTCGGCTGCAAAAAATTTGTCCAGGCATTTTAACAGCTACTCTAAACATGTAGAAGCTTTAGTGATCATTTCGGATAAGATCTTTGATGCGATGAAGAAAGTCCATGGGCTTACTAGGAGACACCGCCTTTTATTAGAAGTGGCATGTTTACTCCATGACTGTGGAAAATATATCAGTCTTTCCAATGCGCCAACCTGTGCCTATAACATTATCATGTCCTCTGAGATCTTAGGACTTTCCCATTTGGAGCGGGAGATGATCGCATTAACAGTCCTTTATAATACACTCCCACTGGAGAATTATGAAGAATTATCTGATCAGTTGGACAAAGAAAGCTATCTTGTAGTAGCGAAGCTTTCTGCTATCCTTCGAGTAGCCAATGCTTTGGATCAGAGTCACAAGCAGAAATTTAAAAATATCCGTGTTTCTACGAAAGAAAGAGAACTGGTCATTACAGTGGAAGCCTTTGAGAACATTGCATTAGAACAGACTCTATTCGAGAATAAGACTTCTTATTTTGAGAATGTATTCAGTATGAAGCCGGTGTTACGGGAAAAACGAATTTATGAATTATAGAGAAAGGAGTGAGAAGCTATGGATGCAAAAATGAATTACGAGAATCCTCTTTTTTACGAGAATAGAGAATTAAGCTGGATCAAATTTGATCATAGAGTATTAGAGGAAGCAAAAGATAAATCCATTCCACTTTTAGAGCGGCTGAAATTTGTCAGTATAACTTCTTCTAACTTAGATGAATTTTTTATGGTGCGTGTGGCATCCCTAAAAGACATGGTGCATGCCAATTATAAGAAAAAAGATATTGCCGGCATGACTGCTACAGAACAGCTTGTGGCCATTAATCAGGCTACCAGAGAGTTGGTAAACAGCCAGTATCAGACCTTTAATCGTTCCCTTATGCCTCTTTTGAATAAAGAGGGAATCTATCTGGTCAATGAATATGAGGAATTAAATGAAGAGCAAGCTGCTTTTGTGGATCGCTATTTTATGGAACAGGTGTATCCGGTACTTACTCCTATGGCAGTGGATGCTTCTCGGCCATTTCCACTGATCCGAAACAAATCCTTAAATATCGCAGTGCTTCTTCAAAGTAAGAAGGAAAAAGAAGAGACTGTATTTGCTACGGTGCAGGTGCCAAGCGTTCTTCCGCGACTGGTTCAGATCCCGGGAACTGAAGCAGGGCAGGTTTGCTTTATCTTATTAGAGCAGATCATCGAACGGAATATTCAGAAACTTTATTCTAATTATAAAGTATTATGTGCATATCCTTACAGGATCATGAGAAATGCAGATCTGACCATTGATGAAGATGAGGCTTCTGACCTGTTAAAAGAGATCCAGAATAAGTTGAAAATGCGTCAGTGGGGAGAGGTTATCCGTCTGGAAGTTGAAGATAAGATGGATAAGAGGATCCTTCGGTTTTTACGGACAGAATTAAAAGTAGCAGAAGAAGATATTTTCCATATTAATGGACCGATCGATCTGACAGTCCTTATGAAAATGTATGGAATTGATGGTTTTGATCATCTGCGTTATTCTTCCTATGTACCTCAGAGAGTACCGGAGATCGAGCCGGGCAGCAATATTTTTGATGCTATCAGGGAAGGGGATATTTTCCTTCATCATCCATATGAGACCTTTGATCCGGTAGTAGATTTTATCCGTCAGGCAGCTAAGGATAAGGATGTTTTGGCAATCAAGCAAACCCTTTACCGTGTCAGCGGTAATTCGCCGATCATCAGTTCTCTGGCAGAAGCAGCGGAGAATGGCAAACAGGTTACTGTTCTGGTAGAGTTAAAGGCTCGTTTCGATGAGGAACACAATATTGTCTGGGCGAAAAAGTTAGAGAAAGCAGGTTGTCACGTAATCTACGGTCTGGTTGGTCTTAAGACCCATAGCAAGATTGCCCTGGTAGTAAGAAAAGAAGAAGATGGAATCCGCCGTTACGTTCATCTTGGAACTGGTAACTATAATGATTCCACCGCAAAATTATATACAGACTGCGGTATCTTTACCTGTAAGGATTCTATTGGAGAAGATGCTACAGCAGCTTTTAATATGTTATCCGGTTATTCAGAACCACTGTCCTGGAATGAACTGATCTTAGCTCCTTATTGGTTAAGAGACAAATTTTTATCTTTTATCAAGAGGGAGACTAAGAATGCAAAAGAGGGTAAGGAAGCAAGGATCATCGCGAAAATGAACTCCTTATGTGATCCGGGTATTATTGCAGCCTTATATGAAGCATCTGCAGCTGGAGTTAAGATCGATCTGATCGTCCGAGGAATCTGTTGTCTGAAAGTGGGGATTCCAGAAGTCAGTGAGAATATCACAGTTCGCTCTATCGTAGGTAATTTCTTAGAGCACAGTCGTATTTTCTATTTCTATAACAATGGACAGACGGAGATCTACATGGGAAGTGCGGACTGGATGCCACGTAACTTAGATCGTCGTGTAGAGATCATTTTCCCATTGTTGGAAGAAGACATCAAAGCTAAGGCATACCACATTCTGGACATAGAGTTGCAGGATACGGTAAAAGCCCGAATCCTTGGCGCTGACGGACAGTATGCGAGAGTGGATAAGAGAGGAAAGACCATTATCAACTCCCAGGATATTTTCTGTGAAGAAGCAAGGGAGGCGGTTCCAAAACCTGTCCACATTGCCGGTGGCGAGCGGGTATTTATTCCAGCAGAACCGGTAGAATAGAAAAGTATAAAAATTATATAAATTTCCCTTGACAGATGAAGAGGGGTATGGTAATTTATAGTAGTTGTTAGAAAACAAGTAGAGTATCCACTCTCACCTAAGCGCAATAGGGCGACTTAGAGTTTATATTTTTAACATATCGTTATCAGTGTGTGTTAGAGATGTTTATAGTGGATAGTCTGCCTATCCACTATTTTTTTGCTTCGCAATATCGCTCAAAGGCAGAGGTTGCGCAAGCGCAATCTATTTTTGGAGGTGTACGACCATTAGCGAATTAATGATTAATGAACAAATCAGAGACAAGGAGGTTCGTCTTGTTGGAGCAGACGGCGAGCAGATCGGAATTGTTTCCTCAAAGGAAGCACAGAAGATCGCAGATGAAGCAGGACTTGATCTTGTGAAGATCGCTCCGAATGCGAAACCACCAGTATGTAAGGTGATTGATTACGGTAAGTATCGTTATGAACTTGCCCGTAAAGAAAAGGATGCAAAGAAAAAGCAGAAAACTGTTGAGCTGAAAGAAATCCGTCTTTCACCAAACATTGAAGCTAACGATTTAAATACCAAAATGAACGCCGCAAGAAAGTTCATCAGCAAGGGCGATAAAGTTAAGATTACACTGCGTTTCAGAGGTCGTGAAATGGCTCATATGAATAGCAGCAAGCACATTTTAGATGATTTCGCAGAGAATCTTGCAGATGTAGCAGTAGTGGAGAAAGCACCAAAAATCGAAGGCAGAAGCATCGGAATGGTGCTGGCAGAGAAGAAATAACATTTTAAGGAGGAAAACACAATGCCAAAGCAGAAGACAAGCAGAGCAGCTGCAAAACGTTTCAAATTAACAGGAACAGGAAAATTAAAAAGAAACAAAGCCTATAAGAGACATATCTTAACAAAGAAAACAACTAAGACTAAGAGAAATCTTAGAAAAGCTGTTATGACAGATCAGACAAATGTTAAGAATATGAAGAAAATTTTACCATACATGTAAGAATGAGTTAAGGAGGAAAGAATAATGGCAAGAGTAAAAGGCGGATTAGGCGCTAAAAAAAGACATAATAGAGTTTTAAAATTAGCAAAAGGCTATAGAGGCGCAAGATCCAAACAGTACAGAGTAGCAAAGCAGTCCGTTATGAGAGCCTTAACAAGTTCTTATGCTGGACGTAAAGAAAGAAAGAGACAGTTCCGTCAGTTATGGATCGCACGTATCAACGCTGCAGCACGTATCAACGGTGTTTCTTACAGCCAGTTCATGCACGGATTAAAATTAGCTAACGTTGATCTTAACCGTAAAGTATTAGCTGATATGGCAGTAACAGATGCAGAAGGATTTGCTAAATTAGCAGAACTTGCAAAATCTAAATTAAACTAATTTAATCTGGATTATGAGACTCCCGCATAACAAGTATTGTTATGCGGGAGTTTTTTGACTTTGCAATACTAGGCGAAGGATCATGCAAAGCGCATTTTTAGCTTGCAAATCCAGAATAATCGTGCTAACATAACCTTGTAGACAGAAGACATCAGACATCTGTCTGCAAGGTTTTTTAAAACATTGAATCGAATTCCTATGTCAGGAAATATTCCCATAAGGTATTAAGTTAATCATTTAGTAATTTTGAAGTCTTTTTTTCGTATGGAGTGGGGAATTTCTATTCATTTGACCGAAGAAAAGGTCTATCAATCTTTTTTAGAGGATTGATAAGGAAGGAGAGACATGAAGAAAGATAATTGTTGGAAAATGTATTTAGAAGATAATTCCAGGTACGCAGATATCATCAATGGAATTGGCTGCAGAGGAAGACAGGTTGTGGCAGGGACTGATCTGGAGGAAACCGATACAGAATCTC
>JAGAOC010000074.1 GCA_017623935.1 Agathobacter sp. | reverse complement strand
TTATTCATTGTTTCTGGCATTTATGGCACTCCCTTCCTATTAGTCTTCGTCAAAACCTTCATCTGCCATGTCATCGTAGTAATCAGAATCGTCTGAATCATCATAGTCATCTTCATCTACGTTAACCAGCTCTTCGTTTTCAACGTCAAATTCCTGTTTTGTAAAGCCTGCTCTTGCAAATGACTCACTGTCTTCAAAAGCAAAATCCTTATCACCGGAAATGATAGAATTCAAATCTGTGTTACCATATTCGCTGGTTTCGATTAATTCTACTTCTTCTCCTTCATCGTCAAGAACTTTTACATCTAAGCCTAAAGACTGAAGTTCTTTCAATAATACTTTGAAGGATTCTGGAATACCTGGTTCCGGAACGTTGTCACCCTTGATAATTGCTTCGTATGTCTTCACACGACCAACAACGTCATCGGACTTCACTGTCAAGATTTCCTGTAATGTATAAGCAGCACCGTAAGCTTCCAGTGCCCAAACTTCCATTTCACCGAAACGCTGACCACCGAACTGAGCTTTACCGCCAAGTGGCTGCTGGGTTACTAATGAGTAAGGACCTGTTGAACGTGCATGGATCTTATCATCTACTAAGTGGTGGAGTTTCAGGTAGTGCATGTGACCGATTGTTACTTTTCCATCGAAATATTCTCCGGTTCTACCGTCACGAAGCTGTACCTTACCATCTCTGGAAATTGGAACTCCCTTCCACAGACTTCTATGATCTCTGTTCTCAGACAGATAGCTCATTACTTCTTCATTCAGAGTATCTTTATACTTATCGTAGAAAGTCTCTTCTCCATTTTCAGCTTCTTCTGCATCAAATGGCATATTTACATAATCGTTTGCAAGTTCCAGTGTATCCTGGATATCAATTTCCTTTGCACCATCAAATACAGGTGTTGCAATGTTAAATCCTAATGCTTTTGCAGCAAGACTTAAGTGAATCTCAAGGACCTGACCGATGTTCATTCGGGAAGGTACACCTAATGGATTCAGTACGATATCAAGAGGACGACCATTTGGAAGGAATGGCATATCTTCTACAGGTAATACACGGGAAACGACACCCTTGTTACCATGACGACCAGCCATCTTATCACCAACGGAGATCTTTCTCTTCTGAGCAATGTAAATGCGGACAGATTCGTTTACTCCTGGAGATAATTCATCGCCGTTTTCTCTTGTAAATACTTTTGCATCTACAACGATACCGTATGCACCGTGAGGAACTTTCAGGGAAGTATCACGTACTTCTCTTGCTTTCTCACCGAAGATCGCACGAAGTAATCTTTCTTCTGCTGTCAGTTCTGTCTCTCCCTTAGGAGTTACTTTACCAACTAAGATATCCCCTGCACGAACTTCTGCACCGATACGGATGATTCCTCTCTCGTCCAGATCTTTTAATGCATCATCACCAACACCAGGAACATCTCTTGTGATCTCTTCCGGTCCTAATTTGGTGTCACGGGATTCTACTTCGTATTCTTCAATATGAACAGATGTATAAACATCATATTCTACTAATCTTTCACTAAGAAGTACCGCATCCTCGTAGTTATAACCTTCCCAGGTCATAAATCCGATCAATGGATTCTTACCAAGAGCAAGTTCACCATTTGCTGTAGATGGACCATCTGCGATCACTTCTCCTGCTTCTACCTTCTGACCTTTGAAAACGATAGGTCTCTGGTTATAGCAGTTGGACTGGTTACTACGGGAGAATTTTGTAAGTGCATATTCTCTCTTAGTTCCGTCTTCTTCTCTAATGATAATACGGTTAGACTCAGCTTTTTCAACGGTACCTGCTGCTTTTGCAACAACACATACACCAGAGTCTACTGCCGCTTTTGTTTCCATACCTGTACCAACAACAGGCGCTTCTGTAGTAAGAAGAGGCACTGCCTGACGCTGCATGTTAGATCCCATCAGCGCACGGTTCGCATCGTCGTTCTGCAGGAATGGAATTAAGGCTGTTGCCACAGAGAACACCATCTTAGGTGATACGTCCATGTAATCAAATGCAGTCTTATCGTATTCCTGAGTCTCTTCTCTATAACGACCAGATACAGAATTACGTACAAAATGTCCTTCTGCGTCCAGTTTCTCATTCGCCTGAGCTACATGGTAGTTATCCTCTTCATCCGCAGTCATATATACTACTTCTTCCGTAACCACTGGATTCTTAGGATCTGTTTTATCAATCTTACGATATGGAGCCTCTACAAATCCATAATCGTTGATTCTTGCGTAACAAGCAAGAGAGTTGATCAGACCGATGTTTGGTCCTTCTGGGGTCTCAATAGGACACATACGTCCATAATGAGAGTAATGTACGTCTCGTACCTCGAATCCGGCACGATCTCTGGAAAGACCACCTGGTCCTAATGCGGATAAACGTCTCTTATGAGTCAGCTCACCTAATGGGTTGTTCTGATCCATGAACTGAGACAGCTGGGAAGAACCAAAGAATTCTTTTACAGCTGCTGTTACAGGCTTGATAT
Organism: Agathobacter sp.; assembly: GCA_017623935.1. GTDB lineage: Bacteria > Bacillota > Clostridia > Lachnospirales > Lachnospiraceae > Roseburia. The sequence continues at coordinate 9,708 of JAGAOC010000074.1, read as the reverse complement.
TGATCAAATGCTGTGGAGTGATTCCCTCTAAATCCTGGGTAGTCATTCTTTCACGAACAACTCTTTCCAATCTGGAAAGACCGATTCTATACTGATTCTGTAATAATTCACCTACAGCACGGATACGTCTGTTTCCTAAGTGGTCGATATCGTCATCATGTCCGATTCCCCACTCTAAATGCATATTATAGTTAATAGAAGCAAAGATATCTTCTTTTGTAATATGCTTTGGAATAAGATCTGCAAGATCTCTCTTAATTGCTGCGATACGATCTTCTAAAGTCTCATTCTCTTCCATGATCTGAGCCAGAACAGGATAGTAAACCAGTTCTGTGATTCCCAGTGCTTTTGGATCTTCGATCTCTGGGATCCAGCTCTTGATATCTACCATCATTGAAGAAAGGACTTTGACATTTCTGGTCTCTGTCTGGATCCAAACTGCAGTTACAGCTGCGTTCTGAATCTGGTCTGCTAATTCACGGCTCACTACAGTACCAGCTTCTGCCATTACTTCACCGGTAGATGGATCGATAACATCCTCTGCCAAAACATGTCCGTTAATACGATTCTTTAACGCCAGTTTCTTATTGAACTTATAACGTCCTACCTTTGCCAGGTCATAACGTCTTGGGTCAAAGAACATAGCAGTGATCAGGCTTTCTGCGCTATCTTTTGCAAGTGGCTCGCCAGGACGGATCTTCTTATATAATTCCAAAAGGCCAGCCTCATAACTTCCCTGTGGCTCTCTCTCTGTAATAGTTGGATCCTTTGCAAAAGATGCCAGGATCTTTGGCTCCTCACCGAACATATCGATGATCGCCTGGTTAGTTCCTACACCAAGGGCACGGATCAAAACGGTAATCGGAACCTTACGTGTTCTATCTACTCTTACACTGAAAACGTCATTGGAATCTGTTTCATACTCTAACCATGCACCACGATTAGGAATAACGGTACAGGAATACAAAGTCTTACCGATCTTATCATGAGCAATGCCATAATAGATACCAGGAGAACGTACTAACTGGCTTACGATTACTCGTTCTGCACCGTTAATTACGAACGTACCGGTTTCTGTCATCAGAGGAAGATCTCCCATGAAAATCTCATGTTCATTGATATCTTTTGTCTCTTTGTTCTGAAGTCTAACCTTAACCTTCAAAGGTGCTGCGTATGTTGCATCTCTTTCTTTACACTCAGGAATTGTGTATTTCACATCATCTTCACACAATGTAAAATCAACAAATTCCAGACTCAGTTTACCACTATAGTCTGTGATTGGAGAGATATCTGCAAATGCTTCCTTAAGACCTTCGTCCAAGAACCACTGATAGGAATCCTTCTGAACTTCGATCAGGTTTGGTATCTGCAATACCTCTTTTTGTCTTGAGTAACTCATACGCATGCCTTTTCCAGCCTTGACTGGACGTATTCTGTTTTTCTCCATTGACGTTTCACCTCTCGTTTTTTACTAGATAATGTTGAAAAAATCCCCCTACAAGCTACATCTTGTGGATTTATTCAAATTGCATTATGCGGCGGCTATTTTTCTGTTAATTTTCCCTATTGACAAAGGAACTTTCCCAGAAAAAGGCGCAAAAATGTCCAGCGCACCACAATAAGGCAACCTATACTATACAACAATTATCAGAATTGTGCAAGAAGTTTTTTAATTTTTTGAAAAAAATTTTTTCCTCGTGGTTCGGGCTGTCGCATTCATTCGAAAACTTCGAGCGTCCGCCAACTCGATTTATTCACGAACGCAGACTATACAACGCCCAAAAACTTCATGTCGTACTATGGCTACGAGCCTCTCCGACTCGGAAGCATAGCTTCCTCGTGGTTCGGGCTGTCGCCCCATGAATATGCAAAAAGAACCCGGCCAGAGAATAAATTCTCCGCCAGGTTCTTTTTGTATATTCGCGTGGCTCGTAGCCTACGTTCCTATTTAAGAGTGATTTTAGCACCTTCAGCTTCAAGTTTAGCTTTGATATCATCAGCTGTTGCTTTGTCAGCTGCTTCTTTAACGATCTTTGGAGCGTTATCAACAACGTCTTTAGCTTCTTTAAGTCCAAGACCTGTTAACTCACGAACAACTTTGATAACTTTAACTTTGTTTGGTCCAACTTCTGTTAACTCTACGTCGAACTCTGTTTTCTCTTCTGCTGCTTCTGCTGGGCCAGCTGCTGCTACTACAACACCTGCTGCTGCAGATACGCCAAATTCTTCTTCACAAGCTTTAACTAATTCGTTTAATTCTAATACGCTTAATTCTTTGATAGCTTCAATAAATTCTGCTGTTGTTAATTTTGCCATTTTATTATCCTCCATAATTTATAATGCGCTTTGCGCTATTTTGAGATATTGCGGTCATACCGCGGATACAGATTCCTGCAGATTATTCTGCTGGAGTTTCTGCTGCTTCTTCAGCTGGAGCCTCAGCAACTTCTTCTGCTGGTGCTGCTTCTACAGCTGCATCTGCTGCGCCACCTTTTTCTGCGATCTGATTAAGAACACGAGCAAGGTTGGTAACTGGTGACTGTAAGCTTCCAAGTAATTTGGAAAGAAGTACTTCTTTGCTTGGGATAGTAGCGATAGTCTTGATACCTTCTGTATCATAATATGTTCCATCTACTACACCGGCTTTCAGTTCCAGCTTTGGAGCTTTCTTAGCGAACTCAGCAAGGATTCTTGCTGGTGCTGTTGCGTCTGTTGTAGATACTGCGAAAGCGCTTGGTCCTTCAAGGACATCTCTTAAGCTTTCGAATTCAGTTCCTTCAACTGCACGGCTTACTAAAGTATTTTTGTATACTTTGTAAGTAACGCCTGCTTCTCTTAACTGTTTACGTAACTGAGTATCTTCTGCAACAGTAAGTCCACGGTAGTCAACAACTACTACTGCCTGTGCATCTTTAATTGTTTCAGAAATCTCCTGTACGATAGGCTGTTTAAGTTCTACTTTTGCCACGATTCGTGCACCTCCTTATTTTATTTTGCATAAAAGACGTGAGGTATATCAAAGAAACCTCCCTGCCCAAGGACAGAGAGGTACAAGTCATTTTCAAAATGATATTCATCATCGAAAATTCCCTCGGTAGGCCATACGGTTACGCCTTACGGCACCTACTGTCTTCGGCAATATGCTTTGCTATTGTATCAAACTATATCACGGATGTCAATTACTTTTCCGCAAAAACTTACTTGCTTGAATAGGTCTGTGTTGATACTGATCTTGATTACTGTGTAATCTTAACTACGTTTAATTTAACGCCAGGTCCCATTGTAGAAGCTAATGTAGCGCTCTTAATGTACTGACCTTTTAAGCTAGCAGGTTTTGCTTTGTTAATTGCACCCATAAGAGACTGGAAGTTGTCGCTTAACTGTTCATCTGTGAAAGATGCTTTTCCAACTGGCACATGGATAATATTTGTTTTATCTAATCTGTATTCAATCTTACCAGCTTTGATGTCATTAACAGCTTTTGTAACGTCCATAGTAACTGTTCCAGCTTTTGGGTTTGGCATTAATCCCTTAGGTCCGAGTACACGTCCTAAACGACCAACAACACCCATCATGTCAGGTGTAGCAACAACAACGTCGAAATCTAACCATCCTTCGTTCTGGATCTTTGGAATTAATTCCTCTCCACCAACGTAGTCTGCGCCAGCTGCCTGTGCTTCATCTAACTTTGTTCCTTTAGCGAATACTAAAACTTTAACAGTTTTTCCTGTTCCGTGTGGTAATACTACTGCACCACGGATCTGCTGTTCTGCATGACGTCCATCACAACCGGTTCTGATGTGAAGTTCGATTGTTTCGTCAAATTTAGCTGTAGCATTTTTCTTAACGATAGAGATTGCTTCTGCAACTTCGTACTGAGCAGCCTTATCGAATGCTTTTACAGCGTCCTGATATTTCTTTCCTCTTTTCATGAAAAATAACCTCCTGGTGGTATTATCGGGAGAGGACCCTCCCACTAATAAATGTATCTAAATCCGTTCATTATGACGGGTATGTTCTCTTCGCTAAGTTCAAACTTCGTCTTTGACTCGTTTTCACTAATCTCAGAGAACGACCTCACACTAAATTCATTCATCGCCTTCGGCTCGAATTCATTAAGTGTTATTCGGTCACCTCTACACCCATAGATCTTGCAGTACCTGCGATCATGCTCATAGCACTCTCTAAAGAAGCTGCATTTAAGTCAGGCATCTTTAATTCAGCGATCTCCTGAATCTGAGCTTTTGTGATCTTTGCAACTTTTTCTTTGTTTGGTTTTCCAGAACCAGATTTGATGTTGCAAGCTTTCTTAATTAATACTGGTGCAGGTGGTGTTTTTGTAACGAAGCTGAAGCTTCTGTCTGCATATACAGTAATAACTACAGGGATGATTAAGTCGCCCTGATCGGCTGTTTTTGCATTAAACTGTTTGGTAAACTCAACGATGTTAACACCGTGCTGACCAAGAGCAGGACCAACTGGAGGAGCAGGTGTTGCCTTACCAGCAGGAATCTGCAGTTTAATATATCCTTCTACTTTCTTTGCCATTTGGAATTGCCTCCTTAATTTGATTTCTTAACATCTGCGAAACTTACTTCGACCGGTGTTTCGCGACCGAACAGTTCTACATTGATGGTAACTGTCTGTTTGTTATGGTTCATAGATGTAATGACACCACAGGTATCTTTCCATACACCACCGATTACAACGATCAGATCGCCTTCCTCGAAATCAACCACAACGTTCTCTGTCTTAATACCTAAATTCCTCATCTCGGCTTCCGTGAGTGGTACAGGCTTGCTTCCTGGTCCAACGAACCCGGTAACACCTCTGGTATTTCTTACAACGTACCATGTATCATCATCCATGATCATATGGATCAATACATAGCCCGGAAACATTTTCTTAGGAACCTGTTTCTTAACTCCGTTTTTCACTTCCGTTACATTTTCCATCGGAACGCGGACTTCTAAAATCCGTTCCCCAAGATTTCTGTTCTCAACTGTCTTGTCAATATTTGTCTTGACTTTGTTCTCATAACCTGAATAGGTATGAACTACATACCAGTTTGCCTCTGCCATAAATCACTTTGCCTCCGTTAAAAATTAAGACCAATAAGGAAATTCACACCGTACTGGATCAACCAGTCCAGTAATGCGATAATAAGACCAGTAACTACCGAAACAGCTACTACCGCAATAGTCTGTCTGACAACTGATGTCTTATCTGGCCAGACAATCTTACGAAATTCTGCCTTTAAACCAGTAAACCAGCTTGTCTTTGGAGCTTTTTCAACGTTTTCTGAATGTCCCATTATTTCACTCCTTCGCTCTGTGCGGACTATTTTGTTTCCTTGTGTACTGTATGAGTCTTGCAGAATCTACAGTATTTCTTGGTTTCCATTCTGTCCGGATGAGTCTTCTTGTCCTTTGTCGTGTTGTAATTACGACGCTTGCATTCTGTGCATGCTAATGTAATTCTTGTGCGCACAACTTCCACCTCCGTTTAAATTCTTTGTGTTACTTTTTCAGCTCTTAAAAAAGAGCATAAAAAAAAGACCTACTTCCAAGCCTTGTAACTATAGCACAATCCCTGTTACTCGTCAATATATTTTTTGATGTTTCCGGGATTTTCTCTTATTTTATTCAAAAATAAATTGTATGCCAAAACATTGTACCACTATATCTTGTAGTGCACAATATTTTTTTAGAAAAATTTTATTTTTTTCCTATTAAATGCTTGCAGGATGTTTTTACGCATTATATAATATATATTGTATAAAAGGATTTTATTATACGCCCCGTGCGTTTCTCGCATATTTCAAGGATGAAAGGAGGGGATCTGATGGCTAAGATCGATAGCGCATACAATTATTATATTTCTATGTATGCCAATAAAGAAGTTTCCCGTTATGATTGTCACAAGAAGAGTGACTTACGAAAAATTTATAACAACATTGTCAAAGCAAATAAAGAATCTCCTCTTTACAAGATTCCTAATCTTGAGGATGCCAAGAAATTTGCTATTGATGTGAAAGAACACGCCAAGTCTATTCAGAATGTAGTAGCTTCCCTGTCTGACCGTTATGGCAGTTTTGAAGATTCCTTCCGTAAGAAGGTTGCTGTTTCTTCTGATGAAGAACAGGTTGCTGTTAAGTATGTTGGAGATGGTACAGAAGACAATAATTCAGAATCATTTTCCATACAGGTAGAGAAGTTGGCTTCTCCACAGATCAATACCGGTAATTTCCTGAATGATGAGGAGATGGATTTCACCCCTGGCAGTTATTCCTTTGACTTAAACACAAATTCATCTTCTTATGAATTACAATACAATGTCAATCCAGGGGAAACGAATCGCGATATTATCAACAAACTTCATAAGCTTATTTCCACTTCTAATTTAGGAATCAGCTCTAAGATCATAGAAGATGGAAATGGCTCTAGTGCTTTGCAGCTGACCTCTAATCAGACCGGTCTTAGTGAAGATGAAGATTGCCTGTTTTCTATTAAGCCAGCGACTTCCAGTGGTTCTATTAACGCCATGAACGTTCTAGGCATTAATCAGGTGTCTGCCGCTGCAGAGAATTCCTCTTTCTTACTGAATGGAGTTTCTCACAGTGCTTTGTCTAACACCTTTACTTTAAACGATGCTTTTGAACTTTCTCTGGAAGGCATCAGCAAAGAAGGCTCTTCTGCGTTTGTTAGTTTCAAGGCAGATAATGAAGCCATTGCTGATAACATTCAGACCTTGATCGATTCTTTCAATGGAATCTTAAGTAGCGCGGAAGATTATACTGGAAACAGTGTTTGGAAAGGAAGCAAACTGATCGCTGATATCAGCACTTGCTCTAGATCCCATAGATCAGAACTTGAAGCCATTGGTCTTATGGTGGAAGCAAATGGATCTATTTCCATTGACCGGGAACAGCTTACTGCTGCTGTGGATCCATCTCGTGCAGAAGCTACTTTTGAGACCTTGAATTCATTCAAGAATTCTGTTGGTAAGAAAGCCGAAAATGCTTCTATCGATCCAATGAATTATGTAAATAAGATCATTGTAACTTATAAGAATCCTGGGCATAACTTCCCAGCTCCTTATATCAGTTCTATCTATTCCGGCATGATGTTGGATAATTATGTATAACTTCTAGCGAATGTCATTGAAACCATAAACTTAACGGGACAGCAAGAGCTGCCCCGTTTTTTATACCCATATTGTTATGATCCCACTGTGGATCTTCAAGCCTACACTGTTGCAACCTGAGACGTGAATTTTTCACGCTCATACTGCTGCTGGCAACGATCTATACTTATAAATAAGTTTCCAGCTCTTCGATCATTTTCTTCTCAAGAGAGATCAACTTCTCACAAAGAGAAATACTTTTCTCATTAGCTCCCGGACTCTGATTCTTAGTCTCCATCAACGTCTTAATTCCCATATTACAACCGTCGATCAAAAGCCCTGCCACTTTGTTATTGCTTTCATTCATTGAAAGTTTTACCTCGGACTGCACCCAGGAAAATGCTTTTGCAATAGCACCTGGTTCCTTGGTAGGTTCTCCAGTCTCGTTTAACATCTCGTGAATTTCTGCACCTAAAGCAATATGTTCTTTATTATACCGAAGAATCACTTCTCTTAAGGTTGGATCATCTACGTGACCTTTGATCTGTTCCAAGCTCTCTGTTGCCATGGTACAGCCGGCACAACACTGCTGCAACAACGCAACTGTATCAGTGGTCTGATTCTTTTCTGTCATTTTTCGCTCCTTTCGAAATAATTCTGCTTCCTCAGCAAAGAATTATTTTACCCTGAATATTTTTAGGGTAGTATGTGCAGAAAAGAAAGAAATATGTGTTAATTTTTTGTATTTAAAATTGATACCTATGGCTCAATCCTAACCTCTCTCCACTAAATCGATTTTTAACTCCATCTCTAAGGCTGCAGCTATTTTGACCATTATTTCTAAGGATGGATTATAACGTCCACTTTCAAAACGAGTAATGTTTTCTCTCGCCATTCCTGTTCTTTGGGCGAGTTCACTCTGTGTCAGTTCCAACTCCTTACGCCGTTTAACATATTGATCAATAATATTACTTCTAACACTATTTTGCTCTTCTTCTATATATAGAATACTGCCATCATCCATAAAAACCATATTCATTTCATTTTTGGTTCGTACTCTCAATTAAAAACTCCTTTTTTAAAATTCAAAACTTAACTGTTCACAAGTTGGTTCTTCTTTAATCAGATCCAAAAAATTCTCTGCTTCATGCAGATCATTCAGTACTTTCGCATTTTTTTTATTTTCTAGTTCTTTATTTCCAGATGAATATTGCAAAATTTTTGACGCATAACATGCCAACCTCTTATATTGACGTCTGGCAAAATCAGCTGTATGCATTGTTCCGCTATCCACTTCTGCTTCCACGATTACAACTCCATGACTCATTCCGCTCTGAATACGATCTCTTGCAACATAATTATATTTACGTAATACAGTTCCCTCCGGATATTCGCTTAATAGACAACCTCCGTTTTCTAAAATCTGTTCCGCCAAATACCGATTCGACTTTGGTTGTACATTTTCTAATCCGCAGGGCAACACCACGGCACATTTTCCACCCACGGATATAGCTCCCTTTATTGCCTCCGCATCACATCCTAATGCCAAACCATTCACTACATTGAAACCTTTTTCTGCAGCCAATCGTCCCGTTTCATAAGCCAAGCGCAATCCCATATCAGAAGAATGACGACTCCCAACAATTGCGATGTTCTTATTTTGGTTTAAAATTTCAATATCTCCACGATAGTATAAAAAAGATGGCATACCTGTTATTCCACGCAGAATTGCCGGATAACATTTATCCTCTTCACGACATAATAAAATCTGTTCCATACTAGATTGCCTTTCCTAATGCAAACATTTCAACCTTCGACGCTCCATGTTGCATCAAAATCTCCTTACAGGCATATAAAGAATTCCCTGTAGTGGTCACATCATCCATCAGCAACACAATGTCCCTGGATATATCCATTTGCTCTACTGCAGAAATGGACTGAATATGAACTTCTTTACTCCGATCTCCTCCCGTCGCTAATTTAGGAATGCTGTTTGTACGCTCTAAATAAAAAACTTTATTCTTCCTATTTCCATCTTTGGCAAGCATCTCTCCTAATTGGGCCTTCCAGAGTACTTATTATCCTTATTACTAGATGGCACCACACAAATTGTAACGTCTTCACAAATCTCCTGTGTAAGCAGATTATAGAAATATTTTATTGCCTGTGCTTTACCTTCTTTTAAGTCTAAAATCTTTCCACTAAAAACATCAAATAAAGGATTTTTAATTCGCCGCTCTTTATCTAACCAATATTTATGATAGTTACTATATACAACAATTTGATCTGTATCATTCCATGCTTCGTTAACAAATACCATAGCCCCTCCGTAATAATAGATTTATCCCAATAACATATCATATATGATACAAAGTCAAGTATTTAATCCCTATATACTTTTTCAGATATAGTTTCTACATCTAAATTTTATTTCCGAATCATAACCTTATTCCGATACTCTTTTCCTGACCGCATAATTTCCAATCCCTTATGAAGCTGGTCAAAAGGCAGGTCATGGGTGATTAGCTCTTTCAGATGAAGTCGTCCTTCTTCACAGGCCTTTAAAACAGTATGCCAGTCGTC
>JAGAOC010000073.1 GCA_017623935.1 Agathobacter sp. | reverse complement strand
TACGTGCTGTTCCAGAGAACGGATGGCTTTCATTAAAGCCCCTTCAAAATTATCGCAGATACTCATTACCTCACCAGTTGCTTTCATCTGGGTGGTAAGTGTTCTCTTTGCTGTCAAGAACTTATCAAATGGAAGTCTTGGAATCTTTACTACGCAATAGTCCAGCATAGGCTCAAAACTTGCATAAGTCTTCTGTGTGATGGCATTTTTGATCTCGTCTAAGGTGTATCCTAAAGCGATCTTAGCTGTTACTTTCGCAATTGGGTATCCGGTTGCCTTGGATGCCAACGCGGAAGAACGGGAAACTCGTGGGTTTACCTCGATTACACAATATTCAAAAGTCTCCGGGTGTAATGCGTACTGTACGTTACATCCACCAGTGATCTGTAATTCGTTGATAATATTTAATGCGGAACTTCTCAGCATCTGGTATTCTTTATCTCCCAAAGTCTGAGAAGGTGCAACTACGATAGAGTCACCTGTATGCACACCAACTGGATCGATATTTTCCATATTACATACAGTAATACAGTTTCCATTAGCGTCACGCATTACTTCGTACTCGACTTCTTTCCAGCCTGCAATACAACGCTCTACTAATACTTCTCCCACACGGCTGAGACGAAGTCCGTTGCTTAAGATATCGATCAATTCCTGTTCATTGTGGGCAATACCACCACCACTTCCTCCTAAGGTAAAAGCGGGACGAAGTACTACCGGATAGCCGATGGTATTGGTAAATTTAATACCGTCTTCTACGGAATTTACTACCTGAGATGCTGCACAAGGCTCACCGATCTTCTCCATGGTGTCCTTGAATGCCTGTCGGTCTTCTGCCTTAAAAATAGTTTCAGCAGTGGTACCGATCAGTTTTACTCCGTGTTCCTCTAAAAAGCCGGATTCTGCCAGCTCCATACCAAGGTTTAATCCAGCCTGTCCTCCTAATGTTGGAAGGATACTATCTGGTTTTTCCTTGAGGATGATCTCCTGAAGCACTTCTAAGGTTAATGGCTCAATATATACCTGATCTGCAATTTCTTTGTCCGTCATGATGGTAGCAGGATTAGAGTTTACCAGACATACTTCTACGCCTTCTTCTTTTAAGGAACGGCAAGCCTGGGTTCCTGCATAGTCGAACTCTGCTGCCTGACCGATAATGATCGGTCCGGAGCCAATTACTAATACTTTTTTTATGTCGTGATTTCTTGGCATTACTGTTCTCCTCCCATCATATTGATAAAGCGGTCAAAAAGGTACGCAGAATCCTGCGGTCCAGGGCAAGCTTCCGGATGGAACTGTACAGTAAAGATATTCTTTCCTACATATTCCAATCCCTCATTGGTTCCATCATTTACATTGATAAATGCTGGTCTTGCCACTGCTGGATCTAATTTATCGGTGTCTACCACATAACCATGGTTCTGTGATGAAATATATACGCGATTTGTGGAAAGATCCTTAACCGGATGATTTCCTCCACGATGACCATATTTCATCTTATGGGTATCTGCGCCAGTTGCCAGTGCCATAAGCTGATGCCCCAGACAGATTGCAAAGATCGGTACATCAGAAGCATATAATTTCTTGATCTCTTCAATGATCTCCTTACATTCCTTTGGATCTCCAGGTCCATTACTTAACATGATTCCATCCGGATTCGTAGCTAAAATCTCTTCTGCTGAAGTATGAGCTGGATAAATAGTCACTTCACATCCTCTGTCATTTAAGGATTTCGCTATATTATTTTTCGCACCGAGATCTAACAGTGCTACTTTCTTACCTGCGCCCTTTAATACGCGTTTCTCCTGGCAGGTAACTTTATCTACAACATTTCCTGTATTGTATTCTTTTAATCTTGGAATGATCTCTTCCAGATCATAATTCTCATTAGTAGTGATCATACCATTCATAGTTCCTTTTTCACGAAGGATCTTGGTCAATGCACGAGTGTCAATTCCTGAAATTCCCGGAATATCATGCTCTACAAGAAAATCCTGAATGGTGCCCTGGCAACGGAAGTTGCTTGGCATACGAGATAATTCTCTTACAATATATCCGTCCGGCCATGGACGTGAAGATTCCATATCTGGTGTAATTCCATAATTTCCGATTAATGGATAAGTCATTACAACGGCTTGTCCTGCGTAGGATGGGTCTGTTAAGACCTCTAAATAACCTGTCATGGAAGTGTTAAATACGATCTCGCTTATCACTTCCCGGGTGGAGCCAATGCTTGTTCCAGTAAATACATTACCATCTTCTAGTATTAAAAATGCTTTCATTTTGTACCCTGGCCTTTCTTCATTTTGTCTATATGTTGGCAAAAAAAAAGAGGGATTCTCCTTTTTTCGCGCAAACTCTGCCTAAATTGTTAAGAGTTTACCATATGATCGCACTTTTTTCAACCTTTTTTGAGGAAGAAAAAAGTGCTTGCTTTTTTTCCTTAAAAAATAAACCGTTCTGACATTTCGTATTTTTTATACCCCAAATATTAATTTCCAGGCAACTCCTACTGCCAGAAAGACGCAGATTGCAAGACCTGTTCCCACTACTCCAAGCACTGCACTTTCTTTTAACGGCTTCTTCTCATAATCTAATTCATAAGGACACTTGGCCTCCATTGGAACAAAGTTGGCTGTCATGGTATTTGCCTGGTTCATCCGAACAAATCCGTCTCTCTGGAAAAATGTCCAGCTCCAAGCTGGCATGGCGCTGACGGTGATCCGTTTTAAATGCAGATTCGGTCTGGCGTATTTCTTCATAGTGGAAAGCAACGCTTTTCCAATGCCTCGGCGCTGATATGGCTTTGCCACGTAAAGAAGGGTGATATGTCCTTCTGCCTGCATTCCCGCAGTTCCAACCATCTGTCCATCCTCATATGCACCCCAAAGGTAAAGTCTTCTCTGGTTCATAAGTTGAGTCAGGTTCTCTTCGTTCACATATTCATAAAAAGCCTGCATCATAGATACATCTTGCAAAAATGGCTTGATACACTCAAAAAAGTTTTGTCTTGCCAGTTCCACCACCTGTGGGATGTGCTGGACTGTTAACATTTCAATTTTCATTTCTTTTCCTTCTTTCAACCGATCTCATCTTCTTCCCGCAGTCTGCTCTCCAATCCACTGTAGCGTCTCTGTTGGGAATTATTCTGTATCATTTCGTTAAAGGTCTTATCGTCTCCAACAATAGTAACACATTTTTTTGCTCTTGTAACTGCTGTATACAAAAGATTTCGATTCAATAACATCCTTGGCCCTGATAATAACGGAATCACCACAGCCGGATATTCCGATCCCTGAGACTTATGTATGGTGACTGCATATGCCAGTTCCAGTTCTTCCAACTGCTTAAAAGGATATTCTACCATTCGTCCCTCATCAAAAGAAATGGTCATAGTTTCCGCAAATTCATTGATTTCTTCTATTATTCCCGTATCCCCATTAAAAATACCCGTACCTTTTTCAATGCTGATTCCGAAACGACTGCGGATCTCCCATTCCATCTGATAATTGTTTTTGATCTGCATGACTTTATCTCCTTCTCGGAAGATCCTGCTGCCATGCTCCTTTTCTCTTTTTCGCTTATCCGGAGGATTTAGATACATCTGCAGGATACCATTTAAACGCTCCACTCCCAAAAGTCCTTTTCTCATAGGTGTTAATACCTGAATGTCATATTCTCCAGCATCTACATATTTTGGAAGTTTTTGCTTAATAAGCTGCAAGGTCACGTTAATGATCTTATCCGCTTCATATCTCTTCAAAAAGAAAAAGTCCATGCTCTTATTATCTAAATTAACTTCTTCACCATCGTTGATCTTATGGGCATTGACGATGATATCACTGGTGCTTGCCTGCCGGAAGATCTTCTGCAGTTTTACCGTGTGAAACCGTTCTGAATTGATAATATCCTTTAGTACGCTTCCCGGCCCTACACTTGGAAGCTGGTTTACGTCTCCTACCAGGATGAGCCTGGTCCCTGCCACCACTGCCTTTAACAGAGAATACATAAGAGAAATGTCTACCATCGACATCTCGTCTATGATGATAACGTCTGTTTCCAAAGGATTCTGCTCATTTCTTTCAAAACCGGCATTTCCTTCCATTCCCCCGTTTAATTCCAACATTCGGTGAATGGTTCGTGCTTCAAATCCGGTTGTTTCACTCATTCGCTTTGCTGCTCTTCCCGTTGGTGCCGCCAGAAAGATATCCAGCCCTTCTCCCTCAAAATAACGAATGATGGTATTAATGGTAGTGGTCTTTCCTGTACCCGGTCCACCGGTTACGATAAGAAGACCATTTTTTACTGCTTCTTTTACCGCTTCTAACTGATGCTCTTCTAAAACCATGCCGGTCTCTTTTTCAATCTTACGAACCCTGCTTTCAATCTCAATATCCGGCGCATCATAGCTGATATCTAACTGCTTTAACATAGCTGCCACATTTGCTTCCATATAGTAAAATGTGGAGGCATAGACCTGAGTCATATCTTCGCATTTTCTCATCATGATCTTTCGATCGATTGCCAGATTCATATAATGTTTCTCTATATGTTCTGGTTCTAAGCCTAACAGCTCACTAGCACGGCGAGTCAACTGATCCTGTGGCAGATAAGTATGTCCTTCGGAAGATGCCTGAAGAAGCGCGTATAAAATTCCACTTCTAATACGAAAATCCGAATCAGTCCGGATCCCCACCCGATTGGCGATCTCATCCGCTGTCTTAAATCCAATTCCATCTATGTCATCCGCCATACGATAGGGATTCTCTTTTAAAATGCTATAGATTTCCTGACCATAGGTATTATAGATCTTCACCGCCAGATTCGTATTGATCCCATACTGCTGCAAAAAGATCATTGCCTGTCGCAGATCCCTCTTGGAATTCACCTGATCTGCGATCTCCATAGCCTTCTTAGCGCTGATTCCTTTGACTTCTGCCAAACGTTCCGGCTCCTCTTCAATGATCCGGAAGGTATCCGCTTTAAATCTTCTTACGATTCTGGCAGCCAAGGCGATACCGATTCCCTTGATGGCTCCAGATCCTAAATATCGCTCAATTGCCATTTCATCCTGGGGAGCTTTTTCTTCAAAAGAAGACACCTTAAACTGTCTTCCATAGGTAGGGTGATCCGTATATTCTCCTTGCGCTTCAATATTCTCCCCTTCTGCAATATCCGAAAAATATCCAACACAGGTTAATTCCTCTTCCTCCACGATCAACACCAGTACGGTATATCCGTTCTCATTATTTCGATATATAATATGGTCTACATACCCATTTACTGTTTCCATGTTCTAATCCTCTTTTCCTGGTGTTGCTAAATCAACAAAACAACCGGAACATCAACTGGCAGTATGTTGACATTCCGGTTCAAATTTTCTAATTGTTACACTGATTCAATTTACACTGATTCAATATTGTAATTTCTCTTCATGGCTTCGTAAAGATCCTGAGTATAAGTACTACCTACCTGTTCTACGACCTCATCCGCCACTAATTCAATTGCTTTGTCCATATATAAATCTTCATACTGTGACATGGTAGAATCAGAATCTTTATCATCTTCCATAGAGAAAGTCTCTTTCACATCTTTGATGATCTGTTCTACATAATATGAAACGAAATCATTTACTACTTCTTTTAATTCATCCTCTGTAGTCTCAGAAGATACATTGTTTAAAGAACTTGTCAGTTTATTACTTGACTGAACGTTCGCCTTGGTATTCTCTACCATCGAGGTAATGCTTCCAATTGACATATCCATATTCATCTACCTCCTATTATCGTTTCAGATTATTTGCTGTATCAAGCATGGAATCTGCTGTCTGAATTGCCTTAGAATTCAATTCATATGCTCTCTGAGCAATGATCATATTAACCATCTCATCTGCCACCTGAACATTAGAACCTTCCAGATAGTTCTGATGGATCTTACTTGCTTTCAGATTCGCATTACCACTCTCTAACATAGCATTTCCGGATGCTGCAGTTGCCTGCAGACGGCTGGAAGATAATTTCTCTAATCCGGATGGATTATTGAACTGGTAAATTCCAAAAGTCTGTCCCAAGTCTACATATTCATTATCTGCATTCATATATCCGATCGCTCCGGTATCAGAGAAGATCATGTTCTCTGTGCTGATTCCGTCCGGAGCATAGATCTCATTTCCATTCTGATCTAAAACCGGATTTCCCTCAAAGTCAGCCAGCATTGTTCTTCCATCCTGAGCAATACTCCATGTAAAGTTACCATTTCTTGTATAATAAACCTGACCATCTACTGCACGAATTGAAAAGAATCCGTTTCCTTCAATGGCAAAATCTGTATCATTCTCACTGGCAAGCATAGAACCCTGAGTATACATAGAAGTGGTTGCAGCCACTCTCGTTCCCAGACCAACCTGTGCTCCAACCGGCTTCTCTTCTCCGTTAGCGGTGGTTGTCTTCGTCTGTAATGTTTGATATAACAAAGATTTGAATTCTGTTCTCTCTGTCTTATATCCATTGGTATTCACATTAGAAAGGTTATTGGATATTGTATCTAAGTTTGTCTGTTCCGCAATCATTCCAGTTGCTGCGGTATAAAGTGCTCTCATCATGGGCTTATTCTCCTATATTACACTGTGCTTACTTTACCTTGCCGAGCTGATTTGCCGCAATCTCTAAAGTCCCATCAATTGAAGTAATGACTTTCTGTCCTGCTTCATAAGCTCGCTGAATAGTGATCATATTAACCATTTCGTTTACAACATTTACATTGGAGGTCTCTAATACACCCTGTTCGATATTAGCAGTAGATGCTGATAAATTACCGCCCTCTAACAGGTTATACATATTCTCTCCATATTTCTCCAGGTAATCGTAATTATCTACATCCACAAGACCAATGGTTCCCACCAGCACATCATTCTGATAAATGTATCCCAGTTTATCAATGACCAGTGTGGCATTTGGATCTACCTGAACATAATTCTCTTCGCTCGGATCTTGGTTCAAAGCTCCGGTAGCGTTTAATACATAGTCACCATCCTTGGTTACAAGATATCCTTCTGTATTCACAGTAAAGGATCCGTCTCTTGTATACTTCACAGAAGTATTACCAGCTTTATCGGTAAAGGACACAGCAAAGAAACCGTTTCCATCAATTGCCAGATCTGTCTCCACATCTGTCACTTCAAAACTTCCTGAGGAATAGTCTGTATACACCTGTCCCAAATGAACACCATAGGTAATTCCACCGATGTCTCTTGCCATTCCAAAATCTCCGGAATCTCGGATACGAACTGCCATCTCATCTGCAAATGTACGAGAAGTAGTTCCTTCTTTCTTATATGCTGTTGTGTTTGCATTCGCGAGATTGTTGGTCATAATATCCAGACGCTTCATCTCATTTACCATACCCGTATGGGCAGTGTATAAACCTTTAACCATGCCTTACTCCTGTTCTAAATCCACTTTCGTGTAATATATCGGCATATTCTTTTGCAAAAATAACCCCTGAGGCCTAATTATTGATTAGTCATCGTCTCTTTTTCCAGCCAGAAATTCTACGTATTTTCCTGTTCCGATAGCTACGCAAGTCATCGGCTGTTCTGCTGTCATAGTATTGATTCCTGTTCTCTCTTCGATCAGTTCTTCCAAACCACGAAGCAATGCTCCACCACCAGTTAAAACAATACCTCTATCAGCTACGTCTGCTGCTAATTCTGGTGGAGTCTTCTCTAATACAGAATGTACAGCTTCTACGATCTGTAAGGTAGCCTCACGAAGGGCTTCCTCTGTCTCTTCTGAGCTTACAGTAATAGTCTTAGGAAGACCTGTTACCAGGTTACGTCCTCTAACATCCATAGTCTCATTCTGTGCCAATGGATAGCAGGTTCCGATCTTGATCTTAATATCTTCCGCGGTACGCTCACCGATGAGAAGATTGTGTTTCTTACGCATATAACGAACTAATGCTTCGTCAAAGTCATCTCCAGCGATCTTAATGGAGGTGCTTACTACAGAACCACCTAAAGAAATAACTGCAATATCAGAAGTTCCACCTCCGATATCTACGATCATATTACCACATGGTCTTGCAATATCGATTCCTGCACCAATTGCAGCTGCGATTGGCTCTTCAATGATCTCAACTTCTCTTGCTCCTGCCTGATAAGTTGCATCTTCTACTGCCTTCTTCTCTACTTCTGTAACTCCACTTGGTACACAAACACTGATCCTTGGTTTGCGGAAAGACTTCTTTCCTAATGCTTTCTGGATGAAATACTTGATCATCTTCTCTGTTACAGTGTAATCAGAAATAACACCCTGACGAAGTGGACGAACTGCTACGATATTACCAGGTGTTCTTCCCAGCATTAATCTCGCTTCTTCTCCAATTGCTTTGATCTTGTTGGTATCTCTGTCAAAAGCCACAACTGAAGGCTCTTTTAAGACAACACCTTTTCCTTTAATATATACTAAAATACTCGCAGTACCTAAATCAATTCCTATATCTGATCCGATCATGAATCTGCCCCTTTCTCTATTCTCATTCTTCGTAATTTATTGACATTCTTCTGCAAAAAGGCAGAAAAACTCAGTTAATCATATTTTTTCATATTCAGTTTTATTATATACAATTAATTCCATTTTTCAAACTTTTTTTTAGCAGTTCAAAGTTTTTTAAGAATTTTGTAAAACATGACATGAAAAAGAGGCTTTTTCCAATAAATATTATACTTTTTTTCTTATTGCAAATATGGCTTCAAAAATTTGCCTGTATAAGAGGCTTCTACCTGGCAGATTTCTTCCGGAGTGCCCTGGGCGATCACCGTTCCACCGCCATCTCCCCCTTCCGGCCCCATATCTATGATATAGTCCGCAGTCTTAATAACATCCAGATTATGTTCGATCACTACTACGGTATTTCCACCATCTGATAATTTCCGGAGGATCTCTACTAATTTATGCACGTCCGCAAAATGAAGACCTGTGGTTGGCTCATCCAGAATATATATGGTCTTTCCGGTGCTCTTACGGCTCAATTCTGTTGCCAGCTTGATTCGCTGAGCTTCTCCACCGGACAGCTCTGTAGAAGGCTGTCCCAATTTGATATAAGAAAGCCCTACATCATAAAGAGTCTGGATCTTCCTGTGAATGGTCGGAACATTCTTAAAGAATTCCAAGGCTTCCTCTACGGTCATATCTAACACATCATAAATACTCTTGCCCTTATACTTAACCTCTAAGGTTTCCCTATTATAACGTTTGCCTCCACAGACTTCGCAAGGCACATACACATCTGGCAGGAAATGCATCTCGATCTTCAAAATTCCATCTCCGCTGCAGGCTTCACATCGTCCGCCTTTCACATTGAAACTGAATCTGCCCTTCTTGTATCCTCTTGCCTTAGCATCTGCAGTTGCCGCAAAAAGATCACGGATCATATCAAATACTCCGGTATAAGTTGCCGGATTACTTCTTGGTGTTCGTCCGATCGGGGACTGGTCGATATCAATGATCTTATCCAACTGTTCCACACCTAGGATCTCATCGTGTTCTCCCGGAATACAGCGGGCACGATTTAATTTTCTTGCCAAATGCTTATATAAGATCTCATTGGTCAGAGAACTCTTTCCAGAACCAGACACACCGGTAACACAAGTCATGATCCCCAGCGGAATATCCACATCAATATTCTTCAGGTTATTCTCTCTTGCTCCCTTGACTGTTAAAAATCCTGTAGGTTTTCTCCGTTCGTCCGGCACTGGGATCTTAATCCTTCCGCTTAGATAAGCTCCGGTCAGAGATTCTTTGCACTTCATGATATCCTCTGCTGTTCCTGTGGCAATGACTTGTCCACCATGGGCGCCTGCTGCCGGTCCAATATCCACAATATAATCTGCTGCTCGCATGGTATCCTCATCATGTTCTACTACCACCAGAGTATTTCCCAGATTACGCAGATTCATAAGTGCCCCCAGCAACTTATCATTATCCCTCTGATGAAGCCCAATACTTGGCTCATCTAAGATATAAGCAACCCCTACCAATCCTGAACCGATCTGAGTTGCCAGACGGATTCGCTGAGCCTCTCCACCGGACAGACTTCCTGTAGCTCTTGTAAGGGTCAGATATTCCAGACCTACTTCTTTTAAAAATCCCACTCGTGCCCGGATTTCTTTCATGATCTGATCACCAATATAATGCTGCTGCTGTGTCAGCTCCATATCCTCTAAAAAGGCACAAAGATCCTTTACAGACATATCTGTCATTTCATAGATATTCTTATCAGCCACCGTGACCGCCAGAGAAGATTTCTTCAAACGTTGACCATGACACTCTGCACAAGGGGTAATGCGCATAAACTGCTCATACTCCTGCTTCATAATATCAGAACCTGTCTCCCGGTATTTTCGCTCTACATTACGGATCAGGCCTTCCCAGTTCAGATCATAAACGCCCTCACCTCTCTGTCCTTTGTAATGGACTTTCAGGATCCTTCCGTCTCCTCCATGAATCAACATATGACGGATCTCTTTGGAAAGTTCCTTATATGGAGTATCCAGGGAAAATCCGTAACCTTCTGATAATGCCCGCAAAGTGGCATACGTATAGCTGGATGGATCCGTACAGGACTGCCATCCCATGACCTGGATCGCCCCTTCTGAGATTGCCAGCGACTTATCCGGGATCATCAGATCCTCATCAAATTCCATCTTATATCCTAATCCATAACAGACCGGACAAGCACCAAAAGGATTATT
>JAGAOC010000009.1 GCA_017623935.1 Agathobacter sp. | reverse complement strand
ACCTCTTCTCTAGTGGCATCCGGCTTTCCATAAAGGATATTTTCATAAATGGTTCCTGCAAATAAATACACATCCTGCTGAACCATTCCAATCTGATTTCTCAGACTTTTCTGAGTGACCTTTCTGATGTCGTATCCGTCGATATAAATGCTTCCTGCCGTTACATCATAAAATCTTGGGATCAGGGAACAAAGAGTGGTCTTTCCTGCCCCAGAAGAGCCCACAAGTGCCATATAAGAACCCGCTGGCACCTCTAAGTTCACATTGTTTAAAACTTCCTGAGAATTATCGTTATATCGGAAAGAAACATCCTGAAAAGAGATATTTCCTTTCACTTTTGGTAATTCGATGGCGTCTTTTTCATCTTCAATATCCGGCTGTGTATCCATGATCTCTCGGAAACGCTCAAAACCAGTGTATCCGTTCTGGAACTGCTCTGTAAAATCTACCAGTGTCTTAATAGGATCCGTAAAAACATTGATATACAAAAGGAACGTGATCAGATCTGTCACATCCACCTGTCCAAAAGCGATCAGTATTCCACCAAAAACAATAACATTTACCTGGATCAGCGTCGTAAAAACTCCTACTCCCGACTGAAAAGCTCCCATATAATGATAACTGTTCTTTTTCGCCGCTAAAAATCCATTGTTTCCGACCTTGAATTTCTCATTTTCAATCTCTTCGTTTGCAAAAGATTTTACCACCCGGATCCCTGACAGATTGTCCTCGATCTGGGCATTGATATCCGCGATCTTCTTTCGGTTATTACGAAAAGCCTTTCGCATTTTGCGGTTCAGGAAAAAAGCAAAAGCAAACATGATGGGAAGCACTAAAAAGGCTGCCAAACAAAGCCATGGATTGATCCCTAAAAGAATGATAAGGGAACCTGTGATCTTTAACACAGAAAGGATGATATTTTCTGGTCCATGATGAAGAAGTTCGGTAATATCAAAAAGATCTGTAGTGATTCTGGTCATTAACTGCCCTACTTTTTGATCGTCGAAAAAAGAAAAAGACAGCTTCTGCATATGATCAAAAACTTCCGCCCTCATATCATATTCAATTTTCGCTCCCATAACGTGACCGTAATTTCCAATGAAAAAACGGCTGTATGCGTCGATCAAAAGAAGTAGCACAAGCCCTAATGCGATCCAAAGGATCTGGTTTAAGATATCTTCTTTTGGCAGATAAATAAGTGTAGAAGTCACATATCTTACCACCAGCGGAATCGTGAGTGCCACCAGGGCTGAGACCATAGCAAAGAACATATCTGCCCAGAAGGTCTTTAAATAAGGTCGATAGTACCCTATCATTTTCTTCAAATTTTTCTTCATTATTCTAGTTCTCCCTGCTGCAATATAATTTTACTACTGGAAAAAAGAGCTACCATTTCTGGTAGCTCTTCGTGCATTAGTTGTATTTTCTTTTTCTTGCTGCTTCAGATTTTTTCTTACGTTTTACGCTTGGTTTCTCGTAATGTTCTCTCTTACGAATTTCCTGCTGGATACCTGCTTTTGCACAGTTTCTCTTAAATCTGCGTAAAGCGCTATCTAAAGTCTCGTTTTCTTTTACTATTACACTAGACATTATCTCACACCTAACCTCCCTCCAGTTGCGGATTGTGCATCAACTGTAAGGTAATCTTAATTGCACTAATAAGTATTATAGCAAAAAATCTTTTTTTGTCAATATATTTTTCGTTTTTTCCAAAAGAAATTTTACGAAAATATAAGGTGCCTCTTCTGCCCTCTAGAAATTACTTTAACATTCCTTCTAATGCAGTCTTAACTTCTGCAATAGCATCTGGGATTCCTGCCGGATTCTTTCCACCAGCTTGAGCCATGTTTGGACGTCCACCGCCGCCGCCGCCAACTTTTGCGGCAATAGCTTTGATCAGATTACCTGCATGAGCGCCTTTTGCCATAGCTTCATCTGTTGCCATAGCGATCAGATTTACTTTTCCATCGCAGGAAGAAGCGATCACAACAACACCCTCGCCCAGTTTCTCTTTTAACTGGTCTCCTAAGTCACGAAGACCGTTCATATCTACACCATCTACACTAGCTGCTAAGAGTTTTACGTCTTTTACAGTAACTACCTGATCCATAACATCCCCTAAAGCATCCTTAGCGGCTTTGCTCTTTAAGGATTCATTTTCACTGGAAAGAGCTTTCATCTCAGCCATTAAATGCTCTAAACGCTCTACCAGATTTGCTGGTGTTGCTTTTACAACTTTGGCAGCTGCAGCCAGCTGATCTTCCAGATTCTTATAATATGCAAATACATTATCACCAGTTAAAGCTTCAATACGACGAACACCGGCAGCTACACCGCTTTCAGAAACGATCTTGAAGGCTGTGATCTCTGCGGTATTTCCTACATGAGTACCACCACAAAGTTCTTTAGAGAAATCTCCCATGCTTACAACTCGTACAGATTCTCCGTATTTCTCTCCGAATAATGCCATAGCACCGGATTTTTTTGCTTCATCTACGCTCATTACATCTGTTACAACTGGAATACTCTCTGCGATCTTAGCGTTCACTAATTCTTCTACCTTAGCCAGTTCTTCCGGAGTCATAGCTGCGAAATGAGAGAAGTCAAAACGGGTTCTTTCACTATCCTGGAAAGATCCAGCCTGCTCTACATGAGTTCCTAATACTTCTCTTAAAGCTTTCTGTAATAAGTGGGTAGCGGAATGGTTCTGACAGGTCTGACGACGGGTCTTAGTATCTACAACAAGTTCTACTTCTTCTCCTGCTGCGATCATTCCTTTTGTCATATGTCCAATGTGACCAACTTTACCGCCTAAGAGCTTCACAGTATCTTCTACCTGGAACTCTCCTGTTGCAGTACGGATCACACCCTTATCTCCCTGCTGTCCACCCATGGTAGCATAGAAAGGAGTCTCATCAACGATGATAGTTCCATTATCTCCATCGGATAAAGCTTCCACGATCTCTGTCTCTGTGGTAAGTACCGATACTTTTGAAGTATGAGTCAGTCTGTCATAACCTACAAATTCAGAAGTAATGGATGGATCAATGGATTCGTATACAGTAGCGTCTGCTCCCATATAGTTTGTTACTTTACGAGCATTACGAGCTTTTGTTCTCTGCTCTTCCATAGCTGCCTTAAAGCCAGCTTCATCATAAGTAAATCCTTTTTCCTCTAAGATCTCTTTGGTAAGGTCTACTGGGAATCCATAAGTATCATAAAGCTTAAAGGTATCCTCACCGGATAACTCCTTGCTTCCTTTTACTTCCATATCAGCCATCATATCATTTAAGATAGAAAGTCCCTGATCGATAGTCTTGTTGAACTTCTCTTCTTCCTGGGTCAATACCTTAAAGATAAATGCTTTCTTATCTTCTAATTCCTGATATCCGTCTTTACTCTTGTTAATAACAGTCTCAGAAAGTTTTGCCAGGAAAGTGCCTTTGATTCCTAACATTCTTCCGTGGCGGGCTGCACGACGGATCAGACGACGAAGTACATATCCTCTTCCTTCGTTAGATGGCATAACACCATCAGATACAAGGAATGTGGAAGAACGGATATGATCTGTGATAAGACGGATGGAAATATCATCTGTAGCATCTGTCTGATAGGTCTTACCAGACATTTCGCAGATCTTATCACGAATTGCCTTCATGGTATCAATATCAAAAACGGAATCTACATCCTGCATAACAACAGCAAGACGCTCTAATCCCATACCAGTATCGATGTTCTTCTGGGAAAGTTCTTCATAATTGCCTTTTCCATCTCCCTCGAACTGAGTAAATACGTTATTCCATACTTCCATGAAACGGTCACATTCACAGCCTACTTTACAATCTGGCTTGCCGCAACCATATTTGATCCCTCTATCATAATAGATCTCAGAACATGGTCCGCAAGGTCCTGCACCATGCTCCCAGAAGTTATCACATTCTCCTGTTTCCGGATCTCTGTAGAAACGAGTGATCTTCTCTGCTGGGATTCCGATCTTCTTATTCCAGATCTCAAAAGCCTCATCATCTTCTCCATAAATAGATGGATAGAGACGATCTTCTTCTAAACCTAATACTTTAGTTAAAAATTCCCAGCTCCAGGAAATTGCTTCTTCTTTGAAATAATCACCAAAGGAGAAGTTTCCAAGCATCTCAAAGAAAGTAAGATGACGGGCAGTCTTACCTACATTATCAATATCCCCTGTACGAACACATTTCTGGCAGGTAGTCACTCTCTTACGAGGTGGAATCTCCTGTCCTGTAAAATATGGCTTTAATGGAGCCATACCTGCGTTGATCAATAATAAGCTGTTATCATTATGTGGTACTAATGAAAAGCTCTTCATTGCCAAATGATCTTTGCTCTCAAAAAATTCCAGATACATCCGGCGCAGTTCATTTACGCCATAACTCTTTTTCATTACCAGTTCCTCCAAAAAATTTATCTAATTGCGGTCTTGAATCTCTGCGTCTTTGGTCAGTTCTTTTGCATTTTTGCGTTTTCTAAGGGTAATCCCGATAAATGCTCCCAGAGCACCTACTGCTACGATCACCAACATGATCAAAAGATACTGTGCAACACATAAAAGAAATTCCATAGCATTTCCTCCTGACTGTTTATAAGATTGTCCTCTTCAAGCTACAATCTTTTGTCCACAACTTAGTTCATTATAACGAAAACATCCCAAGAATTCAAGAGTTTCGCTATCATGTATTTTCTCCAAAGAAAAACACCTGATTTTCTCTGGAAATATCTACGATCCGCTCTCTCATCTCTTTATTCGTAATGCGCTTCTTATAAGCCCCGATACTGGAATAATCCTGCCACATATGCATTGGGAATACATATTCTGCATCTGTGGTACGAAGGAAATAATCAATCCCATCGTACTGATTTTTCTCAAGTCTAGGATCTAACACCACAAAAGCAAGATTCAGTGGGCGTTTGGCAAGTTTTCTGATCTGGAAATTAAATTCCCTCTCTATTTTGCCGTTTACCAGGCCTCCTGCCCCTTCCCAATTCCAGTTATTCAGATCTCCAGCGTGGAACAAAGAAACGCCTCTTACGTCCACATAGAAGGCTACACCGGCATCTGTAGAACGGAAGGTCTCGATCTTAAGGTCGTCCACCTCATATTTCTTATCCACTCCCACGAAAGTCACTTTTTCCCGGACTGCAGGATCAATGCCATGCTTTGTAAGAAAATTCGGACTGATCTTAATATCCTTGGAAAAGATATATTTGATATTGTTATAATGTTCACTCCACCGCAGAATATCCATATCATAATGATCGTGATGACTGTGGCTGGCAAACATATAGATCGGCGTATCCGGCTCATACTGAGGGATCTTCCCTGTAAAATGATAGCCATTTACCTTATTTCCATCAAAATAATCAAAGATCAGGACTTTTTCATCGATCTCCACTAAAAAACAACTGTGATGTATAAATATAACCTGCACGTTTTCTCCTCCGTAAGTTTACTAAGTTTCATGTGTCTAAAGCGCGTATTCTACTAACCCATTGTCCATTCACGCCAAAGGGCTTGTCCCTAGAATCTACTTCCTATCTGGGTTATGATCTCTGTGACCAGACCCTCAAATTTCGCTGCGATCTGGTTTGCAGCCGCCCCTACTTCCTCATGGCTTAAAGGCTGTGGGCTGATCCCTGCCGCCAGATTGGAAATACAGGAAACCCCTATGATCTTCATGCCCATATGCTTTGCGGCAACTGCTTCACAGGCGGTACTCATACCTACCGCGTCTGCTCCTAAGGTTCTGCTCATGGTGATCTCCTGAGGACTTTCATACTGAGGTCCTGTAAACTGAAGATAGGTGCCCTCCTGTAATTCAATATCTAAAGACGCTGCCGCTTTTCTAGCGATCTGTGACAACTCCTTAGAGTAGATCTCACTCATATCCGGGAACCTCACTCCCAGTTCTTCAATATTAGCTCCAATCAGAGGAGATGGTACAAAACTGGAGATCTGCCCTGTGATCAGCATAAGATCTCCGGCCTTCATGCCCTGCTTGATCCCGCCTGCCGCATTGGTCAAAAACAAGATCTCTGCTCCCATCATTTTCATAAGACGGATCGGAAGTACCACATCGGTCATAGAATATCCTTCATAATAATGCACTCTGCCCTGCATACAGACTACAGGCACGTCCTCCACGTAACCAAAGATAAATCTTCCTTTATGTCCCGGCACCGTAGATACCGGAAATCCTTCTATCTCACTATAATCTACCGTAGACTCTACCTTTATCTTCTCTCCGTAATTTCCCAGTCCAGAACCTAATACCAGTGCCACTTTTGGGATAAAGTCCGTTTTCTGACGGACACTCTCTAAACATTTACATAACTTCTCATAGACCTGATTCATATGTTTCTCCCTTCTCCTGAATTTGGATAATTGGATTTGGAATCAGAAGGCAGGTGCTTTATTAACCCTCTGTCAATTTTCACAACTCCATTACTTTTTGCCCGTTGTCCGGAAATAAGAAAGTTCTAATTTCCTCCCAAATAGGCAAATGCATAATGTGTTTGTGAAAATTGACATGAGCTTTTACTAAATAGCCCTTCTGATTCCAAATTCCTATTACTAATTGCAAAAAATTGTAAAGGAGTCTGCAAATCTTCCGGCAATCCACAGACATCCTTTGCAATTTAAATATTCATATACAACTTAATGTTATATTCTAACATAAATGAAAGATAAATACAATCAACTGAGACTAGATGATCAGGCAGATCAATCCTCCATTGCTTTCATTGACGATCTTCTGCATGGTATCCTGGAGTTTCATCTGACATTCATCATCCATTTTGCTGATCTTGCTGCGGATTCCATCCTCCATTAATTCTCCCACAGATTTGCCAAAAATATTTGTGGTCCAGATACCTTCGTTACTTTCTTCTCCTTCTTTTATGTAAGCGATCAGATCCTCGGCCTGCTCTTTGCTTCCTACGATGGGAGCAATTTCCGTTTCAATATTTGCCCGGATAAAATGAATGGAAGGAGAAATGGCTTTCATTTTGACACCATATTTTCCACCATGCTGGATCAATACCGGATTCTCCATAGAGATCTCGGATAATTTCGGCATGACTACTCCATAGCCTTTCTGTTCCACGGCTTCCATTGCATCTCGCACACTCTCATATTCTTCCCGAAGCCGAGACAGTTCTCGGATCAAAGAGATCATCTGATATTCTCCGGTAATCTCTACTCCCGCCATTTCACTGATATTCTCGTAATAATATTTATCATCCATATCAAACTGCATAGATACTGTACCATCGCAAAGATTGCGGTCAGATACTTTTACCCTGCTGACAAAATTTTCTTCTAATCCTTCACTGCCTAATGCCATCCAGTCTTCCCTAGTATCTTTCATGCGATTCATTCTGCCTAAGACATTGGAAGCCATGGTCAATAAAGATCGTTTCATTCTATGATCTGTTGGAAGCATTTCTGCCCATTTTGGAATATGAAAATGAATTCTGATCACAGGAAATTCCATCAGCATTTTTTCAATGATCTCATAGATTTCTTCCTGATGCATCTGCTTCACATTCACTGGCATAACGCAGACTTCATATTTGTTCTGCAGCCGCTCCGCCATAGCTCTTGCTTCTTCTCCGTTTGGTTTCTGACAATTTAAAAGGATCACAAAAGGTTTTCCGATCCGTTTCAATTCTGAAACCGTTTTTTCTTCCGCTTCTACATAAGAGTCCCTTGGGATATCTCCGATTGAGCCATCTGTAGTCACAACTATTCCAATCGTAGAATGATCGTTGATTACCTTCTGAGTTCCGATCTTGGCAGCTTCCTCAAAAGGGATTTCCTGATTGCTCCACGGAGTCTTGACCATACGGCTTTCCTGTCCTTCCAAAAAGCCTTCTGCCCCATCTACCATAAAACCAACACAATCAATCAAACGTACATTTACCTGGCTGTTATCTTTCAAGGCAAGTGACGCTGCTTTCTTCGGAATAAATTTCGGTTCTGTGGTCATGACCATCTTTCCCTGAGCTGACTGAGGCAGCTCATCAATGGTTCTTTCTTTTTCCGCCCCTTCTTCCATAAATGGCAGAACACACATATCCATGAAGCGTTTAATAAAAGTAGATTTACCGGTTCGTACCGGACCCACTACACCAATATAGATCTCTCCACCTGTGCGTCCCTGAATATCTTTATAGAGACGAAACTCTTGAATTTCCTTGTCATCCATACAAAAATTCCCCTTTACTCATATATATTACTAAATATATGGGTAAAGGGGAAAAATATGACTTATTTATAAATCCTATGTATCACAGAATTATTTTGCAGTTTCTTTCTCTGCTTCTTCTGTCTCTTCCTTCTCTTCTACAACAGGAGCCTGATTCAAACGAGAGTACATTACCATGTATTCACGCATCTTCTTAGCCAGCTTGTTGTCAATCTGATCTGCTGTAGCACGCCATTTCCAGTTATCACCTAAAGTAGAAGGTGTATTCATTCTAGCTGCTGATCCAAGACCTAAGAGATCCTGCATTGGAACGATAGCCATGTTTGCTGCAGAAGCCCAAGCACCTCTCATCATGCCCCAGTTATATCCTTCTTCTTTGGTCATGCAGAAATATTTCTTAGCGAATTTAACAGTTCCTTTGGAAGCGGACTTGAACCATCCCATAGTAGTGTCATTATCATGAGTTCCTGTATAAACAACACAGTTCTGTGGATAGTTGTGTGGAAGATATTCGCTATCCTGTACTTTATCACCAAATGCAAACTGTAAAACTTTCATTCCTGGGAATCCGGAATCTTTTAATAATTTGTATACAGATGGAGTTAATAATCCTAAATCTTCTGCAATGATCGGAAGCTTACCAAGTTTCTCTTCCAAGCAGTTGAACAGATCCATTCCTGGGCCTTCTCTCCACTCACCATTCTTAGCAGTGGTATCTTTTCCAGGGATTGCATAGTAAGAATCAAATCCACGGAAATGATCGATACGGATCACATCATAAAGTTCTGACATAGCAGAGATTCTCTTAACCCACCAGCTATACTGATCTTTCTTCATTACATCCCAACGGAACAGTGGATTGCCCCATAACTGTCCATCTTCTGAGAAAGCATCTGGAGGACATCCAGCTACATCAATTGGTGTTAAATCTTCATCCAGATAGAACTGAGATGGATTTGCCCATACGTCAGCACTGTCTAATGCTACATAGATTGGAACATCACCAATGATCTCAATATTCTTGCTATTAGCATATGCTTTCAGTTCTCCCCACTGTTTGAAGAAGAAATACTGAAGCATCTTGTAAAATTCTACGCTATCTGCATAAGTCTTCTTAGCTTCTGCAAGAGCAGATTCTTTGCGGGCTTTTAAATCCGCATCCCACTCTAACCATGCATTGCCATCATTTGCATCTTTTAATGCCATGAATAAAGCATAATCATCTAACCATTCTTTCTTGTCCTGGCAGAACTTCTCATAATCGGCAGGAATATTCTTCATAAAACGAGCAAATGCCTTCTTCAGTAATGCATAACGGGAAACGTACATAGTACCATAATCTACGTAAGATACACTTCCACCCCAATCGAAGGATTCACATTCTTTCTTAGTTAAGAGCTTGTCTTTGCAAAGATACTCTAAATCTATAAAATAAGGATTGCCAGCAAAGCTGCTGAAAGACTGGTATGGAGAATCTCCATAACTAGTTGGACAGATAGGAAGAATCTGCCAATACTTCTGACCTGCCTTCTCCAAAAAATCTACAAATTTCACCGCTGCCTTACCCATTGTTCCAATTCCATATGGTGAAGGTAAGGAAGATATTGGCATTAATACACCACTTGTTCTCATTGAACTTTTCCTCCCGATTTTAAATATATATCATATTTCATATAAATATAATTTTCCTTTTGATATCATACCATTCTTTTGCCAAACCTGCAATATAGCATTTCTACTTTTTTCTTGTAAATTCCTGTTTCCAATGCTACTATAAAACTGAAAACTTAAGGAATCTTACAAAAATCTCTTAAGTGATTTTACATATTTGAGGTAACAGTTATGAATGAAGTTATAAAACACAAAATTAAACACAATCTTGAACGAGCAAAGACTTCTGTAAAATGGGTCATTTTTGCGATCCTGGTAGGCTCTGTTGTAGGGCTCTGCGGAACCGCCTTTTACTTTGGTCTTTCTTTTGTAACAGTAGTCCGAGAGCAGAACTTTTGGCTGATCTTCTTACTTCCAGTTGGAGGTCTTGCCATTGTGGGATTATATCATCTTCTCCACGATGAAAAAGACACAGGCACAAACCTGGTGATCTCTGCCATTCATTCCGGAGATAAACTCCCTTTCGTTATGGCACCTTTGATCTTTCTCTCAACTCTGATCACTCATTTACTAGGTGGATCCGCCGGTCGAGAAGGAGCTGCCCTGCAAATGGGCGGCAGCCTTGGAAGCGCCATTGGCAAGATCTTCCGCTTCGATGAAAAGGACAAGCACGTTATGATCATGTGCGGTATGAGTGCCGCCTTTTCTGCCCTATTTGGAACGCCTATGGCAGCCGCTATCTTTTCCATGGAAATGATAAGCGTCGGTGTCATGTACTACACTGCTTTAGTCCCTTGTGTGATCAGTTCTCTGATCGCTCACGGAATTGCCTATTCCTTCGGCATTACCGCAGATGCTTTTCCATTGCAGCAGATTCCTTCTTTTGGAATCCAAAATGCCATTATGGTATCTATTCTGGCCATTTTATGCGCCCTGTTAAGCATCCTGCTCTGCGTTGTCTTACACCAGACAGAACATTTATATAAAAAGCTCTTCAAAAACCCTTATATCCGGGTATTTGTAGGTGGTTGCCTGGTAGTGATCCTGACCCTCATGATTGGTTCTTTTGAATACAACGGTTCCGGTATGAACATTATCGAAAAATGCATGGAAGGTCAGGTCAGACCGGAGGCTTTTTTATTAAAGATCATCTTTACCGCTCTTACCATTGGTTGTGGCTTTAAAGGAGGCGAGATCGTGCCTTCCTTCTGTACTGGAGCGGCTTTTGGATGTCTCTTCGGCAACTTGGTAGGACTCTCCCCATCCCTATGTACAGCAGTAGGGATGACCTCGGTATTCTGTGGGGTTACCAACTGCCCGATTTCATCCCTACTGATCAGCTTTGAATTATTCGGCTATGAAGGCATGCCTTACTATCTTCTTGCTGTAGCTTTTAGTTATATGTTGTCCGGCTATTTCGGTCTGTATAATGCACAACATATCGTGTATTCCAAATACAAGACCAATTATATTAATAAAACTACTGTGTAACAACTCTGCAGGCGATCAGACAGGACACTTTCATCAGTTCTGTCTGATTTTTTATTTCTCCTAAAACGGTTGTACCAGCTTTACTTCCTTCTGCATAAACCTGCCAGGTGTTGTCATCTGGAAGTGATACGGTTACCTGTTCCGGATTTGCGTTATATACAACAAAGATCTCTTCCTGACGCTCTTTGATCACAAAAGCAACCACATTCTTCTGCTCTTGTGGTAAAAATCTTAGATTCTCTACTACCTCTGTCTTTGTATTCATACGAAGCCCAATATGCTCTTTACGGAAAGCGATCAGACCTCTGTAATAATCACAAAGTTCCTTAAAGTCACTTAAACGATCGTATTTTAAGCTATTCACTTCTACCGGAAGATTATAGCTATTCTCTGAATAACTGTTCTTATATGGCTTACTTCTAGCAAATTCCTCTCCTGACAGGAAAAATGGCATTCCCTGGGATGTAAAGATGATAGCTGCAGAAAGACGATTCATAGCTAACAATTCCGCTCTGGAAGCCTTTGGACAAGTTAAGAGAAGTTTATCCCAAAGAGTCAGATTATCATGACAAGAAGCATAATTTACGACATCCCTCGGATCCTTTGCCCAAGCTCCTTCTGGGGTATACTCGTATTTCTCATAATCGACCTGAGGATGTTCGATAGCACCGACTACGGAAAAACGAATATCATTTTCCATATCCTGACCACCATTTACAAATCCAAGAGCATCTTCTGTAAATACATGACCTTTGATCCCATCTCTCATATCATCAGAGAACATTCCAATTCCCTGTAACTGGCTTACATTTACCTTTAAAGCCCGCTCTTCTTCTGGAAGTACAGATGGACCTCCTGCCCATCCTTCTCCATAGACTAAAATATATGGATTGATCTTCTCTAATTCTGCCCGGATCTGTCTCATAGTCTCTAAGTCAAGGACTCCCATAAGATCGAAACGGAAACCGTCAATGTGATATTCTTCTGCCCAGTATTTTACAGAATCAATAATATATTTTCTCATCATTGGCTGATCAGAAGCCACTTCATTTCCGCAGGCAGAAGCATCGGAATATTTCTTGCCATCCATGCGGTAATAATAGTCTTTTACGGTCTTCTGGAAACAGCTGTTGTCAATGTCATAGGTGTGATTGTATACCACATCCATAATAACACCGATTCCTTCATTGTGGAAAGCCTGCACCATCTGCTTGAATTCTTTGATCCTTACTTCTCCATGAAATGGATCTGTAGAATAAGATCCTTCCGGAATGTTGTAATTCACAGGATCATATCCCCAGTTATACTGATTCGCTTCTGGACGAGACTCATCTATACTTCCAAAATCATAAGAAGGCATCAGCTGTACATGGGTAACTCCCAGACTCTTGATATAATCTAATCCGGTTGGCACTCCGTTAATATTCATAGCGCCCTTTTCCGTAAGTCCTAAATATTTCCCTTTGAAACGAACTCCGGAGGAAACATCCGCAGTCATATCACGAACAGATATCTCGCAGACAACAGCGTCTGTTGGACTGTATAATTTTGGTCCACAGTCTTTGTCAAACCCTTTTGGATCCGTACTTCTTAAGGAAACCACCATGGAACGAACCCCATTCACGCCACAAGCCTTTCCATATGGATCCTGGGTTTCTTTTGTGATTCCTTCTTGAGTCACCAGATAGGTATAATATAATCTTGCGTTATCTCCTGACTTCTCTAAAAACCAGGTTCCTTCCACATCCTTTTCCATTGGTACGGTCTCTAAAAGACAGTCTCCATCTCCATTCTTGTAAAAACAGATCTCTACCTTCTCAGCAGTAGGCGCCCAAAGGCGAAATGTAGTTTTCTTTTCTGTGTAAACACATCCCAGATCATTCCCTAAATAAGGTGTATAACGATCAGACATTTTCTTCTCCTTTCTTATCCCCGAAAACCGGATCTATCATCCCAGCTTAAAAATTTTCGTTTTTTTTCGTAACTTTATTATATTTTATAAAACAAGGAATGTAAACCATAATTTTTATAAATCTTGTCTTTTCTTTTTCTGCTGATAAGAAGCCAGCTTTACCACCAAATCTGTTGGAAAGATTTTTGCCCCAGCCGCTGCTCCTTTTATCGCCAAAGAAGGAACGATGATGACCTTCTTCTTTTTCATTTCTTTTAACGCATAATCTACACAATCTTTAGGACTGATCCCCGGCAGTGCAAAACTTGCGTTTGCTACCTGATTAAATTCTGTATCCACAGGTCCCGGACACAAAGCTCCGATATATACCGGATTTTTCTTTTCTTTTAATTCCTGTGCAATGGCTCTGGTCAGACTGGCCACATAAGACTTTGTAGCATAATAGGTCGCCATGTAAGGACCTGCCGGCATAAGCCCTGCAGAAGATGCCACGTTAAGGAGATAGCCACCACCCTGAGCCGTCATTTTCTGTAGGATCCGCTTGGTAAGGAAATGAACTGCCTTCACGTTCACATCGATCATTTCCATTTCTTTTGCTTCATCCCCCTCTAAAAAATAACTGCAATCGCCAAATCCGGCATTATTGATAAAGATTCCAACAGAAAGCCCTTCTAACTCTTTACAGAGCTTCTCACATTCCTCCAGACGCCCCAGATCCGCTGTTATGATCTTACATTCTGTCTTAAGGGAAGAAGCCAGTTCCTCTAATCGTTCCCGTCTCCTAGCTACTAAAACCAGCCGATAACCTTCTTCAGATAGCTTCTTTGCAAATTCTTTTCCAATTCCGGAACTTGCTCCTGTGATCACGGCATAGTGTTTCTTTGCTTTCGTATTCATATTCTTAGTGTCCATATTTGCCCTCCATAATCCTTGTTTCATTATAGCATGTGCTTCGCACATGCTATCGCATGGCTTCCTATGCGCACTTCGGCGCGGTATAATGTCTAGCGACATTATACCATAATTGGCAACAAAAAAAGAGCTTAACGCTCTTTTTTTGATCTATGTATTCTTTTTATGACCTGTTTTTTTCAACTGATCTGCGATCAGCCACATTGCCAGTACCAAAACAAAGATACTCACGATCACTTTGATACCGAAAGCAGAATTTATGAAATTAGAAATGACTGCGATCTTTTCTATACAGCATACAGGCTTCCCGATCACTCGGGAAAAGCTGACCGGATCTGCATCTTCTACTGCGTTTGCATCTCCTTTTGTGATAAAACACTGCTTTTCCTGATCTATCTCGATCACTCTATGAGTCATCACAAGATCTGTGTCCGTGCCAAGGCTATAAGTAACAACATCTCCAACTGATATCTCATCAAAGGATGCTGATCTTACATATACAACACTTCCCACCGGATATTCCGGTTCCATACTCTCTGTCTTCACCTCATACAACTGTATTCCAAAAAGTTTTGGAAGTGTAAAGGGAAGACATACCAGTATTAACAAAACCATTATGATAGCACCTGTAACGCTTAGAATACGGCCTATTACTTTTTTCATCAAAATCCTCTATGTTTCTGCTTCCAAATCAAGCAATACAATTAACCTTCGTATGTTTCAGCGGTAATATCATTCCATCCATTGATCACACCAGCTTCATCTGTTTCAGGTGTGAAATTATCAGCCTGAATTGCTTCTGCTGTTACATTGATCTCAAATGTCATATCAGCAACTTCGTTGCCCCACTCTGCTGGGATTACAACAGTATCAAATAAATCTACTGTCTGATCCTCGTTAGATTTAGAAACAGAATTCTGATAATAGTAGTATCCATCTTCTGCTAAAACCCAGTCTTCGCCAATGTTAGTGTTCTCTAACAGGTCTGCGATCTGCTCAGCATTTAATTCTGTGATCTCAATCTTAGCTCTTAAATAACAGCTTTCAGAACCAGCTACAACAGTGATAGTAGGATCTTTTGTAATAGTCTGATTTGGTACAACGTTTTTGATAGTATTATTTTCGTTTTCTGCGCTAAATTCAGGCTCATCTAATTCGATGTTTACATGACCCATAGTAACAACGTTGTTTGCAGCGTCATTATCTGTAAAGTATGCTAATGTAGAACCTACTCCAATAGCAGCAACTAAAGCAACTGCTGAAAGTAATGGGATAAGTTTTTTCTTATTCATAATATTTCCCTCCGAACATTCCGGTTATATACTAATCAATCTATTGAAAACAAATAAAATTAGTTGAATTTAACCTGATCAAGTGCATCTGTATAAGAATCGAAACCAGCAGCCTGGATAGCGAATGCCTTTACTTCGATCTGTGGGATTACAGTCTCACCAGTGATATCTTTGGAAAGTGTAACGCTTGTAAAGATTGTAGAAGATTCGCTAGCAGCGATTGTTGTTTTCTTAGCGTATACAACTGCAGCATCTGTAGAAAGGCTGTCAACTTTTACCCAATCCTCGCTCCAAGCAATATTTGCAAATGCAGCATCATTTGTATTTGTGATCTGAGCGAATACCCAAGCTACTTCTGAATCAGAACCCATAACAACTGTAGGATCTTTGTATACAGTCTCACCAGCTACTAAGCTTGTATAATCATTTGTGATTACAGTCCAGGTATTATCTCCGTCGTTATCAACATAGTTTCCATCTTTATCACGAATTACATCTGACTCTCTTAAACCAGATCCAACTTCGTTATCATCATCGAAAGTTACATTACCAACAGTAAAGGTATTTGTTACTGTTCCAGTTGTATCAGTTAAGTAAGCTAATGTGCTTCCTACTCCGATTGCTCCAAGTAATGCTACTGCTCCAAGTGTTGTTACTAATTTTTTGTTTTTCATTTTTTTGATCTCCTTTTTTGATGTATCTTTGTTTTTTTGTTACTATCTATCTTACATTAATTATTGTAATGTCTTTTGGTCACATAATGGTCATACGACAACTATTTTTTACCAGTTTTTTACAGTATTTTTGGTTTTATTTTTCATCAGATTTATCTTCTTTTTTTTCGCTTGTTTTTTCGTCTTTTTTGTTATCTTTTTTGCCATCTGCACCATCTTTATCATCGCTTAATGCATCAGGTAAAAAATTCAATATGATCATAACCAATAAAACGCCGCAGATCACTGCGATTCCTAATGGTGTTTTAGCATAAATTGAAATATATCCCAAATATGGAATACTAAATTCACATTTTCCAACAATGTTTTCAAACGCTACCGGTAAAGCATCCTCTGCTTCATTGGCATCTCCCTGGGTAGTTACTGTTTTTGCCTCGTTATCAATGGCTATGATCCTGTGAGTTACCAAAGTTCCGTCAGAAAGCTGATATGTAACCACATCTTCTACCTGAAGCTCCTTAGGATCTACTTCTTTATCAAAAGCAATGGCACTAACATGAATATTTGGCTCCATACTTCCACTTAATACTGCATATTGATCATATCCTATGATCTTAGGAACGATCAACGCTGCTGCAATAAGCAGCAGCGCGATCAATAAGATCATAGACAATGCGTTACAGATTTTCTTAACAATCTTCATTTGTCTTAACCTCTTTTTTTAATTTTTCGTTGAATGATTTGTTGGATGATTCACTTAATTATTCGTTTACTTTATCAAATAAACTCTGAATGGTACTGATGTCTACTGTTACACCTAACTCAAAATTTTCAGTTGCAAGAACTGCTTCCTGATACACAGTAACGTCTGCACTCTCCTTTAATACAACTGCATCAAAGATCGAAGCTGTATGATCATCTACTTCTACCGGAAGATTATAGTAATAAAAACCATCTTCTTCGCAATAGATCCAGTTTCCATTATCTGCAAAATCTGTTCCATTGAACACTTCGCTTTTCTGGGTAAATATTTTATCCGCTCCGGTATATGCCGACCACTTACCTGCCAGTAACTTCACTCCTGACGTAGAAGGGGAAATTGTGATCCTAGCGCGGATAAAAGCATTACTTGGTCCATCATTTACTACCACTGGAGCTTTCAGAATAATAGTATTCGGTCTGATTACCTGATCATCAACTTCTTCGTCTATGTGGGTATTCACATCCGCCGGATCAAAAAAGTTGATTACTCTTCCTGAAACATCCGTCATAGTGGCTGTAGTAACAGCTGTTGCAGCAATCCCAAGCGCCAGAGCGAAGGTTATAACAAATACTTTTTTATTTTTTAAAAATTTCTTGATTTTTAAAAAT
The DNA here is from genome assembly GCA_017623935.1 of Agathobacter sp. Taxonomy (GTDB): domain Bacteria; phylum Bacillota; class Clostridia; order Lachnospirales; family Lachnospiraceae; genus Roseburia. Next base: position 42,685 of record JAGAOC010000009.1, on the reverse strand, counting down.
CCTTTCATGTTCTCTCGCCTCCAACTCTCTTATTGCTCTGTATTATCTGCCTGATAATTTCCTGTGTAAGTCTGATCAATTACAAGGCTGTTCTTTACAACATCTGTATCTGTTTCTTTTCCCGGAGTACGAACTTTTTTATTTACAAAGATCACATTTGCAACTTTGTGATCCAGATGTTTATCTTCCGGTCCGGAAATCAGGCCACTATAATTCTCTGCTTCTAAAACATCGCCAACTGTTGTTTCCCCTGAAAGATCATAACCGATTGCATATACGGTATAGGTATCATCATCATAAGATAAAGCAGTTGTCTTTTTGGTATTTGTTCCGACTTTATCCAAAGAAAATCCCATGGTATCTAACTCTTCTACCTGATATAATCCCTGTGGAAGATCTGTGATCTTTGCGGAACATACATAATAATCAGAGGAGAATAAGTGGTTTTCTTCTTCCACCTGATCTTCTGTTACATAAGTGTCATCCTGATTTACATCAAAACGAACTGTTCTAAAATATACCTTACCATCTAACAGGTTGGTAACTTTATATGTGAAGATTGGATCTCCATCATTTTCATTGTAAGACTTCTGATTGATCTTCTTAGTAATAGTAATAGAACCTGTTATCACTTCTACTTCATAAGTAGCTTCTTCTTTATAGGATTCTGCTACATATACTTTTCCATCAGAATTCTTCATAGATTCTGCTGCTGCTTTTGCTTCATCGCTATCGGAAGCAGTCTTTGGAGTTACCACAACTTTTAAAGTATAAGTGGTCTTTTCTTCTGGAGATGCTTCTCTGATCTCTTCTTCTGTAAGTTCTCTTCCGTCTGCGTCCAGCCATTTTACAGAGATCTCAGAATCATCATAAGTTTCCATCTGGCTTAACTTACCAAGCATTTCATTGATGGTATCTTCTGTAAAGTACTGTGTAAGATCTTCTCCAAGGAAAATGGTATCTAATGCGTCTTTTAACTCATTTTCGATCTTAACATTTACTTTTGGCTGTTCGAATTCTACCGGTGTCTCTCCGCTTATCTCAATATAAGATTTTGGATTAACGTTAGTAGCAACATTATTTCCACCGATATAATCATCTTTTGCTTTTATGCTAAGAACTTTGGTCCAGCCAGAAGTGATCACTCCATCTGTCTCTGTAGCAGGATTTAATGTCTGATTAGTCCAAGTGATCTTGGTAGTTCCATCAGGATAAATGATCACGGAAGCACCTTCACTCTGTAATCTTTCGATCTCACCAGCTGCTAACTCAAATCTTGCATCAATAGTATCAACGATAGTTGCATTTGTTAAAGCCACTGCGGTGGTCACGATCGGAGTTGTGATCTCAGTTTGAATCTCTTCAAAGATAGTAGATAACTGACCGGATGTATCTGTACCAAGAGCATGATCCTCATCTGTTGCCAGATCCACAAGCCACTGTACATAGCTGCGGTTGGTATACTGATTGGTGTCATCTCCATAAGCTAAGGTTCCACCATTTTTGCTACCTAAACGAACTGTGTAGATCGTAGCATCTTCTTTCATTTCTGTTGCACAATCATATGAGTCATCTGCGATCGTATTCTGATTCAATCCTGATAAATATGGCTCGCCATCAGAGAATAAGACAACGTATTTATTTGGATTGGTACAATCTGCAAGAATGTCCTGAGCATATTCTAATCCCTGGCTCGTATAGGTTCCCTGGGAATTTTTCATATTATTAATTGCAGAATTAATTTCTGTAACATTATCTGTTGTTAAAGTAGTAAGCTCCTGAAGCACTTCTGCTTTTGAGTTATACTTAATCACTGCGATCTGACTTCCATCAGCCGCATTCTGACTTAAGTTTGTTACAAAACCTGTAGCTGCTGCTTTTAAGTCAGTAGTTGGTGTTCCGTTCATGGAACTTGACATATCTAATACTAAGATGACATCTACTGCTGGTTTTACAGTTGTTACAACGGAATCCCCGCCTGTTGTATAACTGGTAGTTGAACTTGCTGAAAGTGTGATCTCGTAAGTTCTTTCATCCCAATCAACCAATTTTGTTGTCTTATCTGCCTCAAAAGTTTTTTCTTCTTTTGATTTTACATTTAAGAAATCAATCTGATAGAAATCATTTGCCTGATTTACCTTTGTCTCAATTGAATGTTCTGCCTGTAATGTTGTCAGGGAAGATGATTTTACTACCGGTCCGGCAGCAGAAGTCTGGGAATCATTTTTCTTTGCTATATATGTTGTTTCATAACCTGACTCTAAGATTTCTGTAACAGCATAAGTTCCTGCTTCCGGTTCCTGGAACAATGCAGACTCTCCATCTTTCAATGTGAACTTACCTTCTGCAGTTGTTGTCATAGTTGTTGTAGAACCATCTGCTGTCTTTAATGTAAAGAATGCATTTGCTAATGCTGTTCCATCTTTTTTTACAATATAAGAAAATGCTGTGTTATCTTCTATTTTTTCACCGTTAACAGTGCTCTTAACTGTATTGGTAACTTTTAATGTGTTCTGCTGTGGTGTCTGTGGAAGATTAAATTTAATCTTACAGTTAGAAGCACCTGCACCTCGTTCCATGTAGTAAACCTGTAATTCATGGGAATCTCCATCTAAGAGGTTTGCTTTTGTAAGGCTGTTTGCACTTGAATCATAGAAATTATAAGATGCAGAAACGATCTTATTATCTTTTGTACTTGTAGATGTGATGTAACTTGCCTTTGAGCTTGTTTTGATCACACCTTTCTGTGCACTGTTTACACCAGCGCTATAGAAACTTACTTCTCCGGAACTAAAGTTGATGGATCCGGCTACTGCACCATGGATACCACCCAGGTCAAGTACTAAATTACCATCAATATATACCCAAACATCATCATCACCAGAGAATTCAAATACGATATCTTCTCCATTGATCTTGCCGTTATTTGTCATATAAAAATCGGTAACAAAGTTCATTCCGAAGTAATAATTATTTTCACCAAATGGCCAGAAGCCTGTGTTGACATCTCCAATGCTGACCACTCCATTGTCTGTATTTAACAGAGCTGACTGTTTGCTGCTGTCATACACATAAGAATCACCCTGTTTTTCAAATGGGAACTGTACATTGTAATAAGATGTTTTTTCATTTTCTGTTGTTGTATAATAACCTGTTTTTGAATCATTTCTATCTGCTGATGTGAAGAAATCAGCGGCTGCATACTCTGAAAAAGAGATCAGCCCGTTTGTCAGTGTCATATCTGCCAGTCCCTGATAAGCACCGTCATAGTTACAAACGTTCCACTCACCGATTTCGGTAGCAACACCGATATTTAAGTATTTGGATGAATCCAGTTTCTTGGTAGCAGTATTCATTGCATACTGATTATACTTAAATAAGTTTGCTGAGAAGTTTACATACTGAGCATTTTCTTCTCTTTCTGTTAAAACGATCTTTAATTCGCTATAGAATTTATCTTCTGTCCAGTCATTACTGTTTCTCTTATTTAAAGATACTTCACAGATTCCATTCTCATTTATAGAAACCTCTCTTGTCTCAGTGGAAAGGATTCCAATATTTTCTTTGGTAACTGTGAGTGAGGCTTCAGAAACCTGATATCCATCTGCTGGGTTGATCTTGAAAGACTGGCTTTCATTTGCATAAGCTAAATATGCATATGCATTATTACTCTCCGGTGTTCTTCCAACTACTTCACCATTATATTCAAGGACAACATTTACATAATATAACTCTGTATCTGTCTCACTTCCCATATAATAGCTGTAATTTCCATCCACATTTTCAGGACTGTTGGTCATGGAAATAACCTCTGCATATTCATTATCCTTTACGATGGCATTTTCATTATCTGCACTGCCTTTCAGACCGATCAGATACTTGGAATAGTCTGCAAAAGTTGAGGTCAGATCTAAGATCCCGATACATCCTGCTACCAGTGCAGCACATAATCCTAATGCCAATACTTTTTTCCAGAGTTTATTGATTTTCATGTGAACCCTCCTTAAAGTAATAAAACCTTTCGATATCTATCCGAAAAATACAATTTATTCTTCTTTCTCATTTTCTTATACCAATATATCAATCCCTAGTCACACGTTGGTCACATACCTACTAAAAATCAAAAAAATTGCTTCGCAATCTAAGGAATTGCAAAGCAATCTTTTTAAGAAAACTCTTCCAATATCTTATTCTATCCGATCATTCCTCTTTATTGAACGATCTTACTTGTAGCTGTCACTGCTTCCAGATCATATTCTATCTGCATTTTAGAATTTCTGCCATAGAAATTCTGCACGATCCGTTCTGCAACCATGACGCCACCTTCATATGTACAGGATGGTAACAATACAATAAACTGAGAATCACTATACTTTGCAGCCACATCCCCAATTCGAAGGGACTTGTTAAGGATTTCTTCAAGATCCTCCATTGCTTTCTTGGTTCGAAATGACTCCATCTGCTCTGTCATACTACCAGCTCCATCCTTCTGCTTGATCGTCAGCAAAAGAACAAATTCGTTACCACCGCTCCTAGCGATCTTACGGGCTTCCAAACGATAAATCTCCCGAAATACAGGATAACCACAGAAAAATGTGCCTTCCGCATGGGTTTCTGTCATATCCTCCTGCACCGTCTCCATGTTCTCAGCCTCAATGCCCTTATTCATCTTAAGAAGCTCTTCGTGGATCTCTCTTAACTTCTCCGGATTACGAACTCCTAATTCTCTCTGCAGTATCTCGCAGGCCTTCTCATAGGACTGCATGGCCAACTGCATATTTTGATTCTTCATCCTAGCATAGATCAAATAATAATGAATCTGTTCATCCAAATTATCAATATCCAAGGCTTCGTTACAAAGACTTTCCAGTTCATCATATTTCTCTTCTGCTATGTATAATTCCGCCACTGCCTTGATCGCGGACAGATACATGGAATGATAATAAGTACTTGTCGTCACTACCCAATGCATTTCCGTCAACTTCGGCATAAAATCCCCCTGATAAAGTCGAACCGCTGCTTCATAATATTGAATCACCTGTTCTGAATCTTCTTTTTCATTGCGGGCTTTGCTGATCAAACCTTCAAATTGCTCCGCATCAAGAACCACTTCCACTTGCGGATTCCAGCAATAAGAGCCTCTGCTGGTCTGAATAAACTCTGTCTCCCCAAAAGACTTCTTAAGGATCGTTCTCAGACGATACATCAGATTCTTCAATGCGCCAGCCGGATTATCTACTTCTTCCTCCTGCCAGATGGCAGTTGCAATTTCATCTGTTGTAAGAGTCTGTCCCCGATGGGTGACCATAAACAGCAGTAGTTTTGTCAGCATTGGTGACCGGATACTATCCTCGTTCAACTCAGTATCTTCATTTGTGACAGAAAACTTTCCCAATGTCTTTACAGAAAACATATTACCTCTCCGTTCATTTCTTAACCGCTTTTCTTATATATAATACGTCAAATAAGCTATTTACATTTGTATTATATCATATTTTGTATTATGAAATGAACAATATCACGCAAATTTTCCGCAATTTCATGCAAATAATGATAAAAAGGCAAAAAGGAAGCGAAAAAAGAAGCGAAAAAAAACACACCAGACAATCTATCTGGCGTGTTTTTTAAAGGGGGCAATCTATTATTTATGAGATATTTTCTTTTTTCTAATCACTACAACAGCAATTGAGATTAAAATGATCGCTAATGCAGTTCCACCTAAAATAGGTGTCCAATAGGAACCAAGAAGATCCTCTTTTCCATCTGCAAGAGGAGTCTCCTCATCTTCGATGGTTACGGTCTGACCATTGTTATCAGAATTGTCATCCTGATCTGCAACGTTCTGATCGTTATTATTCTGATCATCTGCTAACGGTACCTGCTCATCCTGGATATCTACCTGGTTGTTATCCTGATTATTTACCTGGTTGTCAGCCTGGTTATCGTCTGCCGGTTCCGGTGTAACAACAGTAGCTCCGCCTGGCTCAACAACTTCTACTTCATTGATCACGGTTTCTGTAATAGTCTCTCCCGGCTCAACGTTGGTGATGGTCTTGGTGATGGTTTCCACTTCACCGGTGTAAGTATATTGGAAAGTCACTACATTTTCACTGTCTTCTTCGCTTAAGACCAAGGTAACAGCCTTATCTGTAGTACTGTAATTTGATACATTAAGTGGTGTACAAAGAATCTCTTCCTCTGCATTACCATAAGCAATCGTAGATGGTGCGATCTGCTCACCTGATTCTACATCTACAAAACAGATGGTATATTTAACCGGATTGACCAGTTTTGCATAATCAAGTACATACTCTGTATTTCTCTTCACGGTTGCATTTGCCGCATTTTCTGCCCATTCGCTGACTGTCTTTAACCGATATCCGGAATCAATATAATCTACGTCATTATCAGAAGAAGTTACATTTAAGAAATATGCATCCAAACTTGCATCATCACTGATAAAATCAAAAGTACTGCTTAAGCTTTCGCCTTTTTCTACCGTAAATTTAATATAATTTTCTGTTGCTTCGATATTTTCTCCGCTGATATTGCTGGTATTCAAATTAAAATTCCCAACATTTCCTGCACGGAAAGTTACGGTATAAGTCTTTTTGGTTGTTTCAGCTTTTACCTGAGTGCTTGGCAGGATTCCTGCTACCAGTGTAAATGCCATCAGCATACCTGTGAAAAATTTTACATACTTTTTCATTTGCTTTCCGCCTTTCTTTTTTTCAGCGCGATCACTACAATAATAATACCAATTACTAAAACGCCACCAAATACAACTAATTTCACAATAGAATCACCGGTTTTTACTTCTTGTGCAACTTTTACCACCTGATCAACTACTTTTTCAATGATGGTATCCGGTTCTTTTTCAGTGATCGTCTCTGTAATAATGATCGGATCTCTGTCTTTATAATATGCTCTAAAGTTAAATTCTAACTCTCCCACTGCATTTTCATAATTTACCTGATCAGTACTGTCAAAGCCTTCACCATCGATGGTAAGTGTCAGATATACATATGTATATTCTCCAGTACCAAGTTCTGCAAAATACTGATAATCTTCTAATTCTGTAATATTATTGATACCCTGATCATCTGCCGCCAAAGAAGAATCATATCCTCCTGCTACTGTATCCAATAAAGACACTGCAGAACCACTCTCTGTCCCTACCTTAAGATCATAAGAGTAGGCACCACCACTGGCTGTTTCTTTTTCCTCTAAGTAACTTAATGTTTCCTGAGAAATAAAGAAGCTTGCGGTATGACTGTTATCATTCTGTACCCGGATCGTTACCGTCTTAGTATCTCCCGGTGCCATTCCCTGAAATGCATTACTGATGCCTGTTTGATCATCCGTATACTCTATCTTATCCTCTTGTGTAAGTACCACCGTCTTATCAGCCTCTTCGGCAGCCACAACAGTGGTAAATTCCATGGTAAGTACCATTATCAATCCAAACAGCAACGTTTTATTCTTCATTTTCACTACCATGCCTTTCCGTTACTTAACTCTACTCTGCGAGACCTTCTTCTACAGCTAAAGCCTCTGCTTCTGTCTCATATACACCAAGCAGTACTCCATCTTTATCAAACACTGGGAACATACCCCATTCAGCTGCCATAGCAGCTTTGCTATTATTGGCCTGAACCGCTGTTATCTCGTAATCGATCTTTAACTCCTTGTTTGCATAAGCATTTCCAAGAGCCGGATCAAAACTGATTCCATCCATAAAATTAGTAGATGTGTTTTCTTTCACATCATCTGAGGCTTTTAAAGGATTGGTATAATACAGAACGATCTGTTCCTCATCTGCATACTGTACCAGCCAGCCATTCTCTGTCAGATAACTCTCTTCTAATTCCTGAGGATATGCCATTTCACTTCCATCTGCACAATCAAAGTAAACACTATCATATTTAGATTCCAGAGTTCCCTCTTCATCTTCCCAATATTTATAGATTGCAACTTTTACATAAATGTCGTACCCATCTGTTTCTGTATTGCTGACATTATAAGAACATTCATAATTTCCACCTGGTACGGCACCATTTTTAATCTCAACGCTACCATCAACAGTCTTTGCTCCGTTTGCCTGATTAACAGAAACTCCAATGCTCTTTACAGAAATCTCTGCTTTTGCACCTTCCGTTGTCACTGTATCTAATGCTGCTAAGGTTCCACCGATCATGGTTGAAACAACCAACGCACCAGCGACTCCCATAAGTAAATATTTCTTTTTCATTAGAATCTCCTCCATCTATATGAGATAAATACTAACTTATACTAATCTACACTAATTAATTTAATTGCATTATAAAAAGTAACAGTCACACGAAAGTCACACAAACGAAAAAGATTGCGCCAGATTTGGTCATTTTCTAATACGACCTCAGCGCAATCTTTCTTCACAAATTCTTCTTTTTCTTATTTTGCTTCTTTTTTACTTAAGACACTTGGTGCGATCATTAAGGCAAGCCAAATGATGATAAGACCACAGATCACTGCAATTCCAACAGGACTCTGGGCAAAAATAAAGAAATATCCTAAAAACGGAATATGAAATTTATATTTTCCCAGGATCTTTTCAAAAGAGACGGTAGAAACCTGTTGTGTCTCATCAGCCTCTCCCATGGTTGTTACTTTCTTTCCTTCTGCATCGATCACAGTAATTCTTTGAGTCAGAAGTTCATCATCAGAGACCTCATATGTAACAATATCTCCCACTTTAAGATCTGCAGGGTCTACTTCCTTATCAAATACCATTGCACCAGCCTGGATGGTTGGTTCCATATTTTTCTTTGCTACTGCATATCCATCATACCCTAATATCTTCGGAATGATCATGCAAAGTGCAATTACTGCCAACACGATCAAAAGGATAATAGAATACACGTTGCCAATCTTCTTTACTGTCTTCATCTGTTTTCTCCTCTTTTCCTGTATATTTTATTTAAAACAGTTGCATTATATCACTCCAAAAAGAAAAGAGCCAGTAAAAACTGACTCTTTTCGCTTATTTTTTAGAAGAATGTGCTTTTTACACTATTTTACTGTGTATTTTTTCTTCATGGTGATCAGTGCAAGTCCTGCACCTGCAACAAATACTACAACCGGCATGATTGGGAATGTAACATCGCCTGTAGCGCCACTGTCAACATCATTCTGGTTGCCATTTCCGTTGTTGTTCTGGTTGTTGTTTCCGTTGTTGTTCAGGTTGTTGTTTCCAGTGTTGTTCTGGTTGTCGTTTCCGTTGTTGTTCTGGTTGTCGTTTCCGTTGTTGTTCTGATCATCATCCTGATCATCGTCATCCTGATCATCGTCATCCTGATCATCATCTTCTGCAACATAGAGAACCACAGTTCCTCCATCACTTGCTGCTGGGATAGTAACTGTTACTTCTCCACTCTCAGATACTGTGTAAACAGTTCCGCTATAGAGATCTTCCAACTGACTTCCAGCCTCTGCTGCAACTTTGAAAGTAACAGTTGAAGCAGTATCTTTGATATTTAATGCAAAGTATAATGTCTCTCCGTCATAAGAACGGCTGAATACATCATAGCCATCTTCATCAGATACAGATACTTCTGCACGAGTACCATTTGCAATGAGTTCTTTGAAATCAGAACGGATTGCCAGTAATTTGGTGTAATGAGCTAACATACTACTATCGTCTGCAGCCTGCTCATCTGCTTCATCCCAATCGAAATCGCTACGATTGCTCTGAATTGGATAGTCACTATTTAATCCATGCTGTCCAATCTCTTCTCCGTAATAGATCACGGTCTGACCTTTTGCAGAGATCTGTAAAGAAGCCGCTACTTTTGCTAAAGCTAAAGCTTCATCTTCTGTTAATCCACCACTGATCAGTTTATCTACAAAACTGTCTTCGTCATGGCTGCTTAAGAATGCACCTACCGTTGCAGAATTTGTTAATGCACTGTTTCTGTTTTCTAAAGCGCTCTCTACACTGCTTAATTTACCTGTTACGAAATCTCCAGCCAATTCATTGAAATCAAAGTCAAGAACAGAATCCATTGTACCGGAATTCAGATAATCACTGCTATAACTATGGCCATAAGCCTCTCCAATGATCTTGAAATCAGCATTTGCCTTGGTTAATTCATTCTTGAACATAGACCAAGTTGTAGTATCTACGTGTTTTACAGTATCGATACGATAGAAGTCAATATCGAATTTAGTCATCCAGTCAACCTGCCATGCAACTAACTGTGCTCTTACATCTGCGTCTTCTGTCAAGAAATCTGGAAGTCCAGATAATGAAGAATAAATATCATCATCTGCAATACTCTGTTCTGCACTACGGATCATATTCTCATCAAGAATAGAATTGAAGTAATCCTCTGTGCCATAACCAGCATGGTTGATTACAACGTCAACCATTAATTTCATTCCACGAGCATGTAAAGCTTCAATTAAGGATTCTAATTCTTCCTCTGTTCCCAGATGAGAATTTAATTCAGTAAAGCTACTTGCCCAATATCCATGATAACCTGTATTGGTTGAAGAAATATCTTCATTTTCTACGATTGGTGTGATCCAGATAGTGTTAACACCAAGAGACTCAAGATAATCAAGTTTCTCTTCTAATCCAGCAAAGTCACCTCCGTGGTAAGCTAAGCTTTCATCTGTGTCTACTCCATCATTGTTAGAGGTACTTCCATCGAAGAAACGGTCTGTACAGGTCATGTAAATAACTGCTTCATCCCAGTCAAAGTCATCTGCATCTCTTTCTGTAACAGTTACAGTTGCTTCTGCTCTATAGATATTTCCATAGATATCTGTTACTTCTACTGGTAATGTCTTAACTCCTGCAGAAACAGTACTGCTTGCTGCAATGGTAACTTCCATAAGTTCCAGATTGATATCCATTGTACCAAGGCCTAATTCACTAAGATCAACAGTTGCTTTTGTGATCTCATCCATAGAGATTGCAGAATCTTCTGGTAAAGAAACACTAACAACGTTGTTATCGTTATAGTCCATAGTATCGTAATATACATCTGCTACAATACCAAGGTCTGCAACTTTCTTGTAGTATAATACGGAAGCTGTTTCGTCTGCATTAGTCTCTTCATTGAAAGCATCTAATTTCTTAACGCCGCTTACTTTGTAATAATATTCGTATATACCGGTCTCACATCCAGTAAGATCATATTCATAACGATCCTGCTCTTCATTGTATGTCATACGGTGAGATGTTCCATTTACTACAACATATACTTTACCAATGAAGTTGTCATGAGTTCCATTTACTACTGCATTGTCATCGCGATAGTAGAATGAAATAGTATCGTCTGCAGCTTTCATCTCATATCCGGTATTATAATCATAAACCTCTGTAATACCTGATCCCTGATCAAATACTGCTTTTACTACTACCTGATCTGCTGGAACAGTAACACTATGGTCACCACCATCTTTCTCTGCCCATGCATTATCTTCTTCAGATCTTCTCATACAGAAGCTTAAATTAAAGTCCTGATCAGAATCTTTTACTGGAATGATATAGTACCATTTTCCATCCATCTTCACTGGATCGATAGTTACTTCGGAACCAAATCCACTATTCCATGTGTAGATGTTCCATCCGTCATAATCGTTATTAGTACGATTATATTCGATCATTACATAACGTTCTCTCTGATCTGAGATCTCTGGCAGCTCTGTATAAGTATGAGCATCATCTCCGTAGATAACATAAAGAGTTACATTTTCCTGTTTCTCTGTATTGTTATAGGTATGATCTCCTGTCTGCCATGTCCAAGCTCCTTTTGAACGTGGAATAAATCCAAAGTTTGTAGCAGATGTTGAGAAGGTTGCCTTCATCCATGTCTTACCATCTGATAAAGTCTCAAGAGTGGTAAATTCTGCTGGTGATAAATCTCCACCATCTAAATTCCACATATATACATCTGCATTTTCTGGTACCATGTGATCTGCAATGGTATCATAATAGTAAATTGTGTAGTTATATACTGCATCTACCACATTTACGGTTACTGTTGCAGTATTTCCATTGTCATCAGTTGCCTGTAAACCTACAGTATCAACAGTAGAGTCTTCTGCTACTGTGATCTTGCCATCTGCAATTGTAACATCCTCAGCCAGATCAGAGTCAGATACTGTATAAGTAACTGATACATCAGAAGCATTACCATCTTCATCATAGTATTTTAAGGTTGGAAGTTCGGTTGCAACACCTCTCTTCGCATCTAAGGTTGTTCCTGCAAGACCGGAAACAACTACTACGCTATTTCCATCTAACAGATCATTTTTATTCATTGGATCTGTGATCCAATCAGGATCACCAGATTCATAAGAGATCTTAAATTTGTACTGATATACACCTGGTGTCTGAACTGGAGTAGTTACAGTGTATACTCCCTCATCATTCTTGGTCATAGCCAGTCCTGTACCCCAGTCTGTACCATTCAATGTTCCCATTAAATTAACAGAAACAGCAGAATCATATTTTCCAGTAGCATCTTCTAAATATACAGTAACAGTTCCATCTTCATTAACAACAGGACTTACAACTGTACTATTTGCATTTGGATCAACCGGTGGATTACTTGTACTATCTACCCAACCGCTTGGTTCTGTTGTAGTTGGTGCATCATCTTCACCGAAGGTCATCCAGTATTCTTCTGAACTATTTGTGGCTGTTAAAGCAAGGTCGCCAGTCTGTGATCCATTATTGTTATTAAGGATGATCATCATACCAGTTCCCTGATCAAGTGTAAGGGTAAAGCTGTACCATCCATCGTTTTCAGGATCTGCTTCTACTTCAGCACCTGGCCAACTTCCTGCATATGCATATCCGGAAAGTGCACCCCAGCTGCTATTACAGATATAAGCATATACCTGATCCCAAGCAGTAGTTCCTGGATTAAAATGCATTTCAAATACGCTCTTTGCAACAGGCTCTGTCTCCCATCCTTCTGGTTCGGTGGTGGAAGATGTTGTTGCACTATCTGAAGTATCAAACCATAATTCAGTATCTTCATCTCCGATCACGTTATTTAAATCAGAGGTCTGAGAACCATTTCCATTAAAAACATAGTTTAATTTAGAACCAGCTCTTACCTGTAATGAATAGGTATACCATCCATCGTTAGCTTCGTTCTCTTCCATAGCAACCCCTGGCCAGCTATTCATAGCTTCATATCCCTCAGGAGCAGCCCAAGAATCACCAATTGCTGCGTAAACATTCATTGTGCCCCAATCATTGGCATCTTTTACATTCAAAGTAACATTTACGAAAGGTTTGAGTGGTGCTTCATATGTACCCTCAGTCCAGCCTGTTGGAGCTGTCTCAGTGGTAGTTGGAGCTGTCTGATGTCCAGCATAGGTCACCCAATATTCTGAATCAGTACCAGCAGTCACCTCAATATTTCCTGTCTGCTCACCTTCACCGCTGTTAAAGATAATCTTTAACTCAGCGCCTTCTGCTACATCAATGGCAATACTATACCATCCATCATTAGCAGCATCTGCTGCAACTTCAGCACCTGGCCATGTATGTGCATATTCATATCCAGATACTTCCTCCCAGCTACTACCTTCACAAAGGTATACATACACATCTTCCCAATCAGCGTCACCCATATCAAAATGCATGGTAAACGTTGTGGTTGTGTCTGCTTTTACGCTTTCGTTGGCAGTTGGTAAAACTCCCACCATCGTAAGAAGCATTGCAATCGCCATAAGAATACTTGTGGCACGTTTCATTAATTGCTTTTTCATTCTTTCCTCTCCTTTTAAATATTTTTTGTGCGTTTTCGCACTTTTTCGTATTATTTAAATTATAGTACAAGTTTTGATTTATGGAAACTAGTAATATTGGCAGATTTTTCATTTAAAAATTTGTGTATTATTCCCATAACAATTTTCTCTGGGATTCCAAAGGAATTTCCTAGTAAATAAAAAGATCGCTTCGCATTGCTGCGAAGCGATCAAAATACACCATCTTATGCTTTTTTCTGCATTACACCAGATTTTACATACCATTTTGAACCAGCATGATCTACATATCCGGTATATTTAAAGTTTACAACACCGTTCTTTACATAGAACCAGCTTCCATTATGCTTGCAAAGGCCTGTGTAGTTGAATTTTACAACACCGTTCTTTACATAGAACCAGTTTCCATTGAACTTGCAAAGTCCTGTGTAATCGAATTTTACAACACCATTCTTTACATAGAACCAGTTTCCGTTGTACTTACAAAGTCCTGTACTTGTGAAGCTTACAACACCATTCTTTACATAGAACCAGTTTCCATTGAACTTGCAAAGGCCTGTGTAATCGAATTTTACAACACCATTCTTTACATAGAACCAGTTTCCATTATACTTGCAAAGGCCTGTGACCATGAAGTCTACAACACCATTCTTTACATAGAACCAATTTCCGTTATGCTTGCAAAGTCCTGTATAATCGAATTTCACTGCTCCGTTCTTTACATAGAACCAGTTTTCGTTGTGCTTGCAGAGTCCTGTGTAATTGAAGTTTACAGCACCTTTCTCTACATAGTACCAAACAGATTCACGTTTACATAAGCCTGTATAATCAGATTTGATCACACCGTTCTCTACATAATACCATGTATCTCCCTGTTTCAAAAGACCGGTATAAGTATCGCCGTTTCCGTTATCGCTGCCATCGCTGATATCCTTGTCACTCTTTACAAGAACTAATGCAGATATTGCAGAAACAGTTGTATCTCCGCCCTTGATAGTTTCGATCACTTCTGTTCCAGCCAACTCTCCATTGATATAAACATCCCAAGCTCCTTCTGGAAGTGTTACAGTCACATCTTCTTCGTTAGCATTGAATACCAGATACATTTCTTCGGCAGTCTCTCCATTGATTCCACCTTTTACAGAATAAGCAACTACATTCTTCTCAAGACCATCGATAACTGTTACAGTATTTGCAACATCTTCTGATGTCATAAGACGAAGTGCTCCGTGAGCTTTACGGAATGCGATCAGTCCCTTGTAGTATTCATACACTGCAGAGGTATCTTCACTCTCTAAAGAAGCCCAATTAATCGCATTTACTGAGTCACCTGCATTATAGCTGTTCTCATTGAAGCTTCCGTCTGCATTGACTTTAGAACGAAGCATTTCTTCTCCTGCCTGCATAAATGGAATACCTTCTGACATCATATAGATCGCAGCTGCCAGATTGTTCATCTTGATGATATCTGATCTAGAAGCATCCGGTCTGGAAATTTTTAATCTGTCATATAAAGTATTGTTATCATGACAAGATGCATAGTTGACTGTCTGGGATGGTTCATGACCATTTCCGCCCCAATCAGAAGCACCTAAGAACGCAGAATTAATTAAAGATTCCCGTTCTGTTGCACCGGAAACAAATCCAGCGCCTTGATCAAATACACTACCCTTTAATGCATCACGGATAGAATCATTAAAATATGCAAATTCAGGTGTTTCACTTGCATTTACCTGTGTTGCCATGGTGTAACCGTCTTTTGTTACATCTGTGCTCATTGTCCAGCCTTCACCATAGAAGATAACGTCTGGATGAGTCTTATGTACTTCTTCTATGATCGCGTTGATGGTTTCTGTATCAAGAAGTCCTACTAAGTCAAAACGGAATCCATCGATGTGGTATTCGTCTGCCCAATATACTACGGAGTCTACGATATATTTCTTAACCATAGATCTCTCGGAAGCGGTATCATTTCCACATCCGGAACCATTAGAATAGCTTCCATCATCATTGATTCTTGAGAAGTATCCTGGTACGATCTGATTAAAGCAGAAACTGCTTGCATCATATACATGGTTATAAACCACGTCCATAACTACACTGATACCATTCTCATGAAGTGCCTGTACCATTTGTTTTGCTTCTGTGATACGAACATTTCCATCATATGGGTTAGAAGAATAAGAACCTTCCGGTATATTGTAGTTCTTTGGATCATATCCCCAGTTATACGCATCTTCTGAACTACTCTCATCTATTGAGCCATAGTCATAGAATGGAAGTAAATGCAAATGAGTGATTCCCAGGTCTTTCATATGATCTAATACAGTAGGAGTGTCACCCATTCCATCTACAGTTGTTCCTGTCTCTGTTAATCCAAGGAATTTTCCTTTGTTTGCCTCAGAAACACCAGAATCATCACCGATAGATGCGTCTCTTACATGCATCTCATAGATAATTGCATCAGTAATGTTCTCTCCTGCATGAGGATTAGAGTCATTCTCCCAGCCTTCCGGATCCGTAGAATCCAGATTTACGACCATAGCACGATTACCATTGACACCGGTTGCTTTTGCATATGGGTCACAAGCTTCTGTGTTCTCTCCATCGATACAAACTGTATAGGTATAATAGACATTCAGAAGATCACCTTCTATAGTAAGGATCCATACACCTTTCTCAGCAGCTTCCATAACATAACCACCGAGATCTGCAGCGCCTTCTTCTTCATCAGAACCGGTTGTATACAGATTCAAAGTTACAGACTCTGCTGTTGGAGCCCATACTTTAAATGTGGTAGACTCTTTTGTATAGTTTGCACCTAAGTCATCTCCATCATAAGTATAATTGTTTTCAAATTTCTCGGTAGAATATGGATTTGGCATAGAGATTTCTAAACTATTACCTTCATAAGTAAGATAGTAAGACTTATTCTCTTCCACATTCTCTGCTAAAGTAATGATGAATTCATTGTCATTGGTTCCTTCTACAATAGAAGCGATCTCAATATTATCACCATCTTTGTTCAGTACTGCAAAAAGATCTGTCAGCTCTCCTTCTGCAATCTCACCTGTCATGGTTACGGTAATGGTCTTAGCACCATCGCAGGTTGCAGATTTTGTTCTTGTACCAAAAGTAACATCATCACCGTAGACAATCTTTCCGCCAGGTTCACCGGACTCTACATAATAATGTACAGTTCCGGACATAACAGAAGCAATATCAATATACTGATCTGCGTCTACGTCTTTTGCCCATGAAGATGTCTTAATGATGTATCCAACACTCATAGTTCCAGCAGCTACATCAAGAGTAGCTACCTGCTCTCCATCTTCTTCTGCAAATTGATAATCAGCACCGCCCTGTCCTTCCGGCCAGAACCATACCATCCAACCGGAATAGTCGTTGTCCGGTCTGTTGTAATGTAATTTCACTGTGATGCCGTCTGCCGCATAAAGGGTCGTATTGTCTCCAAATGCTGTGCATACGGATAATACCATCATCACCAGTGCAAGTAAAAATGCTTTTACTCGTTTGATCATTTCCTTCTCCTCCTTATATATTTTGTTTCAAAAAATATTTACTAAGTCATCATAGCACTTCATAAATGAAAATGAAACTTTATTGGATAAATTCTCCCTTTTTAATAATTTTTCATTTTATTTTTGTGCAATTTGCTCACTTGTAAAATCGATTCCTTTTTGCCCCTTCTAGTTATCTTCTTCTATCACCAGTTTTCCAGGGGTAGCATCCAATACCACCTGCTTAGGATCAGCCTTATGGCTCTCCACAAGCTGTAGCCACAGTTCATGAATGGCATAGGATAACATCTGAGAATTCTCCACCGCATATGGAAGCAACTGATGAATATCGAAAAATCTCATGCCCAGAGGTGGAAGAAATACCAGATTGGTGGTCTTATTCTTCTCTCCACAGCTATGGATCATCTCATAAGTGATCATTACAAACTCTTTTCCTTTGTACTGGCAGTTATATTCTACATAACATTCATCTACAGTCCAATTGATCCCCTCATCCTCTACTACCGGCTTTTCTTCTTCCGGATTGTATTCGGTGGTCTGACATTTGATATTCCAGGTTAATCTTCCAGCTTTGGTCTCTCTGGTCATCTCTGTTATTTCTTTTATTAATTCTTCTGGTTTCTTCACGTTCTCTCCTCCTATCAATGATCTTTATTCACTAAGTTCTCTTGCATGACTATCCACCCGAACTGCACAGACAACAAATCGTTTATCATTGCTAGAGCAGGTTGACAATGTTATGATCTTATCCGCATCTGTGGCAACCACCCCTGTATCCACTTCTGATTTTCGGTAGATCTTATCCAGAAATTCAGCAAACTGGGTTCCAGGTGCGTAAGGCACAGAATAGATAAAGCTATCCGGTTCTACCACTTCATAAGCAAAGATCTGATAACGGTAAATCGTATTTTGTGTATGTATCTGGAAATACTGATTCTCTTCGTAATATCCCTCTTCATGGTAATATTTTAGTTTACCAAACATACTTAAGTTTCTCATGTTATGACCATAAATAATGGTATGGGAATCCTGAAAATCCGGAGAATTCGCGCCTTCCATAAAGATACATCCTGCAGTTGCGTGTTTCATGTCAATGCCAGTACGAAGATAAGTGGTGTTATCTCCAGAATAAAGGATTGGATAGCTGATCTCTTCTGTTTCATGAACGATCCATCCGATAACATCAGAGTTCATGTCTTTTACACCTTCCAGGTCTACTGTATACATTTCATACCATGGAACCTCTACTTCTTCCGTACTCTCTGTATTCTCTTCCTGGGTATTCTTTGTAACATATTCCTGCTCGATCCCACTGTATAAGGCATTGGAATCTGCATAATCCTTAAAAAAGGTATAAAGATTCCATCCTGCAAAAAGCATCATTCCAATTCCGATCAAACATAATACCATAGAAACAACACTTCGCTTGCCTTTTGGGGCTTTCTTTTCGGAGGCTTTTGTCCCCTGCTCTTCTTCTTTGGCGATCTCCCCAAAGTCTCTGTCTAAATCCCTATTTTTCATGGTCTTCTCCCGTCTTTTTAATGTTTATCTGATAAAAATACTGGAAAGGTTGTCTAAAATAGCTGCAGCTACTTCCGGTTTATTCATGGTATAAATATGAATATGATTTGCACCGTTTGCGATCAGATCCATGATCTGGTCCGTTGCATAAGCAATTCCTGCCTGCTTCATTGCTGCTGGATCTTCTCCAAATCTGTCTACCATTCTTAAGAACTTGGCTGGAACCTGGCTGCCGGATAAGGAAATACTTCTCTTGATCTGGCTTGCATTGGTAATTGGCATGATTCCTGCTACTACCGGCACATTAATTCCCTTTCTTAAGACCTTATACATAAAACTATAATAAATATTGTTATCAAAGAACAGCTGAGTGGTCAGGTAATCACATCCTGCATCCACTTTCTCTTTCAGATGAACCAGATCTTCTTCCATGGTTGCAGCCTCTGGATGTCCTTCCGGATAGCAGGCTCCACCAATACAAAAATCTCCACGACTCTTAATATCTGCGATCAATTCTGTAGCATGATGGTACTGATCTGGCAGTGGAAAATCCACGTTCTCTGGGATATCCCCTCTCAGTGCTAAGATATTTTCGATGTTTCTTGCCTTTAATTCTTCGATCACAGAAAATACTTTTTCTTTTGTAGAAGAGGCACAAGTTAAGTGTGCAATAGCTGGAACATTGCAGGCGTTGATAGCGTCTGCAATCTCTACTGTATAATCGGAAGTTCCACCGGTCGCTCCATATGTACAACTGATATAAGAAGGTTTTAACGCAGCGATCTTGGCTACTGTTCCCTTATAGTCCTCCAGCTGTGAACCTTTCTTCGGCGGAAAGATCTCACAAGATATCGTTACTTTGTCTTCTTTTAAAATTTCTGATACTTTCATAGTTCCTCCTGTCTAACACAAGTTGCATTTATCTTACTCCCAAAAGAAGGATTCCAAACCTTTTCCTGGGTGGTGTTCATTTAAAATTTGCGAAGTGCATCGCTTCCATCATCAACGGTATTTTCAATGCGCTTTATCACAACATAATAAGAATAATCGTCATTGACCTTTACTTCACAGCGGTCTCCTACTTTATGTCCAAAGATCGCGGATCCTAAGGGGGATTCCTTACTGATCAGATTCTTAAGAGAATTCCCTCTTACCGTAGTTACGATCTTATAAGTTTCGATCTCATCATCTTCTTCAAAATATACATCTACTGTATTATTCATTCCCACTTCATCTTCTGCAGAATCTTCGGAGATGATCACCGCTGTCTTGATCATTTTCTCCAAATAGCGGATACGGCTTTCATTTTCGTTTTTAAATTTCTTTGCCGCCTTATATTCAAAATTCTCGCTGAGATCTCCATGAGCTCTGGCTTCTTTTACATCCTCTAAAGCTTGTTTTCGAACTACCAGTTTCCGGTACTCGATCTCTTCTTCCATTTTCTTTATATCTTTTTCGGTTAATTCATAATTCATAAAGAACACTCCATTTCTATTGCATTGCTTTTGGCAACACTTTATTGCACCGCTTCCGGGTCAGAAAGGTCTACCCAAATATACTTCGGCTCTTCCACTTTCTTCTGATAGACAGAAAGCCAGTAACCTGGCCGGATTTCCAAATCTGCGCTATATACCGCCTGTAGAGTATCAATCTCTGAAAAAGGGATCAACATTCCTCTGCCATCTTCTTTGGCAAAACTCTCTTTTTTTGTCCAGATCCTGTTAAAGAGCAGTATCTTCTCATTCCAGTCCATCCCTTCAAAAAGAGCTTTCTCCCCTTCTGTCAAGGTCTTTCTAAATAAGGAAGAAAAGCGTTTTTCTCCTTTTTCACCAGAAAATCGTTCTGCCATGGATTCCAGATCGACTCCTACATTCTCATCAGAAAGGGCACATACTGCATAATCTCCCCCATGACTTAAATTAAAAGAAAGCCCCAGATTCTCTGGTAAAAGCCGTTTTCCGTGGGGATTTTTCTCATATGTGATCTCTTTTTCATCAATCCCATGAGCCTGCAATGCATTTCTAAGCAAAAATCCCGCTGCCAAAGCACGACAGCGGTCCTTTTTATTCTTACAGGCAAGCACCTTCTCTCTTCTAAGACTGCTTACCTGTTCTAATAATTCTATAAACAGTTCCTCCTGTTCCAAAGAACGGATATCTGCCATATAAATTTCTAACATACTACATCTCTACTTTTGCTCTCTGAATTGCTTCTGCCAATTCTTCTTTTGGACGATATCCTACCAGAATATCGGTAATGGTATTGGCTTTTAAGAAAACAAGAGCTGGAATATTGGTAATACCAAAGATAGAAGCTAATTCCTGATTCTGATCTACATTGACTTTTACGAATTTTACGTCAGGAATCTCTTTACATAATTCATCCACAACAGGGGATAACATCTTACATGGACCACACCATTCTGCCCAGAAATCCATTACGATCAGATAACCATGGTTTAAAACTTCCTTCTGGAAGTTGCTCTGGTCAATTGCAAGAACCTCTCCAGTCTCATTATGGTATTCATAATCCATCTCTACTTCTTCATTTCCACAGCCATGGCTTCCACAGCCATCGCCACATCCGTGACTTCCGCAGCCATGTTCCCCACAATGATGATCCTCTCCGTGAGATTCTTTATGGTGGGCACATTCTTCTGCCGGATTATAGGATAAAGTTCCCTGTAAAAAGGCTTCTACAGCCTGATCTGCATTCCCGCTTACACCTGGATAAAGCTCGATACCAGCAGCTGCTAATGCATTTTTTGCACCGCCGCCAATACCACCACAGATCAGGGTATTTACTCCATTTTCCACAAGAAAACCAGCTAATGCACTATGGCCACTACCGTTGGTGGACACCACCTGAGAGGTTAATACTTTTCCATCTTCTACTTCATAGAATTTCATCTCTTCTGTATGTCCAAAATGCTGGAATACTTCACCATTTTCATATGTTACTGCAATTTTCATATTCTTCACCTTCTCTTAAATTAATCCTGTGATACCGCATCCTAATACTAAGATTCCCAATACGATACGATACCATCCAAAAACTTTAAAGTCGTGTTTCTTAATATATCCAAGTAAAAATTTGATCACTACGATAGAAACTAAAAATGCCACAACTGTTGCCACTAAAAGGCAGGTAACACCTAATGCGGAGAAATCTAATCCGTATTCTGCGATATACTTCACAAATTTAAGAAGGCTGGCTCCGAACATAACAGGCACTGCCAAAAAGAAGGTATACTCTGCTGCTACGGTTCTGGAAACCCCCAGTAAAAGTGCTCCGATAATGGTAGCTCCGGAACGAGATGTTCCTGGAAATACTGCCGCGATCAACTGGAATAATCCAATATACAGAGCTGTCTGATAAGAGATCTCTGCAATGGAATTGATCTTAGCGGTCTTTCCCTTGTAATAATTCTCTACTACGATAAAAGCGATTCCTACCAGGATCAGCATGATAGCTACAGTCTGGTAATTATAGAACATAGCTTCAAACCATTCATCAAATAACAATCCTACAATGATCGCTGGAATACAGGATACTAAGATATGGAACCACATGATAAAGATGTCTTTTTTCACCCAGGTTCCTACCCCTTGCTGGGTAAGAGGCATTTTATTGTTCTTCTTACCAAAAGGCCACAACTGATTCCAGAATAATACAACAACTGCCATAATTGCGCCCAACTGGATCACAACTTCAAACATACTATAAAAATGCTCGATCTGTTCTGG
The DNA here is from genome assembly GCA_017623935.1 of Agathobacter sp. Classification (GTDB taxonomy): domain Bacteria; phylum Bacillota; class Clostridia; order Lachnospirales; family Lachnospiraceae; genus Roseburia. Next base: position 20,103 of record JAGAOC010000009.1, on the reverse strand, counting down.
TGTCTCTCCTACCTGCAGAGGAAGAAACTCATTTAACAGGATCATATGACCGGTACTGCTTACCGGAAGCCATTCTGTGATTCCTTCAATGATTCCGAACAGAAAGGCTTTGATTACTTCAAAAATATCCATTTTCTACCATCCTTATTCATTAATCTTTCCGCTATTCTGCGGTAACAATTATCCTAACACTCCCAGATTTATTTTGCAAGGGGAGAAGGTGTCCTATTTCTTGTAAAAGGACAGACCGATTGAGCCAAGTCCCGCTGAACAAGCTGTGGAAACAGAAGCCTTTTGTATGATGACTCTGGTAAATGGAACACATTTTTCTACTTCGTTTTTGATTCCTTCCAGTTCCTTTACCGAGCAGGCAGCATGGTTAATGATAATATAATCTGCATGAATCCGTTTGCCCCAACGGAGCTGCCTTCGCACGAATCGTTTTTTGGCTTTATCCAAGGTTCCTGTCAAAACTCCATAGATCCAGATCTTGCTCTGTCGTGTGCAAATAACAGGGTGTACATTAAAGAAATCACAGATCTTTACGGTCAATTTAGAGGCAAAGGATCTCTGGTACAGAACATTGGCTGTTGGCAGAATAAAACTGCTGGATATGCGGTCTCTGATCTGCTCCATCTCCCTTACGATCTCATCCACTGAATGTTCTTCCTGTGCCATCTTCGCTGCATAAAGAACCATGGTTCCCAATCCACCGGAAATATGACCGGAATCTACTACATGAACATGGTCAAAGCACTTAGCTGCTGCAACCGCACGTTCATATCCTTTTCCAACATTTGCTGCATAACTGATGTAGATAACATCTTCTGCTTCTGTCAGGGCATCTGCAAAGAAGGATTCCACTTCTTCCACAGAAGGGGTCATTGCCACTGCTTTGCTATCCGTATTAGTCAGATACTGGAACAGATTGTCACTATCCATTTCCGTGGTATCTTTAAATCGCCCAGTTTCTGTTTCAATGTATAGGAATAATTTTTTAATTCCAAATTTCTCAATATATTCCTCAGAAAGATCACAGATACAATCTGTGGTAATGCAGACCTTCCGTTTTCTTCTTCCAAGGTTCTTGATCTCTCCTGTATACTGGGACACACTTAAGTCATTTCTCTGATATTCAATCACTTCCTCCGGTAAAAACTGTAGAATCTCAGCTTCTAACAATTCTCCCTGGACTGGTTTTGTCAAATAGCCCTGGAAACCGGCATCACGATACATCTCTTCCGCGCCGGATACGAGATTACCAGTCAGACATAATGCAGGAACTTCACGACAAAGTCCATTCTCCTGATGGCGGATCTCATAAAGAGTCTCAAGTCCATTCTTGCCAGGCATCATGTGATCTAATAGCAGTACATGATAATACTTCTTCTTGGTCATTTCCAGTGCTTCTTTCCAATCAGAAGCACAGTCTAATTGCAGCTTGGTTGCCCTAAGTAATTTCTGCATGACAACATGATTCATGGAATCATCGTCGATCAAGAGCACTCGGGCATCTGGTGCCTCAAAGCTCTGTCTGTACACATTCTGAAGCTGCACTCTCTTCTTAGATTTAAAATTCAGATCTCCAACCGGGTCTGCATTTACTACTTTCTGAGTTAATGAGATCGTAAACGTAGATCCCTTTGTATAAATACTATCTACTGAGATCTGTCCGTCCATAAGATCCAACAGCTGTTTGGAAATAGAAAGACCTAAACCGCTTCCTTCTACCTTCGTATTTTTACGTTCATCCAATCTGGTAAAGTAATCGAAGAGATCCTCTAAGTCTTCTTTTCGGATTCCCATTCCTGTGTCAGCTACGCTGATCACCAGCTTGAAATTCTCTTTATCTTCCCATTCGCCTCGGGCAGTTAAAGTAACGCTTCCTTCACTGGTGTATTTTGCTGCGTTAGTCAAAATATTGATCATGACCTGGGTCAGACGTTTCTCATCCCCATATAATACAGACGGTATCTTATTATCTATATCTATGAAAAAACCCAATCCTTTATTTTTGATCCTAAGCTGTAACATATCAACAAGATTGATAAAGAATTGTCTAGTCTCATATTCTGCTGGTATGATCTTCATTTTTCCGGTCTCTAACTGGGCCATATCTAAGATGTCATTGACCAGATAAAGAAGCATATCTCCTGCGTTAGAGATAGAAATACAGTTTTCTGCTGCTTCTTCCGGAAGCTCTTCTCGCAGATTCATCTGATTCAAACCGATGATGGTATTGATCGGAGTACGGATCTCATGACTCATTTTTGCAAAGAATGCATTCTTGGAATTGGCAGCCTTTTCTAATGCTTCTTTCTGCTCTTCATTAACTGCTCTCTCCTGTTCATAGACCTTCCTCTGGAATACCAGTACCAGCCCCGTAGAGATTCCTACCATTAAGACTGAGAAAAAGGAATCAAAGTAGACCAGGTGCTTTCCATCCAGATAAACTAATATGTCCGGATTATAATAAGCACCTAAATAACAGGCCGAATCAATAACAATCGTAAAGGTCAAAAAGAATGCTAAGGATTTTCCTGAAAACATAAGAAAAATGTAGAAAAATCCAATTACAAACCAGACGGATGCACCACTGTCTACTCCTCCGTTTGCTAAGAACGCCATTGGCAGGTAAAAACCATTCACTGCCAAGCCAATGATAACCGTTGAAAAGGCCACCTGATGGTATTTAAAGGTTGCAACTAATGCCACCAAAAAGCAGATTGCCAAAACCAATAAAGGAATTGGCATAATGCCCTTATCTCCTAATGCAAACACTTCTACAGTGGCAACTGTACAGACTACAGATCCTGCAATCAAAAAAATACGAAACAGTCTCTCTCTTAAGTCCAGTTGTCTTCCAAAAAATTGTCTTCGTATCTTCTCTCTCACTGATTCATTCCCCCTAATTCCATAAGGCTGTCAGCCGCTGCCATGTAATCAGACATCTCAACTTTTTTACGGATAGAAACGAGTTTCTCCCGTAAGACCATGCCACGATACTGATATTTTACCAGTTCATCTAAGATCTCTGTCATTGTATCTCCGTCTAACTCAAACATGGCATTTTCAAAAGCAGTGGCATAATTCTGGAATTCTTCTTCTCCTAATTCCATAAGACCCTCTGCCATATCCGCTTCCTCGTCCTGTTCCTCTGGTTTTGGCAGACCCTCTTTGATCACCTGCACTACTCTGCGATATTCCGCAGTCATTTCTGCATGATTCTCCAAGATATAAGAAATATCCTCTTTTTTTCCGGCAGCCTCTAATTTCTTGGCCAATTCAGAAAGAGCCTCTGCACCTATATTCATAGAAGAACTCTTAATCGAATGAACCAGAATGGTATAATTTTTCCAATCCTGTTCTTCAAAAAAAGTTTCAATTTTCTCTAAATTATGATTTACATAAACAGTCATTCTAAGGACATCCAAGTAATTTGTCCAGCCACCACAAAAAGCGACTCCTCTACGTACATTAAGATCTCCAAAGGATAATCCCTCATACTGTTCCTCAGAAACATTCTCTTTTGGCTCATCTTCCAGATCGATGATCTTATTCTGAGGGAGATTTCTTCTAAGTACTCGTTCCAAAACGGAAACTTCTACTGGTTTTGCCACGAAATCTGCAAATCCCTTGGATAAGAACATTTCTCGCATACCGCTTAATGCATTAGCAGTAAGGGCAAGGATTGGAACGTTTCTATAATATTGTCCCGGAATATTACGGATATGTTCTAAGGTCTCAACACCATCCATTTCCGGCATCATATGATCCATAAAGACAAAGTCATAGTCTTTGGATTCTAATTTTTCAATACATTCAAAACCACTGATGGCAGTGGTAACTTTAATCTGATATACCTGAAGCAGTCCTTCCATAACCTTAAGGTTCATAAGATTATCGTCTACAACCATAATATGGGCATCTGGTGCGACAAAACGCTTGTGACTGTAATCCTGTTTTACCTCTGGGACTTCTTCCATGGTCTCTTTCAACAGGTTTACAATCGGAAGCACGAAGAACGGCTTCAACAAGATATGGATTCTGGAATTCTTTATGAACTGCTGATCCTCCATATCAATGATCAAGATCAACCGGGTCTGCATAGACAGTTCATCAAAAAACATTTCATTTCCACGATATTCCTCTAAGGAAATGATAATATGGGTATACTGCTCCCGTTCAATCCTTCTCTTTAATTCTGGCAGATTCTTACAGATATGAACTCTTGCTCCTAACTGCTCTACCATATGCTTAATATTAGCTGTATATTCGTCTCGGATCTCTGGCATATTAAACTGCTCCATATCGATATAAAGCGCAATATTAATATGCTCAAAATTCTGTAATGTTACGATCGGTTCCGGATTCAGTACCTTCTGCGGAATGACGAACTGAATCTCACTTCCCTTGCCATACTTACTCTTTACTGTGATAAAACCGCCCATTCGGTCAACGATGGCCTGGGAAATGGCAAGGCCTAATCCCAATCCGCTTTCCTGACGGTTACGTCTGGTATCTACCTGACTGAAAAAAGTAAAGAGTTTTTCGAGACTTTCCTCTCTCATACCGATACCGGTATCTTTCACCTTCACAAACAGGTTGGTTCCGTAACTTTCCTGTCTGCATCCGATCTGGATACTAACACAACCTTCGTTGGTAAATTTAATGGCATTATTTACCAGGTTCATAATAACTCTTCGGATCTTCTGCTCGTCTCCTAGCAGAGATCTTGGCAGATTCGCATCACAGTCTACGATGAATTCGATCTTTTTCTCTCTTTTCTGAGCCAAGGACATATTAATGACATCATGAATGGTCGAAGAAATGTTATAGGCTTCTTCTACCAGTTCCAGATCTCCTGCCTGCAGCTCTGTAAAGTCCAAAATATCACTGACAACTGCCAGAAGGTTCCGGCCAGCCATCTGAATATCCGTAATATGACTTTGAATCTCTGGATCTAAGTCTTTTCTAAGAGCCACTTCGGTCATACCACAGATGGTATTGATCGGGGTACGGAGTTCATGGCTGACATTTGCCAGGAAATCATCTCTTGTACGTTCTGCTTCTCGCAGATCTTCAATGGTCTGACGCTGTCTCTGATTACTTTCTCTCTGCTTACTTACCAGATAAAAACTGATAAATTCAGCCAGGAAAATAGAAGCAAATTTCAAGATGGTCCGAATATTTTGCTCCGGTGTAGAAAAATGGATCGAATTAATATAAAACCCATGATACAGAAGCAGAAAAATAGTTCCGATCACACAAAGATAGATCAACTCCGGAATCTCATAAAGGCTCATGAAGATTACGAGAGCAACCAATGTAGATGCAGATTCCATCATATTTTCTGTATTTACGCAGTATATCACTACACCGCTGACCATCATAAAGGATGTGATCCTAGCTCGGAATACATAATCTTTGAACTGTGCCAGATGTATTCCCCAGCAGATCACCATTCCGATTACATAAATAGTCTGAATACCTCTCCACCAGCCGGCTTCTCCTCCAATATAGGACAAGCCGGTAATATAAATGGTAAAGATCACTAATAAAATGCGTTCTACAACTTTCTGGTCTCTTAAACTTTTTTCCAAAAATTCTGACATGGGCTATTCCACCTTAATATTTGCCAAATCCCTCACCAAGAGAAATGATATTTTCATTTGTTACTGCATTGCTTACTGCTTCTTTCTTAGCTACTCCGGAAAAAGCACGTTTTGTTTCATGTAAACGATAAATAGATAACAGATCTCTCATGCGGACTGCCTGACTGGAGAGTTCCTCACTAGCAGCTGCACACTGTTCACTGGTAGCAGAGTTAGTCTGCACTACCTGAGATACCTGACCGATTGCCTGATTGATCTGAGCTACTGCAGTTGCCTGATAGTTAGAAGATTCTGCGATATCTGTTACTAAGATCTCACTTCTCTCTACTCCCTGAGTAATAGCTTCTAATGCTCTTGCGGTATCATCTGCGATCTTTGTTCCTGAATTTACTTTCTGAATAGAATTCTCAATTAATTCTGCGGTTTCAGAAGCTGCGGAAGCACTCTTTGCTGCCAGATTACGAACTTCTTCTGCAACTACTGCAAAGCCTTTTCCAGCTTCCCCTGCTCTTGCAGCTTCAACAGCTGCATTTAATGCTAAGATATTTGTCTGGAATGCAATATCGTCAATTACTTTAATGATCTTGGAAATGCTCTCAGAAGCACTATTGATCTCTTCCATAGCAACAACCATATCCTGCATCTGTACATTTCCCTGTTTTACATCTACGATTGCCTGAGCCATCAGTTCTGCTGCGTCATTTGCCTGCTGTGCATTCTGTTTGGTCTTCTGAGCGATCTCTCCGATAGAAGCAGTGATCTCTTCAATCGCACTTGCTTGCTCAGTAGATCCCTGTGCCAGAGCTTCGCTGGCAGATGCTACCTGGGAAGAACTTGTCATAACCTGATATGCTGCATCGCTGATATTTGAGATCGCATGAGAATTCTGTTCTACCAGATTCTGTAATGCATATCCCATAGTATCGTGTTCAGAAACAGTCTTTACATCAATGGTGAGATTTCCTTTGGAGATCTCTTCTGTTACCATTGCCTGATAACGGATATTTTCAACTACTTTCTGATATTTCTCGATCACCTGGCCAAATTCATTATTGCTCTTTTTCTCTAACACAACGTCAATATTTCCTTTTGCCAGTTCTTCTGCTGCATCATTTAAAGATTTAAGGCCAAGCTTTAAGCCTCTTGTCAATGCAATGCTGACACAGCACATTGTTACAACAGCTATCACTGCGATCACAGCAGTCACATAGCTATATGCTCTTAAATAACTCTGTGGATTTGCAGCCTGAGTTACATCTCTTACGGATACATATCCTATATATAACAGTACGACCATGATCAGACCCAGTATTGAATAACCGATCGTCATCTTTGTAGTTAATTTCATATTCTTATTCATCTTATTCCTCTCCTTCTTCCTCTGCATTTTCTGCCTGTTGCTCCAGACCTGCCAACTCCTCATCATTTAAAAGCTTGTCAGGATCTAACAGTAATTTCACGGAATCGTCAACTTTACCAATGGCATACACATATTTGTTCTGCGCTTTGTCAGCCCGTCCAATGGTCGGTGATGGTAAGATATTCTCTTCCTTGATCTCCACAACTTCTGCGATCTTCTCAACGATCAGTCCTACTACTACAGACTTCACATTAATGACAATAATACAAGTTCTGTCATTATACTCAAAAGGTTTCTGTTTGAACCGGAGTCTTACATCAATGACCGGAATGATCTTTCCTCGCAGATTGATCAGTCCCTTAATGTAATCTTCGCTTTCCGGAATCTCTGTGATCTCCTGAAATACAATGATCTCATTGACATATTGTATCTTTAATCCAAAATATTCATTGCCTGATTTAAAAGTAACGTATTTCCCTTTTTGTTCTTCCTGTTCTCCAGAAGCATCTACAGTGGAAACCGCTTCATTTAACGCAATTGCCTCTTCCATAAAAGTCCTTTCCTTTCTATTTTATTCAAGCATTGCCGCTGCATCCAGGATCAGTGCGATACTTCCATCTCCTAACTGGGTACATCCAGAAAGTCCTTTTACTTTCTTCACATAGGATGGGATCGGTTTAACAACGATCTCCTGTTTTCCTACGAGTGTATCCACAAAGAGACAGAACTTCTCACCCTCTACTTCCAGGATGACCATCATGCCTTCTTCAACTTTTCTCTTATAATCTCTGAGGTGATACCAGTCCCCTAAGCGGATCACTGGGTAAGCCTCTCCACGGATCATGACAAATTCACTGCCATTTGGCTCCTCGATCATCATGTCTTCGGTAACACTGACAAATTCTTTTACAACGCCTGTTTCCATAACAAAAGCAGAACTTCCTACTTTCATGACAATACCATCAATGATGGCAAGGGTCAGCGGAATCTTAAGACTCATGATACTACCCTGACCTGGGGTACTCTCGATCTCAAGAGTTCCACCAATGGACTGCAGATTGGATACTACAACGTCCATTCCAACGCCTCGTCCTGAATATTCGGTAACTTTCTCGTTGGTGGAGAAACCTGGCAAGGTAATAAATTGATAAACTTCTTTGTCGGTATAAGAGTTATCTGGTCTGGTCGGATCTAAAATGCCCTGTTTTCTAGCTTTCGCCATGATCTTATCTCGATCAAGACCCTGTCCATTATCTTGGACACCGATCCATACTTTACCGGATTCTGTCTTAGCAGATAAGGTAACTTTACCTTTTGCAGGTTTGCCTTTTGCAAGACGCTCTTCTTTTGACTCGATTCCATGGTCTACGGAGTTACGTACCAAATGCATAAGAGGGTCGGAAATATGCTCGATAATGTTCTTATCTACTTCTGTTGTATCTCCTACCATCTCAAATTCAATATCTTTTCCCAGCTTACGGGACACATCGAAGACAATACGATTCATCTTCTGGAAGGTATTGGTCAGTGGTACCATTCGCATGGACATGATCACATTCTGTAAATCTGTAGAGATCTTAGACATCTGAGCTGCTGCTTTGTTAAAGTTATCCAACTTTAATCCCGGTACTTTCAGATCCGGATTCTGCAGCACTACAGATTCTGAGATAACCAGCTCTCCGATCAGATCCATGAGCATATCCATCTTTGCCACATCTACGCTGATAAAAGCAGCTTTCTCTGCTTTCTTAGGCTTGTCCTTGGCAAGCTTCTTAGCTTTACCAGGCTCTTTGGACTGAATAACGAAATCACCAGGAGCCATTGGCTTCTTCTGCTGTTTTTCTTTCTCTTCTTCTTCCTTCTTTGCCTTCTCTTCGATCTCTTCTGCGCTGGATTCTAAATCAATGCGGATCTCTGAACCAACACTGTCAAATCCCTGTTGGAATTCCTTAGCAGTACACTCATAGATATCTACCTTCTGAATGTCATATCCCGGTTTGATGATGTTCCGCAGTTCCTTCTCTGTACTCTGAGTCTGTAGAAGGAGCTTAAAGCCATTCTCTTTGATCTCATCACAAGCTCTATCATCAGAAATGATATCTTCTGGAGAATACATAAGATCTTCTGCGATCTCTTTTAATGCATATACCATCTTATATGCATGTACATTCACCAGTTCCATTTCCGGATTATAGGTAAGATAGATCTTGAAAAAGTGGCTGGCGTTCGTTGCCATTGGTGCAATATAGAACTGCTGTGGTTCAGCCGGCTTCTCCGGTTCTTTTGCCGCAGTTCCCGGCTCTGCATCTCCGTTTGCTACTTTGATCTTTGTTAAAAATTTATCAATTGCTGCTACTGCTTTGGTGGAATTTCCATCTGCTGATTCACCATTCTGGAGTTTTTCCATTTCTCCCATAATAAAGTCTGCAACATCCAGTACGTGTTCCACCAGTTCTACGTGAGGAACTTTTTCCGGATGGGATTCTCTTAAATAAAAGAATACATCTTCCAGTTTATGTGCAATCTTTGTAATATCATCGAACATCATAATGCCAGAAGAGCCTTTTATGGTATGCATGGTACGGAAAATCTCGTTGATACTATCCTCATCGAAATAATCCTCATCCTTCTGTTCCAGAACAATTTCCTGAAGACGCTCTAAAAGCTGAGTATTTTCAAATAAATACATATCCAGCATGTCGTCTGTGTTAAATTGATCCGCCATTTCTTAATCCCTTCTTTCGTCTGTCATCTCTAAATTTATTTGATCATTCCCAGTTTCTTTAATGCCTGCTCAAAACGATCCTGGTCAATTGGTTTTCCTGAATAAATCGTACATCCAAGATCAAATGCCATCTTCACATTCTTCTCTTCATTAAGAGCTGTTGCCATAATGACTTTCGCCATTTTCTCTTCTGGAATGTTCCGTTCTTTCTCAATGTTACGGATTCCTACCAATGCCTGATATCCATCCATAACCGGCATCATGATATCAAGGCAGACAAGGTCATATGGTTCTCCATCTTCCATTGCCATCATAAAAGCGTCTACTGCTTCCATGCCGTCTACTGTTACATCACACTCGCCATACTTAGATAAAAAGTTTGTCATAAATTTTCTTGTTACAAAATCGTCTTCTGCTAATAAGATTCTCATATGGTTACTCTCCTTTAAACTCTATTTATTAATTGATACGTCTTTCTTGCTATATCTGAAAGTTTCTCTTGGTATTCCACTGCACCGATGTCATAGGCTACTTTTGGCATTCCATAGACGATGCAGGTGGATTCGTCCTGTCCGATCGTTCTGGCACCTGCCTGTCTCATAGCCAAAAGCCCTCTGGCTCCATCGCCCCCCATACCAGTTAAAATGATTCCTAATGAATTGGCTCCAGCCGCCTGAGCAACTGACTGAAAGAGCACATCCACAGAAGGCCTGTGTCCGTTCACTTTGGCGCCTTTTTTGATCTCTACCTGATAGGCTCCATTGACCCTGATCAGCTTCATATGAGCATCCCCTCCCGGCGCGATCAGCACCTGGCCTGGCAATACTCTGTCTTCATTTCTGGCTTCTTTCACCCGAACATGACACTGGTTGTTCAGCCTTTCTGCATACATACCGGTAAATCCTTCCGGCATATGCTGCACTATCACTACCCCTGGGATATCTGTCCCAAAATCTTTCAACACCTCAGCGATCGCTTCGGTTCCTCCGGTAGAAGCTCCGATGGCCACTACCATCTCTTGGTCATTGGTGCCCCCACTTTCCTGAATCTGCAATTCTGTATGATTCTTTAATCTTCCGATCTTCGCCGTAGATGCGATCTTAATCTTGATCGGAAGGTCTTTTTGTACAAATTCTTCTAATTTATGTTTATCAGACATTCCCGGCTTCACCGCAAAATCTACGGCGCCAGCCTCTAGTGCCTCTTGGGCTCTATTACGTAATGCACTGATCATTACCACAGGCATTGGATACTGTGGCATTAATTTCTTTAAAAATTCGATTCCATCCATTCGTGGCAGTTCAATATCTAAAGTCATAACATCCGGTCGATATTTCACAATAGCATCTCTTGCCTCAAAAGGATCCTGTACTGCCGCAACCACGTTTAAAGCAGGATCTTTATTCAGATTCTTTACCAGAAACTCTCGAAAGAACATGGAATCTTCTACTACTAAAACTTTAATCTGCCGCATGTTCTATCTAATCCCCTCTTCTTTTCGGAAAATAGATGGTCGTATCATTTGAAAAGGTGCATACTCTCTATTGATGGTCTCTGTCTGCCCTATAAAAAGATAGCCACCTGGTTCCATTACATCATACACTTTCCGAATTAATTCATTTTTGGTCTTCTCGTCAAAATAGATCATGACATTTCTTAAAAAGACCACATGCATTTTCCTCTTGAAGGGAAATCGATCCATCAGATTGAACTTACGGAATATCACTTGATCCTTCAATTCCTGGGTTGCCATATAGGAGTCTTCTCCCGAAACCTGCCGAAAGAACCGTCTCTTCCAAACTCCAGGCAGACTGCTGATCTGTTCTGCTCCATACACTCCACTCACCGCCTGCTGTAAGACATTTGTGGAAATATCCGTGGCTAAGACTTTCGTATCCCATTTCTCATGCTCAAGTCCCAGAAAATCCATTAATACCATAGCTACCGTATAAGGTTCTTCTCCTGTAGATGAGGCAGCGCACCAGATACAAAGGTCTTTTCTCCCTTGTTCCTTTTTCTTGAGGTATGGAAGCACTTCTTTTCTTAAAAACTCAAAATGCTCCGGTTCCCTCATAAAATAAGTGTGGTTCGTGGTCAAAAGATTCACCAGTTCCTTTTCCAGTTCCCCGGTATCGTCTACTTCTAAGGAATTCATAAAATCGTGATAATTCTCAAAATCGTGATTCCTTATAAAGTTATCCAACCTGCCACTTACGATCTCTTTTTTCTTGGTCATATCTATGCCATATTTATTTTTCAGAAAGATGGATACTCTTAAAAATTCTTCCTGTGACATCATCATTATGTTCCTCAGCTTATCTTTTTCTTTACTGAAGCTGTCTTGCTATCTTCTGGCAGATCTGGAAAGTGTCTTTATTAAATCTCTTGCCCGCTTCCTGTTCCATGATCTCTAATGCCTCTTCTCTATTGTAAGAACCACGATAGCAACGTTTTTCCGTTAAGGCACAATACTCACTCATAATAGAAACGATCTGAGCCGATAATGGGATCTCATCTCCTTTGAGTCCGCATGGATAACCGGTACCATCCCAGTTCTCATGATGATAATGGGCAATATCTGAGGACATTCTGATAAAATCATTATAGTCGCCCTCTCCATGGATACTATCTAAGATCTTCGCTCCAAGAGTGGTATGATGACGCATAACATCCGTCTCATCTATAGTCAGAGTGGAATCCTTCTGTAAGATCTCCATAGAGATTCCCATATTTCCAATATCACAAAGCGGTGCAGCCAGTTCTATAGTGTCTACAAAAGTATCAGAAATCAGATGTTCAAATAATGGAGAAAGCTGCATTGCCTGCGCCAGCACTCGACAATTGTTCTTAAGTCGTGCCATATGTTCTGTCTCATAAGCAGCATTCTCTGTGGCAATATTTGCCAGCACATAGAGCACTCTCTTCTTCTCCGCCTCAATCTGACGTACCTGTTCAGTGACTGATATCTGTAATCTTCTATTTGCTTCCTGCAAAGTCTGGGTAGCCAATGAGAATTTTAAATGAACACCAACTCTGGCTTTTACCACTTCCGAAATAAATGGTTTTGTTATGTAATCTTCTCCACCAATAGAGAAGCCTTCTATAATATCTGCCGGATCATCAAAGGCAGATATAAAAATGATCGGTATATCCCTATGTTCCGGATCTTCTTTGATCAATCTGCATAATTCATATCCATCCATCTCCGGCATGGAAATATCCAGAAGGATCAAAGAGACAGGTACTCTTTGTACGATCTTTAATGCTTGAAGTCCGTTTTCTGCCAGGACAGGCTGATAGCCCATATCTACGATGATATTTCTCAACACATAACGATTGGTTTCCACATCATCTACGATCAGAATCCTGGTTGACTCCTGCTTTTTACTAATCTGTTCCATTCATATTCTCCTTCGCTGAATCCATAAGCTTTACTAAAGTCTCATGGGCAGCACATGTTCTGTCATAATTTCCCTTCTGAACTGCCATTTTCAGTCTCAGAACTGCTGTTTTCATATCCTTCGGTGCCTCTTCTGTAAGCTGTTTTACAGATTCCGTAAAAGTCTCAGCCTTTTCCCAATTCTCCATCTCAACTGATAAGATCAGCTTAGAAAGTTGCTTCTTGATCTCATCATAATTCTCTTTCGTACCATAACTCCAAATATTATCTGTAAGGGCTTCTCCTTCTGATGGGGCTGCCGTAGCAAAAAGTGCCTCCGTCTTCTTCTCTACCGCCATCTTTCCTTCCGGAACTTCAAACCATAATGAAAATGAAAATGTGGTTCCCCGGTTCTTCTGGCTTTCTACTCTGATAGCCCCTCCCATCAGATTGATCAACTGCTGAGAGATGTTAAGTCCTAATCCGGTTCCTCCGTATTTTCTGGAAATAGAGGCATCTACCTGGGAAAAACTCTTAAATAACTTATCTTTGTCCGCATTATCAATACCGATTCCTGTATCCATTACCATAAAAAACAACTCAACCCGGTTATTCTCCTGAGCTGTCTTTAACACCTCTAAGGTCACTTTACCAAAATGAGTGAATTTGCAGGCATTAGAAAGCAGGTTATTTAAGATCTGCACGATCCTCAGTTCATCACCTACGATCTCTTCTGGGATCTCTGGTGATATCGTTACAAAGAAATCCAATCCCTTCTCTGTGATCTTATTAATATGGTTGGATTTCACATAATCGATCATCTTACGGAAATTGAAGCTTCGCATCTCCAAAATGAATTTTCCGGCTTCCAACTTGGAAAAATCCAAAATGTTATTAATGATATTGTTCATATCATTACAGCCTCTCTCCACTAACTGCAAAGTACGAAGTTTCTTAAGATCCTCTTCTGCTGCCATAACCTCTCTTACATTACCTAAGATCCCGTTAACCGGAGTTCTAAGTTCATGGGTAACATTGGCCACAAATTCCGACTTCACTTTGGCGGCTGATTCTGCTTCCTGTTCCACCTGCTGTACTCTCTTCTCTAAGAAATGAACACCAGAAACATCCCTCATCATACATAGGATACCGTCTTCCGCTCCACTAAGATGGATGATCTTCGCTTCTGCACGAAAACAAGTAGTATTCTTCCTATATGCCATGACACTGCGGACTTCTTCCCCCATTGGACAATGACAACTATAGGATTCTTTCGTCTTCTCGAATAAAGTAGGGAAAATATCTGAAATATGTACCCGGTCCATCTCATTTCCATACTCTAACTTCTGACGTGCCTCTTTGTTGGCAAAATGCACATATCCGTACCTGTTGAATATGATCACCATTTCAAGTGCATAATCTAACAGTGTATGGTTCCATGTTTCATCATACATAAACCTTCTCCTGACTTACAAAGGCAGGACATCATTACACAAAATAGATTGCGCTTTGCGCGCAGTATTGTAAAACAATAAAAAAGCAGATTACAAAGCAATCAGGCTCAGTAATCTGCTCATTTTGTGCAAATAGTCTTCTACCCCTGATTTTTACATATAAACCTATCATAATTATAGGGAAAAAGTTCTATATTTGCAAGCATAATGTCTATTTTGTTGTGATTTAATCGCCATAAATGATCTCAGTTGCCCTTTCCGGATAGAGGGAACTGTCAAAATTGTAGTAATTTGGCTTCTCCGGATAGGATTCAGTATAGGCTGCCACCTGTTCATCTGTCTGCATAAAACAGGTATATGGATGATCTTTACTTCTTGGACTTGTGTCACAATGATACCAGCCATCACCTGTATTGACCAGGTTCCACCAGTGACTCGTCTCTCCATCCACCCGGGCAACTTTCATGTTATCAATGCCGGCTCTGGTGAGAAGTACCTCATAAGTAGCATAATATACAAAGCAGTCTCCTGTTTTATCGTGAAGCCCTTCATAAGCCCCTGCCCAAACTGAGGATCTATCCCCTGCGCTATAGCTATAGGTCAGATTCTTTTTGCACCATCGAAAAAGTTTGTATGCAGTATCATATTTCGATGTACCTTCCGGTACAACATCCGCAATTACCTTATCCGCTAAAGGGATCACATCTTCCTCACTGATGACTTTTTTCTCTAAAACGGTCAGTGTGATCTCCTTCTTGGCCTGATTTCCAGCCTCATCCACAGCAGAGTAAGTGACCACATAGGTTCCCGGTGTATTTCGATCCACCTTGCTGCTATCAATGGACAGGTCTACTTTCCCATCTACATCATCCGTAGCTGTAACCCCTTTCCGATAGGAAACAGATTCTCCCGCATATATGGTGATATCCTTTGTTCCCTTGATCACAGGTGCCTGCGTATCTGGTTCCTGGGTCTCACTTTCCGCTTCTGACTCACTCTCCGCCTCGCTTTCTACCTCTGACTGACTCTCGGTCTCACTTTCCGCGTCTGACTGGCTCTTAGTCTCACTTCCTGCCTCTGACTGACTCTCGGTCTCACTTTCTGTGTGAGACTCGCTTTCGGCCACACTTTCTGCTTCCGACTCCTTCTTAGCCAGTATTTCAGAATCTGTGCTTTCACTTTCCGTATCACTAACAACTCCACTGAGTTCTTTGTTCTGATCGTTTTCCCCATTACTCTGCCCATAACACGCAGTCAGTAAGAATACCAAGAACACACCTATTACAACTACACTTTTTCTCTTTTGCATACCAAAACCTTCTCTCTATAGAAATACTCGATCTTTACACTGACCTATCCTATACAGTTCTTTCTTTCCCCCAGAAGAACAATGCAACAGTTCCCGGACCAGTGTGACTACCAATAGTAGTTCCAATATCATTGATCTCTACTTTACCATCGATCTTGGTGAAACGGCTTTCGATCAGTTCTGCAACTGCCTTTGCATCTTCATAACAAGCAGAATGTGACATATATACTTTTCCAGTATAGTCTAATCCATTTTCAGCCTGCTGTTCCATAATATCAACGATCTCTTTGATGGCTTTCTTTTTGGTACGGATCTTACTTCTTACAACTAATTTACCCTCTGAACTAACATTCATCATTGGACAGATATTTAAAACACCGCCGATAAATCCTGCTGTCTTTGATACTCTTCCACCTTTGATGAAGAAAGTAAGGTCTGTTGAGAAGAACCAGCTATTTAATGAATTCTTATGATCTTCTGCCCATTTTGCCACTTCTTCGATTCCCATTCCTTCATCTCGAAGGTCTGCCAGTTTATCCATATAAAGACCGAAACCGGAAGATGCCTGGGTAGAATCGATTACGATAATCTTTCTGTCCGGATATTTCTCCTGTAATTCTTCCTGAGCGATCTTAGCAGAATTGATAGTTCCTGAGATACCGGAAGATAAAGTACAATGAAGAACGTCTTTTCCTTCTTTTAAAAACTGCTCAAAGAACGCTTCATACTCTTCTGCATTGATCTGAGATGTCTTTGTGTCAGCACCATCTACCATTGCCTGATAAAAATCTGGAAAAGACATTGTCTGTCCCAGATCGTCCGGATATGCCTTTCCATCTAACTCATAGTGGAAACAGATGTAAGGAAGTTTTCTTTCCTCAAAGTGTTCTTTGGTCAGATCTGCTGTTGAGCAGCAAGTAATTACATAGTTGTTCATTTTTTCGTTCTCCTGTCTATTTTTCTTAAAATAAATATTACACTTTTACTTATTACGTCTGTGAATCATTATGCTTTCTGGATCATGACACCGTTTCTCACATACCAACGAGAACCGCCATAATAAGCGTAACCGCTATACTTCCAGTTCAGGACGCCTTTCTGTATATAATACCATTTTGTTCCATATTTGCAAAGACCTGTATAATTCCAGTTCAATACGCCTTTTTCCACATAGAACCAGCTTCCACCATTCTTGCACAGTCCTGTATAGCTCCAGTCCAAGACGCCATTTTTCACATAGAACCAGCTTCCGCTATACTTACATAGTCCTGTATAACTCCAATCCAAGACACTGTTTTTCACATAAAACCAGCTTCCATTATACTTACATAATCCTGTATAGTTCCATCCTAGGACGCCGTTTTTCACATAAAACCACTGACCGCTGAATCTGCACAGACCGGTATAGCTGAAATCCACCTTACTATTTTTTATATAGTACCAGATTCCGTTATATTTCACCAAACCGGTATAGACACCGCTGACAAAACCATTCTTAACATAATACCAAGTTCCGCCATCTTTTACCAAGGTGGTAAGGGATATCTTTACCTGTCCATCTTCATAATAATAGCGGACTCCGTTTTCTGAGGTTTTAAATCCCGTCAGGTAAGGAATACTCTCCTGTGCCGTCAGAACGGTTTCGCAAACAGTACAATGGCTTCCCTCCGTCTTACCACAGAAAATATAGGTAGCCTCTACTGCTTTGTCGATCACGACGGTATGTCCCGTTGCCGGGATCACCTGACTGTCTTTGGTAGCACTGCAGTATTTACAATGAATGGATTTACTGCCTGCCACAGTACAGGTCGGTTGTTTATCAACGGTGTATACGTCTTCCCAATCATGTACTACAGTAATCTTGCAGGTGGCCGTCTTATTTCCATATTCCGATATGGCAGTTATTGTGGCAGTGCCAACTTTTCCGTTAGAATTAACAGTGACCAGACCATTTTCATCTACTGTCACCAGACTTTCATCACTAGAAGCATAAGTCACATCCTGATAAGTGGCATTTGCCGGAAAAGTCGTAGCAGCCAACTGGATTTCTTCCCCGTTTGTCAGTGTCTTTGAAGTCTGATTCAAAGAAATACTTGTTGTACTTACAACATCTATCTCATTTGTAAAGGATTTAATTCTGACATTTGTACCTTCTGCATACTCTGTGTTATTCGAATTCAGATCTCTCAATCGCTCTACGCTGTACCCCCAATAGCTTTCTCCCGCTTTCGCATAAGAGGTAAATGAGATCCAGCTATAATTCACTGACTTATCAGCTCGGATAAAGACATAGGATCCCGGCTTTTTCCAAGTGATGACAATGGCATATCTTTCCTTTTCCAAAACCGGAATGGATTTAGACAGTTTTATGGTATGAAATCCTGCATAAGCCTCGCTTCCCGTCTGAGTCAGCACCAGCTTTCCTGTCTGAGGCAGAGCTCCCTCTTCTAATTTACGGTAAATGCGAATCTCATAATCCATATTATTGGAATATGTATAAAATCCCACGGCTTCAATACTCTCTGGACTATCTGCCACAAAAGCATTGGCTGCGGTAGTCTGATCCATATAGCCGGAAGTTGCTCCCCATACATTTCCACTTCCATCATACTGATAATTATTATCATAATTGTCACTGGTGGTAAAATCCAATGCTACTGCATTTTCTCCAATAGACAGATCATAATAGGACATCCAAAAATATCCATTTAATCCCCAACTGCTGCCCCAGCTATTCTTTACCAGCCAGGCACCATCTCCCGGTGGCGTCAATACAAAAGAAGATGCCGAAATGGTATCATCCCAGCCCACGATGGTTACCGCATGGTTTGTAACGATATCTTCATCACAATACTGATATCCCTTGGAATAATAATCATAACCTCCGGAATAATAGGAAACAGACAAAGAGCCATGATCCATGACCATCTGCTTGATCACATCCATATCATTCTGATATGCACTACTTGTCATATCCGGCATAGAGAGTACGTAGCCATTTTCTAAGTGAGCTGCATCCTCATAGGCAAAAGATGCCTCAGGACTGCTTCCTACATCGCTAGAAGAAAAATCCGTATCACTGGACGCACCGATCCAATTCGCATAATTGCAAAGACAGCCTTCTACATTTCCACCCACATTCAGATCTGAGGAACCGGAGACATTTTCTGCTGTATCTCCCCCAAAAAGTCCAAGGGCATCTGAAGGAGCATGATATGTATAATGAACTAAATGATATTCGTTAAAATTAATAGAATCCGAATTGATCTCATCTGTGATCCCTTCATTCATAATGTAACTGGTCTCTGCAATGCTGGTTGCTGCATGAGCCCAGCAGGTTCCGCCAGACTGGTATTTTGCAGAGGTCACATAATCCCTTTTGGTGGTAAGACTGATACTCTCTGATATCTTAGAAGAACTGCTGTAGGATTCCGGCAAACTTCCATATACCCGAGGGATCGTATCAAGCTCTTCATCTGAAAAACTGGTGTCCCAGGCTTCCATTTCGCGATAATTTAACACTGCTCCTTCCGGATATGCAGGATCATTTTCTACCGTATCTGCCTTAACCGTCACGCCTTGTATGAAAGCCATCGTCACAATTGCACCTAGCAATAAAGTGTATTTTTTTGTTCTAAACTTCATATATTTATCCTCTCCAAATATAAATTTCTCTAAGAAATTCCTAATAAGATCCGACTTTCCCGCAATGTCTTTGCAGAATCATAGTCATATTCAATGGTCTGGATCTTAACCTCCGGGTAAAGCTTTCTGATCTGTTTTAATATTCCTCGGCCACAGACATGACTGACCAGGCATCCAAAAGGATGTACCAGTAAAATATGATCATACCCCTGTCGGATCAGATCTGCAGTCTCTCCGGCTAACAACCAACCATCTCCTACATTACAGCCCTGTGCGATCACTGGCTTTGCCAAGTCTTTTAATCGTTGAAAATCAGCATCTGCCTGAAAACCGGCCTCTGTAAGGGTTTGGTTTAAGTCCGCCTGCAAGGCTTCTAAGTATCCGATCAAATAGTCCAAAAACTTAAGTACCACTGCCGATCCTCCCTGCAGACGGCGATTCTCCCGCTCACTATCCACCAGATAAATCACGTAATTGATAAATCCTCCCATGCGGTAATCACAGCCTTGGCTTTGCAAAAAATCTTCCAGACCCTCATTTCCGATCCTGGAAAATTTGATGTAGATCTCTCCCGTGATCCCTACTTTGATAAGCTGACGCTCTTCTTTTTCTATTT
>JAGAOC010000072.1 GCA_017623935.1 Agathobacter sp. | reverse complement strand
GTCCATGTGGAATTAGCAACTTAGACTAAGATCTTCTGCTCCTGTTCGACCGCTTTCGGAGGAGCACCAAATACCCACACTTGTCCGGTATGTACCGGTATGCCGGGATCTCTTCCTGTTTTAAACAAGCAGGTAGTAGAGTATGCGGTGGCAGTGGGGCTTGCCACCAACTGTCAGATTACCCAGTACAGCAAATTTGACAGAAAGAACTATTTTTACCCGGATAACCCACAGAACTATCAGATTTCCCAGTTATATCAACCAATCTGTCGCAACGGATATGTAGAGATCGATACTCCGTCCGGCAGTAAAAAAGTCCGTATTCATGAGATTCATATGGAAGAGGACGCAGGAAAATTAGTGCATGATGAATGGGAAGACGTTTCTATTGTAGATTTTAACCGTTCCGGTGTGCCTTTGATCGAGATCGTATCTGAACCGGATATGAGAAGTGCAGAGGAAGTCATTGCTTATTTGGAATCGCTTCGCCAGATCATTCAGTATTTAGGAGCATCTGACTGCAAATTAAACGAAGGTTCCATGCGAGCAGACGTAAACCTTTCAGTCAGAGAGGTGGGCTCTAACAAATTCGGAACCCGAACCGAAATGAAGAACTTAAACTCTTTTAAGGCCATTGCCCATGCTATCGAGGGAGAACGTCAGCGTCAGATCGAGCTTTTGGAAATGGGCAGAAAAGTCATTCAGGAGACCAGAAGATGGGATGATAACAAGGAAGCTTCCCATGCCATGCGTTCCAAGGAAGACGCTCAGGATTACCGTTATTTTCCAGAGCCGGATTTAGTGCCAATTGTTATTTCTGATGAGTGGATCGCCGAGATAAAGAGCCGTCAGCCGGAGCTTCGGAAAGAAAAATTAGAGCGTTACAAAAAGCAGTATGACATTCCAGAATATGATGCTCAGATCATTACTTCTTCCAAGCATATGGCAGATATTTTTGAGGCCGCCACAGAGATCTGCCAGAAGCCAAAGAAAGTTTCCAACTGGCTTATGGTAGAGACCATGCGCCTTTTGAAAGAAAACAACATGGAACCGGAAGATATCAGGTTTTCTCCAATGCACCTAGCAGGTTTAGTTGAATTGACCGAGAGCAAAGCTATTAACAGCAGTGTAGCAAAGGAAGTGTTTGAAGAAGTGTTCCATCACGACGTAGATCCAAAGGTCTATGTAGAGGAAAAAGGTTTAAAAACAGTCCACGACGAAGAGGCTTTAAGAAGCGTGATCGAGGGAGTGATTCAGGAAAATCCACAGTCCGTAGAGGACTTCCGAAGTGGAAAAGAAAAGGCATTGGGATTCTTGGTTGGGCAGACCATGAAGGCTATGCAGGGCAAGGCAAATCCTGCCAAAGTTAATGAAATCTTAAGAGATTTGCTTTAGAAATTCGGTTGTGCGATAAATATAAACAGGTTATAATGGATTCATCTGAGAACAGGGGGAAAAAGAACCATGAGTCTTAATGAATCCATTTTTTCTGTAGTAAATGAAGTAAGAAAGGCAGTCACTGGAAAAGACGACTGTATCTATAAAGCTTTTGCGGCAATCTTAGCAGGGGGACACATTTTAATAGAAGATGTTCCAGGTGTAGGAAAGACCACCTTAGCTATGGCATTTTCCAATGCCCTTTCTTTGGAAAACCGCAGAATGCAGTTTACCCCGGACGTTATGCCGGCGGATATTTTAGGTTTTAATATGTATCAGAAGGAGACTGGAAAATTTGTCTATTATCAGGGAGCCATCATGTGTAACCTGTTTTTAGCGGACGAGATCAACCGAACCTCGCCGAAGACCCAGTCAGCTCTTTTGGAGGTAATGGAAGAGGGCAAGGTTACGGTGGAAGGAACCAGTCACAACGTACCGAATCCATTTATCGTGATCGCTACTCAAAATCCCAAGGGAAGTGCAGGAACGCAGCTCCTTCCGGAGTCCCAGTTAGATCGATTTATGATCTGTATGAGTATGGGGTATCCGGATCTGCGGGATGAAGTAGAGATCTTAAAGGGAAAGAGTGCAGCATCTGCCATTTCCCAGGTGCATCCGGTCATGAATATGGGACAGCTGGTGCAGATGAAAGCTCAGGTAGAGGACGTTTATGTCAGCGACCAGATCTTTAGTTATATTGCAAAATTATCCCAGACCACCAGAGAACATTCTTATATTGATCTGGGACTTAGCCCACGAGGCTCTATTGCTTGTGCCCGTATGGCAAAGGCTTGGGCATTTGTACATGGACGGGATTATGTACTGCCGGAAGACGTGGCAGAGATCTTTTTGGATGTGGCAAAACACAGGATCGTTTTGAACACTAAGGCAAGAGTTGCCCATGTATCAGAGGCAGCAGTCTTAGAGGAAATCCTCTCACAGGTAAATCAACCGGCATCTTATATGCAGAAAGCGGAGTATCGTGTATAAATTTTGGATATTTTTAGGGATCATACTTGCAACGGTCTACATTGCATTTATTTATCATAGTTCGGCGATCATGCTGTTTGCTTACGCAGAGGCAGCATTTTTTGTGGTGTCCTTTATTTATCTTCTGATACGCAGATTTAGCATAAAAGCCAGGCTAGAAGTCCCGGTAGGGATTTCTGAGTCAGGAAAAGAAAATCTGGTAAAGATCGTGATCAGAAATCAAATGCGCCTTCCTCTTATGAGAATGAAAGCTCTTCTCGTAGTGGAAGAGACTTTAAGCGGCAGAAGAGAAAAAAGCTGGATGAATCTGCCCCAGGCGGCACCAGGGACAAACTATTTTTCAGGGAAACTGACTTTAAAAGGTGCCGGAAACTACGAAGTAACGTTAAAGAAAATAAAGATCTATGATATGACAGGTCTGCTTTCCTGGAATATAAGAGGAAAGAGCTCCGGCAAGATCCAGATCCTTCCGGAACTTCATGAAGTACCTGTTTTTCTGACTTCTGCCACAAAACACTTCTATGGTGAGTCAGATATGTATGATGAACACCGTTCAGGTTACGATAATAGTGAGATTTTTGGAATAAGAGCCTATCAGAAAGGGGACAGGATTCAACACGTCCATTGGAAACTGTCTGCCAAGCAGGACGAGCTTATGGTAAAAGAGCAGTCTCTTCCGAAGTCCTGTCCGGTGGTGTTGTTCTTGGATTATCATAAGAAGAGTAAAAAGAAATCTACAGTGGGCATTTCTTATCTGGAAGCGGCAGCTAGTATTTCTTTTTCTATGACGGACGCAGGCTGTTCTCATTATGTGGTCTGGTATGATGAAGAACAAAGGGACATTATCCGGATCCGGGTAGATGATGAGGAAAGCCTTTACTATCTGATCAGCAGTATCATGGAAGCAAAATGGGTGGAAGCAAGGGAAGACCTCCTTTTACGGTATCAGGAAAAATACCGCATGGAGCCTTATGTCTGGGCACTTTTCTTAGATCAGGAACTGGTACTTAAGAAAAATGATGAAGTCTTAGCAAAGATTGCCCATAAGGACTTAAAGGAGTCCTTGTCTCAGGTAGAGCTGCTGTTGTAGAAGGAAAGGGAAAAACGTGAGCAAACAGAAATCGATTCAAAAAAAGGAACATAAGACCATCCAGTGGAAGGGTTCTAATCTAAATAAAGAAGCAGGAATTAGACCTGCAGCAGCTGTGGAAATGGAAGTTTTCCACAGCTTAATTTGCGTGTTGCTTTTTATGTTGTCAGCCCGGATCATGCTGGTGGATGTCTTTTCCTGGATATCCGTTTCCACGGGGAATATCTTGGTGATATGTATCTTTGCCATTTTGATCAGTGGGATAATGGAAGCTTCTTATTACATAAATGGAAAGACCATAGGATCCATTACTTTTGATCAAAAAATGGGATATTTTCTGCGCTGGGGAGTTTTGGTAGCAGGCGTTCTTTTTTGCGTTATTTATTGGATCCTAAAAGGGGAAGAACTTCTAAGTGGTTCCTGTCAGATCCTTTATTTATATCTGAAAGATTGGAATCTGTATTACGGCAGCAGTCTTTATGTAGATGCGGGAAATTATAACTATTTATCCGGTGCCATAGATTTCTGGATGGTAGTGATCTGTTGCTTTCTGCTGTGGGAAGCGAAAATGCTCCGGAAAAATATGATCCTTGTATTGGCTCCACTCTCAGCGTTGGTGTCAGAACTTTTAGTGGGACACACCCCAAAGGAATTGGGAATCTTTCTTATGCTGGCGGGAATTTTACTGGCTAATATTTTGGGATGGAAAGACATCAGTTTTCGCCCAATGGCAGGAAAATCCAGAGGTAACAGGAACAAAGGCATAGGAATCCTGGCAGGAATCTTAGGTGCATTTATTCTCATCCTCTGTACCATGGTAAAAGTGGTGGGAACTTCTTCTGCAGAGCAGTTGGTGGAAGATCCGGAAGTGTTGGTTCAGTTTCAGAAGAATTTGGAGGAATGGTTTGTTAACTTTTCCTTTGGAGATTTTCTGGAAGGAAATACGGAATCCAAAGTGGCAGAACTAGATAATGAAACGCCACAATTTGACAATACACCAGTGCTGTCTTTAAAGACAGTTGTTAGACCGGAGGGAACTCTTTATTTGAAAGGATTTTCTGCAGGTAATTATTCCAATGGAATCTGGAAAACGAAGGGGAAATCCTTTGAAAAAGCCTGTAAAAAAGCGGGGTATGACAGTGATCTGGTGTCACAGGAACTAGCTTCTTTGGGAGTTCTAAAGTTATATGAATATGAGAATCTAGACTATGAGGATCTGAATTACTCATCTGATTATTATTGGAGTCATTATTGGAGTGATGAGGGGTTGCAGATGGATGTATTGGATGCTACTTATAATTCGATCAGTACCATTGATGTGACGCTTAATTATCTAGATAGCTCCGGAACGAAAGCATTTGCTCCATATTTTTTTGAATTAGGAGATGAAGATTTTCAGATAGAGGGAGATTGCTGTCTTACTAAGAAGAAAAGTTTGACAGAGCTTTCTTTTTCTATCTGGAGATATGGGGCTTCCTATGTGGAACGAATTGGTCAGTTTTCTCAGGGAACAAAACGGGAGTGGGAAGATTGGTATGAGGACTATGTCATGGAACATTATCTGGATGTTCCGGAAGAAATGACCAATATAAAATGGACTGTAGAGCATATGAACAAGCTTTCCTATACCGATTATGCTTTTGCAAGCGTGATAGATCAGGAAAATGCAGAGCGCTTAGCAAAGGCTTACAGTGTACAGCAATGGTTGGAAGAAAAGACCGAGTATAGTTTGGAATTATCCGATGTTCCAGAGGGAATGGATCCTATTGAATATTTTGTGGGACGAAACAGAGAAGGATATTGCATGCATTATGCTAGTGCAGGTGTTATGCTTCTTAGAGAATTGGGGGTTCCTGCTCGCTATGTTTCCGGTTATGTGGTTAACGGTTCATCTTTTGAAAGGACAGAAGATGGATTTGAAGCAACCGTTTTGGATAATCAAGCCCATGCCTGGGTAGAAATCTACCTAAATGGTATTGGTTGGGTACCTTTTGAGATGACAAAAGGATATTATGGTGATATTGTATTGGATAATATGGAGGAAGAAAGCGAAGCACCGGAGACTCCAGAAGAGAGCCAGACAGAAGAAAATAGCCAGGATTCTCAAGAGGAAGAATCTGAAACCCAAGCCTCTGAATCCCTGGAAAATACCCAGAGTGAAGAAGAAAAGGATAGCAAAAATGATGAAGGAGCAGGTGGATTACCGGCACTTCTTGGAAAGATCCTGTGTGTAGTGATCCTTTGCGGAGTAGCTATGGCAGTGTTCCTATTTTTCAAAAAACAGGAGCTTGAGAAGAAAAAGCTCAGAAAAGAAATAAGGAGAAAACAGACTCGCCGGGCGATCAAGCGCATCAATCGAAAGCTCTATAAACGACTTCGTTTTGCAGGAAAGACTTTTAACAATCATCTTCGGGATGAGGAATATGAAGCAATCTTGAAGAAAACATATAACAAGATACCGGAAGAAGATTGGAAACGCTATATGGTCATCGTAAAAGCGGCAGCTTTTTCCACAGGAGATCCGACGCAAGAGGATATGCAGTTCTGTTGCGAAATTTATCGAAAGATTACGCAAAATTATTAAAGAATCGTGAAATCTTTTTTGGATGGTTGAGTTTTAAAATCATGTAACGTATAATAAGAGTAATTGTGTTACTGTGGTGCACAATACAATAAAAGAACAGGTGAGTTATATGATAGATAATGATAAGTGGAAAGAAGTTCCTACGGATCCAGAGGGAAAACCTTTAGATCCGGAACAGATGAATGAAAATAACAATACAGAAGATGATATCTTAGCAGATGCCCTTCGTTATCAGAAAGAGGAAGAAGCAAAAGGCGAAGAGAGTATGGAAATGCCAGAACCGCCGAAGGATAAAGAAGATGAGGAAGAAGAATCCGAGTATGAAGAGATCTGCTATATCTGCAGAAGACCGGAGCACATTGTAGGCCCAATGATCAAGATCCAGCCGAATCTCTGTATCTGCAGTGACTGTATGCAGCGAACCTTTGATGCGATGAATTATAACAATCCAAATGACATGATGAATATGAATTTTGGAAATATGCCAAATATCAGCATGATCAATCTGTCTGATTTTCAGCCTCAGGTTCCAAACAGCCAGCGTCTTAAGAAGAAAAAGGCCAAAGAAAAGAAAGAAAAACCGGTACTGGATATCCATTCTATTCCGGCACCTCACAAGATCAAGGCAAGTCTGGATGATTATGTAGTTGGTCAGGATCATGCTAAGAAAGTTATGTCCGTTGCCGTGTATAACCATTATAAGAGGATCATGTCTGATGATAAGGATGGAGTAGAGATCGAAAAATCCAATATGCTCATGATCGGACCTACCGGATGTGGTAAGACCTATCTGGTCAAGACTCTGGCAAAGCTCTTAGATGTACCTTTAGCTATTACAGATGCTACATCTTTGACAGAAGCCGGATATATTGGTGATGATATTGAAAGTGTAGTAAGCAAATTGTTAGCTGCTGCGGATAATGATGTGGAACGGGCAGAGCACGGTATCATTTTCATTGATGAGATCGATAAGATCGCGAAGAAGAAGAATACCAATCAGCGTGATGTCAGCGGAGAATCTGTACAGCAGGGAATGTTGAAGCTCTTAGAAGGAGCTGAAATAGAAGTTCCAGTGGGAGCCAGCAGTAAGAATGCTATGGTGCCGATGACTACCATTGATACCAGAAATATCTTATTTATCTGCGGTGGAGCTTTCCCAGGACTAGAAGACGTCATCAAAGAGCGTTTGAATAAAGAAGCATCTATTGGATTTAAAGCGAATCTGAAAGATAAATATGACAAAGAGGAGAACATCCTTTGCAAAGTGGAAGTAGAAGATGTGCGTAAATTCGGAATGATCCCTGAATTTATTGGAAGACTTCCGGTTATGTTCTCCTTAGAAGCCCTGACAGAGGATATGTTAGTGGCAATCTTATCAGAGCCAAAGAACGCCATCATCAAGCAGTACCAGAAGCTGCTTGCCATGGATGAAGTGAAGCTGGAATTTGAGAAAGGGGCTCTTCACGCCATTGCGAAAAAGGCGAAGGAGAAGAAAGTAGGAGCCAGAGCCTTAAGAGCCATCATTGAGGAATTTATGTTAGACATTATGTATGAGATTCCAAAGGATGATAATATCGGCATTGTTACCATTACGGAAGAGTATGTGGAGAAAAAAGGCGGACCGATCATAACCATGAGAGGTTGTCCGGGAATTTCAGCAAATGAATAAAGAGGGATAGTAACACTATGAAATTAATTCATTGTGCAGATCTGCACTTAGATTCCCGGATGACGTCTAATCTGTCCGGGGAGCAGGCAAAAGAGAGAAAAACAGAGATTCTGGGCACATTTCAGAGAATGATCGATTATGCCCGGAAAAACGGTGTCAGAGCGATTCTCATTGCTGGGGATCTTTTTGATACGAGAAATGTATCTGCTACTGCCAGAAACATTGTAAAAGATGCTATTGTGAACCATCCGGAGATTGATTTCTTATATCTGGTGGGCAATCACGATAACGATAATTTCTTATCAAAGTTAGAAGAGATTCCATCGAATCTGAAATTGTTTGGAGAGAATTGGAAGTCTTATTCATACGGCAGTGTTGTGATCACTGGAATTGAGATCTCCGCGAAGAATCAGTCATATCTTTATAATTCTCTTGTTCTTAGTAATGATGTATTTAATATCGTTACGCTTCATGGACAGTTGGCTGATTACAAGAGCAAAGATTACGCAGAGACCATTAGCCTGAATCATTTAAAGAATAAAAACATCGATTATCTTGCATTAGGACATATACATAGCTATCGCATGGAACAGTTGGATAAGCGGGGAGTGTACTGTTACTGTGGCTGTTTAGAAGGCAGAGGATTTGATGAGTGTGGCCAGAAAGGCTTTGTGGTTCTAGACATTGATGAGAAGACAAAAGAAGCAAAGGCACAGTTTGTTCCGGCCGCTAGACGCAACCTGTACACTGTTCAGGTTGATGTAAGTGGGGTTATGACCACCCAAGAAGCTGCCAAGAAAATGGAAGAGGCGTTAAAGGAACTGTCTTATCCATCTAAGAGTCTGATCAAGTTCGTGCTTACCGGACAGGTAGATGTGGAATGTGAGATCAACTGTGACTTTTTACAGGAAATGTTCCTGGATTATTTCTACTTTGTAAAAGTATATAACGAGACAACTTTATTAGTAAATTTTTACGACTATGAGAAAGACGAATCCTTAAAGGGAGAATTCGTCCGCATGGTTCTGCAGTCTGATATGGAGGAAGAGAAGAAATCCGAAGTTATCCGCTGTGGGATCATGGCTTTGTCAGGAGAGGAGTTATAATTGAAACTAATTGCCTGTCATATTGAAAATTTCGGAAAATTATCCGATCTGACCATAGAATTTAATGATAGATTAAATGTCATAAACGA
This sequence comes from Agathobacter sp., assembly GCA_017623935.1. Taxonomy (GTDB): domain Bacteria; phylum Bacillota; class Clostridia; order Lachnospirales; family Lachnospiraceae; genus Roseburia. The sequence goes on along the minus strand of JAGAOC010000072.1, from coordinate 3,474 downwards.
ACCAAATGCCTGGGGAAAAAGTACCCTGGCAGTCTTTTTGAAGGTTATGTTTTATGGCTTAGACGCTAAGAAAGACCCAAAAGCCATTGAAAAAGAGAGAAAGCTTTACGAACCATGGCAGGGTGGTGTATACGGCGGACAGCTGGATTTTGAGATTGGAGATCGGGCGTATCGGATCATCCGTACTTTTGGAAGAACCGAGAAAACCGATGAATTTCATCTGTATGATCTGACTACCAATCTGGAAAGTGATGATTTCACCAAAGATATCGGTGCGGAGATCTTTGACTTAGATAGTGCTTCCTTTAAACGGAGTATCTATATCCAGCAGAATGAGTGTGCCGGCAGTTCTACCACAGACGCCATCAATGCAAAACTGGGTAATCTAGCGGAAAACACCAACGATATCAATAATTTTGAAAAAGCAGCAAAGAAGTTAAAAGACTTAATGAACAAGTTTTCGCCGGATCGTGCTACAGGAAGTATTCGGAAGAGAAAGAATACCATTACCCAGCTGACCCAGGAATTAAAGGGCTTTGACGCGGCAGAAGAATCCTTTGAACAGTTTAAGGATAAGCGGGACGAGAAGATCCATGAGAAGGATGCTCTGATGGAACAGAGACTTCAGATGAGAGATCAGATGGAGCAGGTAAGTTTAGAGAGTGCCCGTCAAGAGAAATACAGCCAGTATGAAAAACTCTGTCAGGAAGAGAATCGCAGAAAAGAAGCGGCTGACGCCTTGGCAGTTTATTTCCCAGCAGGAATCCCAGAAGGCGAAGAATTCCAGGAGATGACTGCTAAGATCCAGAAGATCGCAGAATATGATGTTACGCTTTCTAACTTGGGATTGGACAGTGAAGAAGAAATGAACCTTGTTCAACTTCATAAACAGTTTGCCAAGGAGATCCCAACAGAAGAGGATTTAAAGGAGAAATTAGAGATCATTTCTACCATCCGCAAGGGCAGAGAGAGTCTGGCAGAGCTGGAGCATCAGGAGAACAGTTTGATCCAGATGGCAGCTGCCAACGAAAGCGAGGTTCAGGTACTGCCTCAAGGCAATTCACCCCTTCCAGTTATCGGAATCTGTGGATATGTGGTGGCGGTGTTACTCATGATAGCTACGTTGGTATTTTGGAATGGTTGGATCTCTATTAAGGTTCTTCCACCAAAATCAATGATGACGCTGTTGATCGGAGGAATTGCGGCAGCAGTCTTTGTGATCTTAGGAACGATCTGTATCATTTTAGGGGTGCGCAAGAAGAAAAAGGCGCAGAAAGAACAGATTCGTATGCAGCTTGAGAAGGAAGAGAAGCAGAAGAGGTTCTTTGAGCCTATGGATGAGATTCGTCAGCAGATGAATCAGATGAAACATCTTTTAAATGAAGATGAGAGAAATATACAGGATTATATTTCAAGTTTTGGAAAAGAAGTGTCTTCCGATCATTTTTCCGAGGCTATCTATGAACTGAAAAATGATGCGGTAGAATATCGCCGTCTTGTCAGCAAATTCGAGACCTGCGAAGATACCAAGGATAAGAGAAAAGAGAAACTGCAAGAACTGGATGTTTTCATGGAGAAATATTCCTTTGCACCGGAAGAAGAACTTTCTACTTTTATTACTAGACAGCAGACCATGGCAACTCAGTACCAGTTGGCGTTAGATAGTTATCAGGAAGCGAAAGAGCAGAGAGAATCCTTTGAACAGAATAATGATATGGAGGCTTTGAAACGAAAAGCAGACGTGCGCTATACCTTAGATGAGTTAAACCAGCAGATCCGTAATATTGACGCCCAGGTGGAACTCCTTCGGGATGATATGGAACAGTACAACCGTCAGATGGAAGAAATGCAGGTTCTCATGGACTTAAGAGATGAGAAACAGCAGGAATTAAAAGCCGCATTGGGCACCCAGCAGCAGGAGGTACATCAGTATGAGATCATGGATCTGACATCCAGTTATTTACTGGCTGCAAAAGAAAAGTTTACTGCCCGTTATACAGAGCCGGTTTCTAAGGGCTTTTGCAAGTATTACGATATGCTTACGGGAAAGGACGAGCAGGACTGGATCGTAGATGCCAATATCGAGGTCAAAGTCAAAGATCAGGGACAGCTTCGTGATACCCGGTTACTTTCAGCCGGTTACCAGGATCTCATCGGCGTATGTATGCGTCTGGCGTTAGTAGATGCCATGTATACAGAGGAAAAGCCATTCCTTATCTTAGACGATCCATTTGTCAATCTGGATGAGGATAAGGTTGCCCGAGGCAATGAGCTGATCGAGAAGATCTCTCAGGAATATCAGACTATTTATTTCACCTGTCATAGCAGTCGGCAGCCATTTTAAATGAATATTGGGATTTTTTAGACATTGTTCTGGTAGAAATAAATTCTATCGGAACAATGTCTTTTTAAATTGTTTATTGAGAATATCTCCCATTTAGAGGGATTGATTATGTGATCACAATATGCTAATCTATTCAAGAGTTAGTTTGGGCTAACTGCGAAGGGTAAATGTAAGAATTGAAAAGGTAAATATATATATGGAACAGAAATCAGCGATGAATCAAACATATTATCGTAGTAATGATCTTAAAAAGGAGATGGTACTCCAAAAACTGAGAGAGCGAGGATGCCGGATCACAAAGCAGAGACAATTAATATTAGGTGTGATTTTAGAAGAAGAATGTATAAGCTGTAAAGAAATATTTTATAAGGCTCATACGATTGATTCAACGATTGGAGCAGCTACAGTTTACAGAATGGTAAGTCTGTTGGAAGATCTAGGCGTATTCAGCAGAAAAAATATGTATAAAATATCATGTGGTATGGACTGTAATAAAGAAAACGCTTGCATGATAGAATTTGAAGATAGTACAGTTTGCCAATTGAGTGCAAAAAAATGGTATCAAGTTATTTCAGAAGGATTAAAGGCATGCGGATATGGAGAAGGGAAGAAGGTAGCCAGTGTGGAAGTGGAACCTTGTACAGAGAGATGCTGCTAATTAAGGAGGCGTGATATGGAAGAGATTATTATTATTATTGGAATATTAGTGGTTATACTGTAACTGAAATCGGTGGCGGAGAATAGGAAAAATATCCAGTAAACAGTGATAATAATGGCGCATATATTATTAAAAACTGGAACTATAATATGAAGTGTGAAAATCAAGGACAACCGATTTCTGTATCCTGGGAGGACGTATTTGAGTTGATCTTATCGGTAAACGAGCAGGCGGATCCAATTTTGGAGCCTCTCTGTCAGTACCAGATCAACGAACAGTATGCCATCTGGTATTTTGACAAGAACCAGATGCCGCCTCTTTCCTTGGATAATTACTTTTACGCAAATATTCCCAAGTGTTTTATGACCTCAAGTACAAGAGATCTGGAAATCAGCGGAATCATACAGTTGCAAAATATCCCCACCCTGTCTTTAAAAGGACAGGGTGTTTTTGTTGCAGTCATTGATACCGG
>JAGAOC010000071.1 GCA_017623935.1 Agathobacter sp. | reverse complement strand
TGAAGAAGAGTTGAGAAAATTAGCATAAAATATTTTGAATGCTTGTTGTGAATAACTCGACAGAATTTTAAGAAATACACTATTGTTGTCGTGGGAGAAATTTTTTTTAAAAACTTGTCGCAAAATAATTGACAAAACATAATTTTTTATTGGAACATGAGGAAATTTGCAGGTTATCCGATCAGCATTTATAATAAATTTATACAGATGATCATGATCTATGTGATCCCATTTGCCTTTGTAAATTATTTTCCGGCTCAGTATCTGCTACGTAAACCGGACATGGCCGCATATCCGGAGATCTATATGTATATGGCACCTTTTGTAGGCCTGGTTGTGTATCTTCTGGCATATGGATTTTGGCGGATCAGTTTGCGCCGGTATACCAGTACAGGAAATTAGATTGGCTTCCTTCGGGAAGCCGTGGCATGGAGAGTGTCGTGGCATGGAGAGAGTCGTGGTTTGGCGAGTGCTGGGGCATGAAATGTTGCATGATTTTGGTGGTTGGACATATGCGATTTTTTCTTCTCCCCCATGTCCAAAAAAAGTGCATTTTCTTGAGCATTTCTGAAATTCCGTTTAAAAACAACACTTTGGCTCGCTTGTTTGGACATATGCAGAAAAAAATCAATAAAACCATACCATTTTATCAAAAATTTTGGACATGAGCGGAAAGTTTTTTCTGTATATGTAAAATGAGGGCAATTAAAATGTACGCCATAGAATAGACACACAAAAAATCGATTTTATACCCCAATTTTATGGTTGAACCCGTTTTGTGTGCATAGTATTTTCAACAATACATTCAAATTCGACCTCAAAAGAAGCGGAAGTGTTTGAGCTGGCACTGGGGAGTACGGGGCTGTCACCAGAAAATGTGGTACACATTGGAGACTCTTTAAGTAGTGATATTGAAGGCGCTGCTTCGGTTGGAATTCCAGCAATTTGGGTGAATCGCAGTGGCAGAGATGTGCCAGAAGGAGTATGTGCGGTTGGGAATTTGTTGGAAGCTGTTGTTTGGTGATTCTTTGAAAAACTGAATATTGTTAGATATGAACAGATCAGATATCAACTGGAGGAGCTTGTTATGCAAGTTATGCGTAAAAATAAATAATAGTAAATTTATTTTCAAGTTTTTATGAAATATATTCTCAAGATTACGTCCTCATGGTAAAATTAAATTAACAAAGAAGCGATTTTTATGGACGGAGGTGTTGTATTATGAAAAAAGTTATCGCAATGATTTTGGTTGTAACAAGTTTGTTACTTCTTGCTTCTTGCGGAAAAACTGAAAGTTATAAAATTCAATTTACAATTCCTGTGGGAAATTCTGAGAACTTTGTATTTTCGGACCAAGAAATATCACCGACAGGCAGTAAGATAACGCTATCGACAGACACAGCAGTTGTATTAAAACTCTCACAGGTCCGAGAGGAAAATTCTTATGAACTGACAACGTCTCTTATGCAGGGAACGTCTATTGAGGTACCAGTTGAAAAAGATACATGGTACAAAATAGGCGTGACCACTGAAAGTCCGTCAGATGTGAATACTGTTGTAAATGTTGAGATAGGCGGCGTAGAAGTACGAATAGAGTAAAAAATCATTTGGCAAACAGAATTAAACCTAAATAACGATTTTAAAAGAGGCTATCTCGTCGAAAAGATTGGATAGCCTTTCCTTATGCCTTGAAATTTAAATTGGATTTTAGGCTTAAACTTTTCCCAAGGCAGTGTAGATTGGTATCTCGGTAAATCGCTCAAATCGCCCAAACAGTTAGCAAAAGTATAAATATTCATCAAATCCTCTGATAATAGCGTTAGACACACCTTTCCGTAAAGGAAGTTAATTTTAAAAAGTGCATTGACAAACAGGTCTACTGGTTGTAGAATGGGTTTACAATCAGTAGACCAATTTTATTATTTACTAGGAAAATCATCTGGAATTCCCTAGTAAACAATCAGGGTATAACGAGCGGCGAAGTGCGCATAGAAGGTCAGGCAATGGCATATGCGGAGCACATACTATATAAAAGATATTTCACATTAATTAAGGAGGCAGATATGGGAGAATACAGACTTGGTGAGATCGAAATGAAATTTGCAGAGATCATTTGGAACATGGAACCGGTTCAATCGGGAGCGCTGGCAAAGGAAGCAGAGAAGGAGTTAGGGTGGAAGAAATCTACGACTTATACTGTTTTAAAAAGGCTATGTGAGAGAGGGATCTTTCAAAATGACAGGGGAACCGTAACCTCTTGTTTGACTCGAAGGGAATTTCAGGCAAGACAATCCGAGGATTTTGTTGAGGAGACTTTTGATGGATCTCTGCCAAATTTTGTGGCGGCATTTGTATCTAGGAAGAAACTATCAGAAGAAGAGATCATGGAACTTAAGAAAATTATTGAGGAGAATTAGGGAGAATGATGATGGCGGAGTTTATGATGATGTTGATCCAAATGAGTATTCAAGCCACATTTATTGTGTTGGTAGTTTTGGTAATTCGAAAACTTTTTGAATGGTTGCGGATTTCAAAAAAATACACCATGCTTCTGTGGATCATTCCATTTTTTTGTTTGGTATGTCCATGGAAGATCAGTGTTCCAGTGGGATTTTGGAACTTTGCACCGGCAGATGTGGTTACTCAAGCCAATGAAAAGGCGGCGGAAACTGGCAATGAGCAGAGCGGGGCAGGAAGTGGTCAGGACAATGAAAATCTGCAGAATGTTGCAGGAAGCGGTCAGAGTAATGTGGATCTGCAGAACAGTGCAGGAAACGGTCAGAACAATGTAAATCTGCAGAATAGTGCAGGAAACGATGGAGTGCAGAATAATGAGAATTTGCAGAATGGCACAGGAAGCGGGAAGGGAAACGGAACCATACAGGATGAGCAGAATATTTCAGAAAGTGTAAATGGAATTATACAGATCATCACAAAAAGAATGGGCATGATTGCTGGAATTGTCTGGCTGGTCGGCTTTCTTTTACTCATGATATATAGTGTGATTTCCTATGTTGGATTAAAGAAAAAGCTATTATGTAGTGTAAAAGTGGAGAATGGAATCTTTCTTGCGGACGGAATTACAACTCCTATTGTTTTCGGTATCATAAAGCCTTATATCTATCTACCTACGGGGCTTCCGGCAGAGTATGAAAAATATGTGGTAGCTCATGAGAGAACCCATATAAAACGTGGGGATTATTTATGGAAAATGATGTTGTTTTTGATCACCGGTGTGCATTGGTTTAATCCACTTGTATGGTATGCTTTTTATCTGGCGGGAAAAGATATGGAAATGGCCTGTGATGAAGAGACGGTTCAGACCATCGGACTGGAAGAACGGAAGTCTTATGCCAATACGTTGCTTACCATGTCAGGAAAGGATGCCTTAAAAAAGCGAAGGATCTTTATGGCACCATTATCTTTTGATGAAGGAAATACGAAAGGGAGAATTAAAAATATCATGAAATATAAGAAGACAATGACCTTTTTTGCAATGGTGGCAATCCTGGTCGTAGCTTTACTAACTATGGTCTTTCTAAGTAAAAAAGAAGAAAAGAATGTTAGCCCGGAAATAGAAGAGACGGAATCCGGTGAACAACAGATCAAAGAAGAAACAGTCCTTACTTTTGAAATGTTTCGTGCTGCTTTTTATGATCAGAAATTCCGTGAAATGGATTTCAAGAGTTACGAAAATATCGAGCCGGAAGAAGAGGAATACGAGGGTCGGCTGACGGATACATACTGGTTTTATCTGACTTACCAGGATGAGGTATATAGACTCCAAGTGGACTATGAAAAAGATACGGATAGACTATCTTATATTTATGTGTATCGGCCATCTGACGCAGAACTCCTTCTTGTCTATAATGAAGGCGGATATGTGAATGATATTGATACAATGGTAAATACAAAGACGACGATAGATCAGTGGCTCACATTAGAACTCCCGGAAGGTTATTCTCTGGGAGAATATAACGCAAGTCTGGGGTGGGATGGCGGAGCCTTGATCTTGCCAGAAGTTTATGAAGTGAAGGGAGAAGATCTTGCACCGGACGAATGGAAATCAGCAGGATTTGTGGGAAGAACGGATCAGGAAACTGCCAATTTTCACTATGTAAATGGAATTCCGGATGGAGAGAACTGTCCTGCAAATAATCACACTAGCGGAGAAATCCTGGGAGTTTTAACAGATCTTGATCGACCGGCGGTTTTTGCACACCAGAACCATGATCTGTATTCAGCTTCTCAAATGGGAGAATTGTGGGCACAGGGAATAACCATAGAAGATGAGACCAGTGACTATTGGTATTTCTTTTTTGCCAAAGAAGATGTAGAAGAGATCTACTATCTTTCCTTATCAACGAGATGTTTTTCAAAAGAAGAGGCAATTGAGATTGCCAGAACAGTAAAGTTCACAGAAGAATAAATTATCTTGACACCAAGTCTATTCTCATTCAAAATAGAATTATGAAGATCGGACTGCTTTTGGGGAATCGTTCGGAATTTCCCAGTAGTCAAAAGAGCAGTATATAATAGAAAAATGAGAGGGCAAAAAGATGTTAGAAGCAGGAATCAAGGGACAGAAGGAAATCATTGTGACTCAGGAGAAAACAGCAAAATCCATGTGCAGCGGTGCATTAGATGTATTTGCAACTCCATGTATGATCGCATTAATGGAAAATACCGCTTTTGAGAGTGTAGCGGCTGAATTGGATGAAGGTTGTGGAACTGTAGGAACCAAGGTAAATGTATCTCATGTGGCAGCGACTCCGGTAGGCATGAAAGTCACCTGTGAGACAGAACTCGTGGAGGTAAATGGTCGGGCATTAAAGTTTGTTGTGAAGGCATATGATGAATGTGGTCTGATCGGCGAAGGAGAGCATGAACGTTTTATTATCTTTGATGAGAAATTCCAGGCGAAAGCCAATGGGAAACTGGCAGAAAAATAATCTAAAAAGTGAAGGATAATTATGCGGCGAGGGTTAATTTCAGGATCAGATTGCCGATATAATAAGTAGAACTATAGGAAAAGGATTTCACTATTTTTCAAGGAGGAGAAAACATGAATACAGTATCACAGTTATTGAGTCAGTATAGCAATTATTCTACTACTAAGACTCAGGACAAGAGCCAGACAAGCAAGACCACCAGCCAGAAGACAGTTGGTGATGCTCAGTTAAGTGAGAAGGCTCAGGCATATTACAAAGAATTACAGGAGAAATATTCAGATCTGGACTTTGTATTAGTAGATGATGCTTCTGTAGAAGGTGCAGAGGAAGAAGCTGCAAAGTATGCCAACGGTAATAAGATCATGGTCTTAGTTGATGAAGCTACCATTGAGAAGATGGCAGAAGATGAAGAATATCGTGCTCAGTATGAAGGCATTATTGAGAACGGTGTGAAAGAACTCGACAATATGCAGGATCAGTTAGGAAGTCTTGTTGGTAACGTAAAGACTTATGGAATCCGTGTGAACAGCGATGGAAGCACTTCTTATTTTGCAGTAGTGAATAAATCTCTGGCAGCTCAGAAAGAGCGCATTCAGAAGAATGCAGAGAAGAAGGCGGAAGCGAAAGAAGCAGCAGAGAAGAAAGCTGAAAAGAAGGCGGAGGCCGAGAAATTAGAAGAGAAGAGAGCTGAAGCGGCAGAGAAGAAAGAAGATTTAACTTCTGTCAGCGGATCTACTTATGAGGAACTGATCAAGAAAATTCAGGATACCATTTATGCTGGTATGAGCGATAACGTACAGACCGAGCAGGAGAAAATGGTAGGTCAGAATTTCGACTTTAGTTGTTAATATGATGTATGTAAAAGCAGTAGTCCTATATACAGGATTGCTGCTTTTTTATTTTGACAGAACACTGATATCAGTTATAATAGAAAGAGAACTACAAAAAAGAATAAACGGGGGATTTATATGAAATTGGATTTTTATAAAGGGGCAGATATTTCAGGTCTGCCGGAATTAGAAGATCGGGGAGCAGTTATACGAACAGCGGAAGGGCAGGAGATTGATGCCTTTGAATTGTGTCAGTTAAATGGAGTGAACTCTATCCGTCTTCGGATCTGGAATGAGCCGGAAAATGTACCGGAATCCAAAGGTTATTGCAGTTTAGAGCACACCGTTGCCATGGCAAAGAGGATCAAGGCAAAAGGAATGCATTTTTTGTTGGATTTTCATTATTCCGACTGGTGGGCTGATCCAGGCAATCAGACCAAGCCACATGCCTGGACGGATCTTCATGGAGAAGAGTTGGAAAAAGCAGTCTATGATTACACAACGCTGGTTCTTATCCGATTAAAAGAGGAAGGCTGTATGCCGGATATGGTGCAGGTGGGAAATGAGATCCGAAGCGGTATGCTGTTTCCAGATGGCGAAGTGCCTAATTTTACCCAGCTGGCAGGATTAGTTAATGCAGGAATCAAGGCTGTCCGGGAGGTGGATCCTTCCATTGAGATCATGATCCATTTGGATCAGGGAGGAAGATATTATTATCTGAGTCAGTGGTTCGATGGAATGATAGAAGCTGGTCTTATGGATTTTGATGTGATCGGACTTTCTTATTATGCATTCTGGCATGGAACCTTTATGGATCTGAAGAATTCTTTAATGTCCATGTTGGAAAAATACAAAAAGCCTCTGATCATTGCAGAAACGGCTCATCCATGGAGAAGAAGTGAAGAAGGATTTGTTTCAGCAGAACAGGAGAAGATCGCCGGTTTCTGTGCAGGAATACAGGAGCAAAAGCATGTGATGAAACTTCTCATGAATATTGTGGCTTCTTTGCCGGATAATATGGGACAGGGTGTTTATTATTGGGAACCCCTTGTTATTCCTTATGAAAGTGGCAGTAGCTGGGATCGAAACATGGGCGTTTTAAATGAAAAAGGTGAAGTGCTTCCAGGTTTTGCAGAATTTCAGTTTGAACGCTCTCAGGCTGTACCGAATGAGGTGGCAAAATATTATATGCCGGAGAAGATCAAGATGGTAGAGGGACAGAAGGATAAACTGCCAGAGTCTATCCAGGTACTCTATATGGATGGAAGCAGCTGTCAGAAGAAGATCGTCTGGGCAGTTATTCCGGATCATGTGTTCTATGAGGTGGGCATCCATCCGATCATGGGCAAGATCGCAGATTCCGATGAGACATTTATTACGGAATTGGAAATTGTGTCTGAGGCTCTTGCACAGGAAAATCTGGTGTGCAACGAAGATTTTTCCAAGGGAGAATCAGACTGGATGGTGATCCGGAAACAAGAGTATATCAAGACTGAGATCCTGCCGGAAGAGAATGCTATCTATGTGTCATCGGAACAGAACTTTGACTTTACATTAGCTCAGGAAGTCATGATCCCAGAGGCAGGAGATTATCAGCTATTCGTTTCTTACTTGGGGACAAATACTACGGATGTAAAAGTAAAACTTTACGCAGAGCAGGTACAAAGTGATAAAATCCTGCGTTTTGAAAAAGTTATTCATCCAACAGACGAGATGTGGATGGAGCATGAAATTGAGAACATCGAGATTTCTCAGGGAATCCTCCGGGTAGGGGTGGAGATCAGTTCACCGCCAATCTGGGGCAAGATCCGGGGAATGAAGCTGTATCGGAAATAGAGAGAAAGAGAGATCTGAACTATGTCTGAGTATAATTTCAAAACATATTGGAAAGATGAATTAACAGCAGAGGTAAAGGCAGATGATTGTAGAGTATATATTAAGCGATATACTACTCATCCAGCAAAACAGTTATTTTGGAAGGATGAGATTTCAAGATTTGAACTGGGACAGGTTTTGGAATTAAGATGTTGGGACAGAAATCGGGCTAATCTGAATCTGTATTTAGATGAATTGGGAATAAAAGATTTTAATCCTTATGAAATATGCAGGAAAACCCATGGAGTGATGGTACAGGATTTTATTTGGTTTCAGTTTGATGGAGAAAATCTTTCTTTTAAAGATGTTCGGTTTAAGAGGTAATTATGCAGAAAATTCAGCTTGATAAGAAATATCTGGTAAATATTGATGGAACGAGTGATGGGACTCAGGATAAGTATTTTAAGGATGAAATATGGTATAAGCCGGATTATTTCGGTGGCGAAGGATATACGGAATATTTGGCGACGTTAATCTTGCAGTACAGTTCACTGGAAGAAACAAAGTATGTACAATATGAAGAAATAGAGATCAATGGAAAAAAGGGCTGTTGCAGTAAAAATTTTTTGTCTGATAGCGAAGAGTTCATTTCTTTATATCGGTTATACCAAATGACAACAGGAGAGAATCTGGCGAAAAAGATTTCTACATTAGATCTGGAAAAACGTCCGGAATTCGTGTTGGATTTTGTGAAAAAGCAGACGGGAGTTGATCTAAGAACATATTTTGCCAATCATTTTGCTCTTGACCGAATTATTTTAAATGAAGATAGACATTTTAATAATCTGGGCATTATTTTCGATGGAGAAAATTTCAAAGAAGCTCCTATTTTTGACAACGGACATTCTTTTTTCGTTGGAAGCTATTCTTATAATACAAATCTTCCGATTAACGAGAATGTAAAAAGGGTTACGGCGAAACCATTTTCAGGAAGTCATGATTGGAATTATCGGTATTTTGAAAAATGGTGCACAATAAGACTTGATAAAAAAGGGTTATTGGCAGCATTGCAGAAAGAACCGGATTCTTTGGCAAAGAAAGTCGTGTTGTACCAATTACAGGTATTGGATATTGTGGAGAATAAGTGATATAAAAGCATGAACCAGGGCATCTGCCCTGGTTTTGTTATTGGAAAAGTGTTTTTTGCAACTTACCCCCATTTTTTTACCACTTGCTTTTGGGCTACTATACTTTAAGATTGAAATAGGATAAAGTTTTATCAGGAGGTCACAATCATGAGATTTACAATAGAAGAAATTCATCCGGAAAAAGAGGAAGAGCTGATCGTGCGGTGCTACGATATGAAGTCGGACTGGGTGAATTATGTAAAAGGGGTTGAAAATCTGACAGATGGCGTGTCTGGCAGCAAGGACGGAAAATTTCATCGGGTGAAGATGAAAGACATTTTCTATTTTGAGGTAGTGGACAATAAGTCCTTTGTCTATTGTCAGCAGGATGTCTATGAAGTGAAGATGAAGCTTTATGAATTTGAGGAAAAAAGCAGAGGAAGCATGTTCTTTCGGGCTTCCAAATCTGTTGTACTAAATGCAGATAAGATCGATTATATCAGTCCTTTTCTATCAGGGCGTTTTGAGGCTGTTCTGCTAAATGGCGAGAAGGTCATTGTCTCAAGGCAGTATGTGTCAGATTTGAAACACAAACTTGGAATGTGAAAGGAGTGATCGGTATGTTTCGAAATCAATTTGAGGATTTTGTTAGGAGATTTTTGCTGACTTATGGATTTACCATGCTGGCAACCTTGTTTTTCTGTGTTGTATTTCAGCTGGGAGAGACTTTGGAAGTGGCATTTTTAGGGCAGGCAATCTTGTTTTCCATCTGTGCAAATCTGGTGAGTCTGGTGTATTTTTCCAGACATGAATTATCGGAAAAGGAGTGGCTGGTCAGAACAGGAATTCATACGATCCTGTTAGAGATCGTGCTATTGACCTTTGGCCATTGGTGCAATATGTGGAATGGTCTGGTACAAGGCATCGTATTTTTTGTAGTGGTGCTTTTGGTGGATGCCGGAGTGAGTCTGTTAGAATATGGGCAGAATGTGGCGATGGCAAGAGATGTGAATCTGCGTTTAAAAGAGCGGAGAGAGCAGAACATGGCTCATTAGAAAATGAAGAAAAGGATGAACAACATGAAAGAAAAGAGGAAAAAACATATGGGGTGGAAAATTGTATTGATCGTTTTAGCGGTTCTTTTGATATTGGTGGGAATTATATTTGCTGGGGCATGGTCGATGTTTGGAACCCAGGTGAAAGCAGCATCATCTGTGAAAAAGTTAGATGATGGATTATATTACATGGATTACGACGGAGATTATGGATTTGCTCAGTTTTTAGAGCAGGGCGGAGCTTCTAATGTAGGAGTTATGGCAAATTATATTACAGAATTCTTATCTCATGGTTTTGTAAAAACCTCAAATGCCCAGGCACAGGAAAGAAAATACGGATGTAGTACCCTTTATCTGGAAAATGAAGAGGGCGGTTATCTGATGGGAAGAAACTTTGACTGGACCAAATGTAATTCAGTTATGATCGTGCATACCAAGTCAAAGGATGCTTACGAATCCTATTCTACCTGTAATATGGATTTCTTAGGATTTGGAGAGGATTGGAAACCGGAAGGATTTGCTAATCAGTATATGGCCATTGCAGCAATCTATGTGCCTTTAGATGGTATGAATGAAAAAGGGCTTATGATAGCAGATCTTATGGCCGGTGATCTGGTGGAAACACATCAGAACACTGAGAAACCGGATCTTACCACTACCACAGCGATCCGTGCCATGTTAGACTATGCAGCAAATGTGGATGAAGCCATTGCATTATTAGAAAAATACGACATGAATTCCGATATCGGATCTGCTCATCATTACGCCATTTCCGATGCCAGTGGAAGATCAGTGACTGTAGAGTGGGTCAACAATGAAATGGTAGTGACCGAGACAGACACTTTGACCAACCACTATCTGGCAGAGGCGAAATATGGCATTGGAAACGAGCTTTCCAAGACTCGTATGGAAACCATGAAGCAGGCAAAAGCAGATCAGAACGGTGCTATGACTCAGGCGCAGTTACGGGAAGTTATGAAATCCGTTTCTCAGGGGAATTATGTCAGCAATGAAGCAACTCAGTGGACAGTCCTTTATAATACGAAGGAAATGAGCCTAGAGTACTTCTGGCAGGAGAACTATGAAAAATCTGAGACATTTTACCTTGGCGCTTCCGGTAAATAGTTAATACAGGAATTACCCACCTGAGCCCGAACACCATTTTTTCCGCAGATTGGGTGCATAAATCCTGGCAGGTCATGGGTAGGAACCAGATCCGGCACACCCTCAACAACGTGTTGGGCTGCAGTAATAAAATCAGTTAAATATTCTTTAGAAATAGGGCAGCCGTTATGATTTGGCATGATAAAATCGTATTCGGCTTCCCTTTTTTGCAGTCTTTTACAATTCTTTAAAAAAGCTCCTACAGATTCAAAAGTGTTTAAATTTGCCTGTCCGGCGTCGAATTCATCTCCGCAGAATAAGAGTCTTCTCTTATGATCTAAAAAGGTGAGAGAACTGTCACTATGGGCAGGAGTCCATAAGACTTCCACATTTCGGTCGCCTAAGTCAAAGACATATCCATCATCTATGGAGATCATTTCATAATCCGGATAAGGCATATTGGCAAGCCAGGCTTCATCTAGGGGCTCAAATGGCACATTGGCATAGGCCATGGCATTTTTATGCATATATACTTTTGGAAACCACATATTACCACCGGTATGATCAAAATGGCCATGGGTATTTACTACCATAAGCTCCAAGTCTCCCTTTAACCGGTTCACAAGATTAGGAAATTCGCCTCTACCGAAAGCAGTGTCGATCAGTAAGGCCTTTTTCGTTCCTAATAATAGGAAGATATCCAAGGCTTCGCCGTAGTGAATGACATAGGTGTCGTCAAATAATTTCCAGTGTCTGTAATTTTCATCATCTGGTAGTGGAATGATCTTATAAGTATCCATAGTGCCTCCTGTTATAAAACAAAATATGTAAAAAAGATAGAAATTGTAAAAAGTTTGCTACTGATGAGAACAGTATAATGAAAAATATGGATAAAAGCAATATTAGAAATAATTAGAAAAAACGAATAAAAGTTCTTGACATCTAATATAGGTTAGCATATACTAACTGTAGAAAAAATGGAAAGCGAGGTAGTGATATGCCACTTACAATGATGAAAAAAGGTGAGAAAATGGTAATTAGAAAGGTTGGCGGGAAGAGCGAAGTAAAGCAGTTTCTCGAGAGTCTTGGATTTGTTGCTGGCTCTGCTGTTTCCGTTATTTCTGATATTGGAGGCAATCTGATCGTGAATGTGAAGGATTCCCGAGTAGCCATTGGCAAAGATATGGCAAGCAAGATTATGGTATAAAGAGGAGAAAAACGAGATGAGAACATTAAAGCAGGTCGCAGTGGGCGAGACTGTAGTGGTGAAGAAGATCACAGGAGAAGGTCCGGTGAGAAGACGTATCATGGATATGGGGATTACCAAAGGGGTAGAAGTATATGTGCGTAAAGTTGCACCATTAGGAGATCCGATTGAAGTAACTGTTAGAGGCTATGAGCTTTCTTTAAGAAAAGCGGATGCTGAAATGTTGGAAGTAGAATAAATTTTTTTTGAGGAATGGTTAGTTGAGACTAATCGTACAATTATGAAAAAAGGAGACAAATAGTATGTCATTGAAAATTGCTCTCGCAGGTAATCCGAACTGCGGAAAAACAACATTATTTAATGCCCTTACTGGTTCCAATCAGTTTGTTGGAAACTGGCCAGGGGTTACAGTTGAGAAAAAAGAGGGAAAATTAAAAGGTCATAAAGATATTGTGATCATGGACTTACCAGGTATCTACTCCCTTTCCCCATACACCTTAGAGGAAGTGGTAGCAAGAAATTACCTGATCGGTGAGAGACCGGATGCGATCTTAAATATCGTAGACGGAACCAATATCGAGCGAAACCTGTACTTATCTACACAGCTGATGGAACTGGGAATCCCAGTGATCATGGCAGTAAACATGATGGATGTGGTACAGAAAAATGGAGATGTGATCGATACCAAGAAGTTGGCTGAGAAATTAGGTTGCGAAGTAGTAGAGATCTCCGCATTAAAAGGAACAGGCATTACAGAAGCAGCAGAGAAAGCAGTTGCCCTTGCAAAAAGCAAGAAAGCCGTTATGCCGGTACATGAATTTTCACCGGAAGTAGAATCCATTATTGAAAGCGTAGAGCAGAAGCTGGGAAATCAGGTAGCAGAGGAAATGAAACGTTTCTTTGCCATTAAGCTTTTAGAGCAGGATTCTAAGATCTCTGAGCAGTTAAAGAACGTGCCAGATGTTTCCGAAGAGATCAAAAAAATGGAAGATGATTTTGATGATGATACCGAAAGTATCATTACCAATGAGAGATATACATACATTTCCACCATTATTGGAGAGTGCGTAACAAAGAAGAGCGCAGGAAAAGATAAACTTACAATTTCTGATAAGATTGATAAGATCGTAACAAACCGTATCTTAGCCCTTCCAATTTTCGCAGTTATCATGATCCTGGTTTACTATATTTCCGTTTCCACTGTGGGAACCTTTGTAACAGACTGGACCAATGACGGATTATTCGGAGATGGATTCTATCTGTTAGGAATCGGACGAAGCGATTTAGATGATGCTACTGCAGAATATGCAGAAGAACACATTTTTACAGAAGAATTAACAGAAGTCGTAGAAAATGCCGTAAATGCAGAAGTAATTGGTGCAGAAGACATTATGGGCGCCATTGAAGAAGTTGATTTTGGTGCTTTTGAAGAAGCTTATGGTTCTTTTGGAGAATCTTTGGCGGTGGAAGGATATGATATTTCCTTCGTAGAGGAAGCTATGGAAGAACTGCCAGCAGCAGAAGATTATGGAATCTGGGTACCTGGTGTTCCTGTATTAGTAGAAAAAGGATTAGATGCCATCGGTTGTGCAGAATGGCTGAAAGGTCTGATCTTAGATGGAATCGTAGGCGGTGTAGGAGCCGTTTTAGGATTTGTTCCTCAGATGTTAGTACTCTTTATCCTGTTAGGATTCTTAGAAGCCTGCGGATATATGGCGCGAGTTGCCTTTATTATGGATCGAATCTTCCGTCGTTTTGGTCTTTCCGGAAAATCCTTTATTCCAATGCTGATCGGAACAGGATGTGGTGTACCTGGTATTATGGCATCCCGTACCATCGAAAATGACAGAGACCGTAAAATGACTATCATGACTACCACATTTATTCCTTGTGGTGCAAAAATGCCAATTATCGCTTTGATTGCCAGCGCATTATTTGGTGGCGCATGGTGGGTAGCTCCAAGTACATTTTTCGTTGGAATCGCCGCAGTTATCGTATCTGGTATTATTTTAAAGAAGACCAAAGTCTTCGCAGGAGATCCGGCACCTTTCGTTATGGAGCTTCCAGCGTACCATTTACCAACGGTATCTGCTGTACTTAGAAGTATGTGGGAACGTGGCTGGTCCTTCATTAAAAAAGCCGGCACAATCATCTTAGTTTCTTCTATTTTAATCTGGGCAGGTTCTGTGTTCGGAGTAGTAGATGGAAAATTTGGATTCAGTCCGGATATGGAATTAGAGTGCAGTATCTTAGGATACCTTGGAAATGCTTTAAAATGGATCTTTGCTCCTTTAGGATTTGCTGATATCAAAGCAACCATCGCAACTATCATGGGTCTTGTAGCAAAAGAAGAAGTAGTTGGTGTATTCGGTGTCCTTGACTTTGAAGGTCTTGGAAGATTATCCGGTTATTCCTTCTTAGTATTCAACCTGCTCTGTGCACCATGTTTCGCAGCAATGGGAGCCATCAAGAGAGAGATGAACAATGCAAAATGGTTCTGGTTCGCGATTGGATATCAGACATTGTTAGCTTATGTAGTAAGCCTTTGTGTATACCAGATCGGTATGCTGGTTTCAACAGGAGCCTTTGGATTCTGGACAGTAGTAGCATTCCTTTTAGTGATCGCTATGCTTTACCTGTTATTCAGACCATATAAGACAGTAAATAAGAAATAAGAAATTTTCCCTTATACAAAAGCCCTTGCACCAGTGGTGCAAGGGGCTTCTTGTGTTTGCTAGGAAATTAATTTTCGATTTTATTTCTCGAGTTCTTTCTTTAAATTCTTTTGTGCGGTAGAAAGCATAAGCTTGATTCGATTTAACTGGTTTACTTCGGAAGCACCTGGATCGTAGTCGATAGCTACGATATTTGCAGTCGGATATTCACGGCGGATCTCTTTGATAACACCTTTTCCAACAATGTGGTTTGGCAGGCAGGCGAATGGCTGTGCGCAAACAATGTTGGAAGCTCCCTGGTGGATCAGCTCTAACATTTCTCCTGTTAAGAACCATCCTTCACCAGTCTGGTTTCCTTCGGAAACAATGTGGCTGGCTTCTTTTGCTAAGTCTCCTATGTAAGCAGTTGGCTCAAAATGTTTACTCTTTGCCAGTTCTTTTCTGGCGGCTTTTCTGAGCCACTCGAAGAATTTGATCAGCAGGTTGTTGATACGTTTGGATTTCTTGGATTCTCCCAGATAATCTGCTTTAAAGTTCTGGTTGTAACAGCAGTATAAGAGGAAATCGGTAAGATCCGGTACAACAGCCTCGGCACCTTCTTCTTCTAATAAATCTACGATATAATTATTGGCTGCTGGCAGGAATTTAACAAGGATCTCTCCAACGACACCAACTCTAGGTTTCTTCTCATCTGTGATTGGAAGATTATCGAAATCACGGATGATCTCACGACACATCTTTTTGTATTTTCTATGGGAAAGATATTTATCATTTCCTAAAAACTCGATACAACGTTTTTTCCATTTCTCATGAAGGGCATTGGCAGAGCCTGGAACCGCTTCATAAGGACGCATTCTTAAGAGACAGCGAAGGAAGATATCGCCGAACTCTAAAGCGTAAAGTCCGTGCTGGATCAGCTTTGGAGTGAAAGTGAATCCAGGGTTTTTCTCAAGACCGACCATATTAATAGAAATAACCGGAATATCAGGATATCCAGCTTTTGCTAAGGCACGGCGGATAAATGCAATATAGTTGGTTGCACGACAGCCACCACCGGTCTGGGAGATGAGGATCGCGGTCTTATTTAGATCATATTCGCCGGAAAGTACGGCACTCATGATCTGTCCGATAACGATCAAGGATGGATAGCAGGCATCGTTATTAACATATTTCAGACCTGCGTCAACACATTCTCTGGCTGGGATGTCAGGAATTACGATATTGTATCCGGCAGCGCGGAAAGCTGGGATCAGTAATTCAAAATGGATCGGTGACATCTGAGGGCAGATAATGGTGTAATCTTTTCTCATTTCCTCTGTAAAGATGATTCGTTCATAATTAGAAGGAACGATAGTACGTTTTTCCTGTTTCTTTTCTTTTACGCGAAGAGCGGAGAGAAGAGAACGGATACGGATTCTAGCTGCTCCTAAGTTATTTACCTCATCGATCTTTAAGCAGGTGTAGATCTTGCCTGAGTTAGTCAGGATATCGCTTACACAGTCGGTAGTAACGGCGTCCAGACCACAACCGAAGGAGTTTAACTGGATCAGATCTAAGTCATCTCTGGTCTTAACATAGTTAGCGGCAGCATACAGACGGGAGTGGTACATCCACTGATCCATAACGATAAGAGGACGCTCTAAGTTTCCTAAGTGGGAAACAGAGTCTTCAGTCAGTACACAGATACCGTAGGAGTTGATCAGCTCTGGGATACCGTGGTTGATCTCTGGGTCAACATGGTATGGACGACCAGCCAGAACGATACCTCTGCGGTTGTTTTCTTCCATGTATTTTAAGACTTCTTCACCTTTTTTCTGCATTTCCAGACGAACAACTTCCTGTTCTTTCCATGCTTCAGAAACAGCGTCGCGGATCTCAGATTCCGGAATCTTGAAGCCGTCTCCGGTAAAGGTGGCAACTAACTGCTGAGAAAGAGTTTCTTCGCTGGTAAATGCCATAAATGGATTTAAGAAACGAACCTGACCACTGGTGATCTCGTCTACGTTATTCTTAATGTTCTCAGAATAAGAAGTAACGATCGGGCAGTTGTAGTGGTTATTTGCATCTGGGAACTCTTTTCTCTCGTATGGGATCGCCGGATAGAAAATGAAATCTACGTTCTGAGCGATCAGCCATGCTACGTGACCATGGGCAAGTTTTGCAGGGTAACACTCAGATTCACTTGGAATGGAATCGATACCCAGCTCGTAGACTTTTCTGGTGGACTGTGGAGACAGTACGACAGAAAATCCCAGTTTCTTAAAGAAAGTTGCCCAGAATGGGTAGTTTTCGTACATATTTAAGACTCTAGGGATACCTACAGTGCCTCTTGGAGCTTCTTCTTCTGTAAGAGGTTCATAGTCAAATAAGCGTTTGTTCTTATATTCAAAAAGGTTTGGAATATTTTCTTTGTTTTTCTCTTTTCCAAGACCGCGTTCACAACGGTTACCGGTAATATACTGTCTGTTATCAGAGAATTTGTTGATAGTAAGGAGACAGTGGTTGGTACATCCCTGACAGCGGGCAAGCTTGGTGGTATAGGAAAGTTCGTTGATCTGCTTAATAGAAAGCATGGTACTCTGATAACCTTCCTCATGGCGTTCTCTTGCGATAAGAGCCGCACCGAAAGCACCCATGATACCGGCGATATCAGGACGGGTAGCGTGAACTTTTGCAATCTTCTCAAAACTGCGGAGAACTGCGTCATTGTAGAAGGTTCCACCCTGAACTACGATATTTTCTCCTAAATCCTTGGCATCAGATAATTTGATAACCTTAAATAAAGCGTTCTTGATTACGGAATAAGCAAGACCAGCAGAGATATCTGCTACGGAAGCGCCTTCTTTCTGTGCCTGTTTTACCTTGGAGTTCATAAAT
>JAGAOC010000070.1 GCA_017623935.1 Agathobacter sp. | reverse complement strand
TCAGCAGGAATTAGAATAGATAGAAGCGGAATATAGGCAGACCTGTGTACATAATGCAGAAACAGTTGCAAGGATCATAGAAAGTGATCCAACGGTAATCAATGATGTGGAAGAATTGAAAGAGATCGCAGAATCGGTTGAAATTGATGAGATACACATATTTGACTCAACGGGAAGGATCTTTGCCGGTACCCATCCTGAGTATTTTGATTATACATTTGATTCTGGTGAGCAGATGATGTTCTTCAAGCCACTATTAGAGGATAAAACGCTGGCACTTGTGCAGGACATAACGCCTAATACTGCCGAAGGAAAGTCAATGCAGTATTCAGCTTTATGGAGCAGTAACGGTGAGTATATTGTGCAGGTTGGTATGGAGCCGTATAATGTATTAAAGGTAAGAGAAAAGAATACGGTTTCTTACATTTTTTCTTTGGTTAAAGTTAACCCGGAGGCGGATTATTTTGCAATAGATCCGGACACAGGTGAAGTGCTTGGAACTACCAAGAACGAACTGTTAGGTGCCAATGTATCGGATATGGGATTAAATCTGTCCGAAATAAAAAGAGATAGCGATGGATTTCATGCCAGGGTAAATGGAGAATATTCTTTCTGTGTATTTGAAAAGATCAATGATGTATACATTGGAAGGATTATATCATGTGCCAATATGTATCAGCGCATACCTAGCTCAGTAATTATTTTAGTTTTATGCCTTGTGGGGGTGGCGTATATTTTGGCTAGGGCAGTTGTGGCAAAGATGGATAAATATGTGATCAAAGAGCTGCAAGGCGTGAACAAGACATTGGAATCTATCGGCAAAGGAAGATTTCAGGAGACAGTAGCCGCTTCCTACAGTACAGAGTTTCTGGAACTGAGTGATTATATCAATAAAATGAGTAAAAGCCTGTCGGATAATAATAAGAAAATGTCCTATGTGCTTGGCAAAACAAATCTTTATATTGGAACCTATGAATATAATTGTCAGGGGAAAGAGCTTTACACAACGGAACATATTCCGGTCATTCTTTCTATTGAAGAGGAGCAGTTGGAAAAATGGCACTCAGATAAGGATGGATTTATTGCTTTTCTTGTATCTTAGAAAATAATGAATACAATAGTAATGTGGAAGGGCAATAGAAGTATGTAAGACCAGCCACGCTTTTCGGGAGACTATATAAATAGTCTCCCGTTTATGTGTTCTAAGGGTACAGTGCTGTTTTGGGCTATAACATGAGAAAAATATTACACAATTGTTTTGTGATGGCGAAGAAAGTGTTGCAATCCATCAATTTCATATCAAGAAATCTGCGGAACTTTCGCGGAAAATTCCATTTTTTCGCAGAAAATCCCCCAAATTTAACAAAACTTAAACATCTCAAAAATATCTCGTAAAAACTTTCCATGTATAACATTTTCCAGAAGCGAAGAGATCAATTAATTTTTAAATAAAAAGGAGAATGGTATCATGGAAAACAGAATTTATTTAGTAACAGGAGCAGCAGGATTTTTGGGAAGCAACATTTGTGCACAGCTTTTAGAAAAAGGAGAAAAAGTTCGTGCCTTGGTTCTTCCAAATGATAAATCTGTAAAATATATTCCAAAGGAAGTAGAGATCTGCTTAGGAGACCTTTGTGATGAAAATTCCTTAGAAGAGTTCTTTACGATTCCAAAGGGAATGCACAGTGTGATCATCCATTGTGCCAGCATGGTAACGGTGGATCCGGTTTATAACGAGAAGCTCATGGCAGTAAATGTTACCGGTACAAGAAATATCATCACCAAGTGTCTGGCGCATCCGGAGTGCTTGAAAATGGTATATGTCAGCAGTACCGGAGCCATCCCGGAACAGCCAATGGGAACAAAGATCAAAGAAGTAGATAAATTTGAACCGAATGACCCAACAAAAGTAGTAGGTGCTTACAGCCAGTCCAAAGCGAAAGCTTCTCAGATGGTCATGGATTCTGTTAAGGTTATGGGATTAAAAGCCTGTATCGTACATCCAAGTGGTATCTTAGGACCAAACGATCATGCAGTTGGTGAGACCACAGGAACTGTAGTAAAGATCATCAAAGGGGAAATGCCAATCGGTATGCAGGGATCTTTTAATCTGTGCGATGTCCGGGATCTGGCAGCAGGCTGTATTGCAGCAGTAGACAAGGGACGGATCGGAGAAGCTTATATCCTTGCAAATGAGATCGTAACTTTAAAAGATATGTGCGAAATGCTTCATGAAGAGTGTAACTGCCAGAAGATCAAATTTTATCTGCCATTAGATTGGGCAGATAAGATTGCGCATACTTTAGAGAAAAAAGCAGAGAAAACTGGTGAGAAACCAATGATGACCACCTTCTCTGTCTATAATCTGGCGAGAAATAATGAATTCGATTATACAAAAGCAAAAGAAGAACTGGGATATACTACCCGTTCTTATAAAGAGACCATTCATGATGAAGTGCAGTGGTTAAAAGAAGAGGGATTGATCTAAGAAAACTCATCTGAAAACGAAGAAGCGAGAAAAAAGCCGGGCTGATATGACCTGTCAAACAGACAGGGATCATATCAGCCCGGCTCTTCGTATACATCCAAAGATTATCTAGCCATTACCTCGATAATCTCACCCACATACATGGTGTGCATATCTTTATCGGAATACCATTTATCCATAAGACCTTTCTCTAAGAAAGTATCTTCTGTGATCGGTACTGCAGCCATTTTCTTGCAGAGGATAACCAGATTTGCCTCATCTGGATAAGGAATACTGTGACGGAAAGCAGGAGTAAGTCCGGCTTCTTCAAATTTGTTATTGCCTTTTCCAGTGTGGCTACCACAGTAGGAAAGAGCTTCTTTGTACTGTTCGTCAAAGAAAGATAAAGAGAAGAATTCGCCAGCGTCGATCAGCTCTTTGGTATAGCGGGATTCGCGAATGAAGATATAGGTCACATTCTTGCCCCAGAGTACGCCGACACCGCCCCAGCTGACAGTCATAGTGTTTGCCTGCGCTTTTGTTCCAGCGGTTACTAAAGCCCATTCCTTTCCAATCTTAGTAAAAGGATTCATCTCCAGTAATTCAATCGGATATGGTTGAAAAGTATGCATATATGTCCCCCTTAAATGTTTTATTTGATTCGGGTGTCAAAAGGGCTGGTTTTATTCACGCTATATCAATTTGCACAACTCCATTATTTTTTGCCTGTTGCTCGGAAAAAGAACTTTTATATATTTTCCATATACTTTATTTTATCATGACGCAATCGGTGCAAATTCGCCATCCAGGCTCAGTTGCACCTTTCTGAGACATCCATGTCTCAGAATTGCTAAACAACTTAGGAAAATAAAAAAGTTCTAATTTCCTCTCAAATAGGCAAATGCATAATGATTTTGTGCAAATTGATAATGAACGTTATTAAGCAGCCCTCTTGACACCCGAATCTTATTTTGGAATTGCATAAGGCACTTATTAATATTATATCAGCGGATTGCGTTTTTGGCAATTTGTACTTTTATTCTGGTGAAAAAAGATGATAAAAAAGTTTACATTAAAAATTTAAACTGTTGACAAAACAACTGAAATGGTATAATATACCGAAATTAAAACAGAAATGGAGTAGTCATGAAGAAAAAAGTGATAATACTGGTCTCTGCAGTGATATTGGTCTTGGCAGGGGCATTTGTGATCAAGGAGTTTTCCACGAATTGTTATGATGTGGACAAGATTGTTATGTATGACAGTCTTTCAAGCGTAGAAGTCTCAAGAGAATCTGAGATTGAAACCATTATGGATCTGCTTACTGGGCATATCCGAAATGCGGAAGAAGTAGAAGTGGAAGAAAAAGATGGCGGAATGTTTTCTTTTGAAATAGAGTATAAGAATGGCAGTAAAGACAGAGTAGTCATTTATTCTGACGACATGGTTTATAATGAGAAAGGTTATGAATCATCAGCTGAAATGTGTACCGAACTCAGAGAGATATTTGACCGGTTAAAATAGAATTCCTAACATAGGGCATGGGCTGTTTTGGTGTGTTAGCAAAGGAAATAAACAGTGCCGTAAAAGGCACCCAAAAAGAAAATCGCTTAGACCGTGAGGTTTAAGCGATTTTTTGGTATAATGAGTTATGCGATCGACCGTATAATAGGTTGACGCAAGGAAAAATACAGGCTATCTTTATTATAATAATAGCACGTTGAAGCATCAGCAAAGGAGAAGAAATATGTATGATGTAATCATTATTGGGGCGGGGGTCTCAGGTTGCTGCATAGCCAGGGAATTATCGAAAAAGCAGCGAAAGGTTGCAGTCTTAGAGGCTTGCAGCGACATCTGCGAAGGCACTTCTAAGGCAAACAGCGGTATCGTTCACGCAGGCTTTGATGCAGAACCGGGATCGCTTATGGCGAAGCTCAACGTTAGGGGAAATGAGCTTATGGAAGACTTGAGTAAAGAACTGGATTTTTCATTCCGGAGAAATGGATCACTGGTTCTTTGCTTTGAAGAAGAGGGGCTTTCTGATCTGGATAAATTATATGAGCGAGGGCTCAAAAACAAAGTGCCGGATCTACAGATCCTAACAAAAGAAGAGGCAAAGCAATTAGAGCCGGGGATTTCAGGAAATATTGCCGGGGCACTTTATGCACCCACAGGGGGAATTGTATGTCCTTTTGGGCTAACTATTGCTATGGCAGAAAATGCGGCGAAAAATGGGGTAGAATTCTACAGAGATTGCAAGGTGAACGATGTTCATAAGGCAGAAAGTGGTTATGTGATCATCACAGAGGATGGGAAAACTTATGAGACAGCCTTGGTCATCAATGCAGCAGGAGTATATGCAGACGTCATTCACAATATGCTGCCTATCACGGATTCTCATAGAGAAATGAAGATCATTCCAAGAAAAGGAGAATACTGCCTTTACGATAAGAAAGCGGGGACGCTGGTGGATAAGACCATCTTTCAGCTTCCGGGAAAATATGGAAAAGGAGTGTTGGTAACTCCAACGATTCATGGCAACCTTCTCACAGGACCAACTGCAGAGGATATTACAGATAAAGAGGGTGTAAGCACCACGGCAGAAGGAATTGCCAAGGTACTGTCAAAGTCCCAAAAAAGTGTGGAAGAGCTACCAGGGGCTCGCCAGATCATTACCTCTTTTTCAGGGCTTCGGGCACATTTGGAAATACACGATTTTGTGATAGAGGAATCCAAAGAATATCCGGGATTTATTGATGTGGCAGGCATTGAGTCGCCGGGGCTCACCAGTGCACCGGCAATTGGAGAATACGTGGCAGAGATAGTAGATAAGATTGCACCAGCACCGGATAAGGCGGATTTTATTTCCAGAAGAAAAGGGATTGTAGACCTGTCAAAATGCAGTTGGGAAGAGAGACAGAAGAAGATTACAGAGAATCCGGCTTATGGAAATATCATCTGTCGGTGTGAATCCATTTCTGAAGGAGAGATCCTAGAAGCAATTCATAGACCGGTAGGGGCAGTCACAATGGATGGAGTGAAAAGACGAACCAGAGCAGGCATGGGACGTTGTCAGGGCGGCTTTTGCTCGCCAAAAGTCCTTAAGATATTGTCACAGGAATTACAGATTCCAATGGAAGAGGTCAGAAAATCCAATGGTGACTCTACAGTGATCTATGGTGACACAAAGAACAGGCAGTAGACAGGAAATTGGATAGCAGATTGAATGGATTAGTAAGGAGAAGGAACTTATGAAGAAAGAAATTCTGATCATCGGGGGAGGCCCCGCAGGAATGGCAGCCGCTGTGGGGGCAGTAGAAGCTGGCATTTCCCCGGAAGAAATTTTGATCATAGAACGAGACTGTCAGTTAGGTGGCATTTTAAATCAGTGTATACATAATGGATTTGGGCTTCACACTTTTAAAGAAGAATTGACTGGCCCGGAATATGCTGCCAGATATATGGAAATGGTAGAAAAACACCAGATCCCTTTTAAATTAAATACTATGGTTATGAACATTCGAAGCAGCAACGGAGAATACAACAAAGAATACAACAAAGAGATTACCGCAATGAGCAAAGAAGAGGGGATGATCCAGATCCAGGCAAAAGCAGTGATCTTGGCGATGGGGTGCAGAGAACGTCCAAGGGGAGCACTTAATATTCCGGGACACCGACCAGCGGGGATCTTTACTGCAGGAACTGCCCAGTATTATGTAAATATCGAGGGAAAACTTCCGGGAAAAGAAGTGGTCATCTTAGGCAGTGGCGACATTGGTCTGATCATGGCAAGAAGAATGACCTTAGAGGGGGCAAAAGTCAAAGCAGTAGCAGAGATTATGCCTCATTCTGGCGGATTAAAGAGAAATATCGTCCAGTGTTTGCAGGATTTTGATATTCCACTGCTCTTAAGTCATACAGTGGTGGATATTCAGGGAAAAGACCGGGTAGAGGGAGTGACCATTGCCCAGGTGGATGAAAATAGAAAGCCGATTCCGGGAACAGAGATCCATTATACCTGTGACACTCTTTTGTTATCCTGTGGGCTCATTCCGGAAAATGAATTATCTGAGGACTGCGGAGTGACCATAGATCCGGTAACCTCAGGGCCAGTGGTAAATGAAAGTTTAGAGACCAGTATTTCGGGAATCTTTGCCTGTGGTAATGTGCTTCATGTACATGATCTGGTGGATCACGTTTCAGAGGAAGCAAAGAGAGCAGGCGAAAATGCAGCTCGATATATATCATAAAGGAGAAGGACTATGTCAGAAAGAAGAGAATTGATCTGTATCGGCTGTCCTTTAGGCTGTCCTATTACAGTAGAAATATCACAGGGGGAAGTGCTTTCTGTTACAGGAAACACTTGTCCCAATGGAGATAAATATGCCAGAAAAGAAGTGACAGATCCAAGAAGAACGGTAACCAGTACAGTAGCAGTAACAGGAGGCGAGATCCCAGTGGTCTCCGTAAAGACTGCTTCAGACATCCCAAAGAACAAGATTTCAGACTGTATGTTACAACTGAACAATGTTCATATTGCGGCACCTGTTCATATAGGGGATGTGATACTGAAAAATGTGGCTGATACAGGCGTAGATGTGGTAGCAACGAGAACTGTCAACAAGAAAGAGATATGATAGGGGGATTTTTATGGGAAAATATGTAATGGCATTGGATCAGGGAACTACCAGTTCCCGTTGTATCCTTTTTGATAAAGCAGGAAATATCTTAAGTATGGCTCAGAAAGAATTTGAGCAGATCTATCCAAAAACAGGATGGGTAGAGCACAATCCGATGGAGATCTGGTCATCCCAGTTGGCAGTGGCAACAGAAGCTATGGCAAAGATCGGCGCAGGCGCAGAGGACATTGCAGCTTTGGGAATCACGAACCAGAGAGAGACCACCATCTGTTGGGATAAAAATACAGGTGTGCCG
This sequence comes from Agathobacter sp., assembly GCA_017623935.1. GTDB lineage: Bacteria > Bacillota > Clostridia > Lachnospirales > Lachnospiraceae > Roseburia. The sequence continues at coordinate 39,441 of JAGAOC010000070.1, read as the reverse complement.
GTTTATAATGCTATTTGCTGGCAGTGTCATAGGACTGCCGATATGGTAGAAGAACTGAAAAAAGATGGATTTGATGAGGTCATCCGCCAGAAAACAGGACTGATCCCAGATGCATATTTTAGCGGAACGAAGATTACCTGGATCTTAGACAATGTAGAAGGAGCTAGGGAAAAAGCAGAAGCAGGCGATCTGTTATTTGGAACAGTAGATACTTGGCTGATCTGGAATCTGACCAAAGGAAGGATCTTTGTAACAGATTACACCAATGCTTCCCGAACTATGTTATTTAATATTCATGATAAGTGCTGGGATGAGGAGCTGCTTCAAAAGCTTCGGATCCCACGCAGTATGTTGGCTGAAGTAAAACCATCCAGCTGTATATATGGCATGACGGAGGAAGGTCTGTTAGGCGGTTCCATTCAGATCGCAGGAGCAGCAGGAGACCAGCAGGCGGCACTTTTTGGACAGTGCTGTTTTGAAAAAGGAGATGTGAAAAATACCTACGGAACCGGGTGTTTCCTTTTAATGAATACAGGAAATCAGGCGGTGGCATCCCAAAATGGATTGTTGACCACCATTGCCGCCAGTGATACAGAAGAACTTGAGTATGCACTAGAAGGCAGTGTTTTCGTGGCAGGAGCAGCCATTCAGTGGCTTCGGGATGAAATGCGTATGCTAAAAAATTCCGCTGTGTCGGAAGTATATGCCAAGGCAGTAGAGGATACCAATGGAGTTTATGTAGTGCCTGCTTTTACCGGGTTAGGCGCGCCTTACTGGAATCAGTACTGTCGGGGCATGGTAGTAGGTATTACCAGAGGTTGTAGCAAAGAGCATTTTGTAAGGGCAACCTTAGAGTCTTTAGCTTATCAGACTCACAGTGTGCTTCGTGCCATGGAGCAGGACACAGGCGTTTCTATTCAGAAACTTCGGGTAGACGGTGGCGCCAGTGCCAATGACTTTTTAATGCAGTTTCAGGCAGACATTTTAAAAGGAGAAGTCCTTCGCCCAAGCTGTATTGAGACTACGGCTCTTGGGGCAGCTTATCTGGCCGGACTGGCAGTGGGATACTGGAAAGATAAAGATGAGATCCGGGAGAATTGGCAGTTATCTAAGAATTTTTCTCCGTCCATGGAAGAAGAACATAGATTAAAGTGTCTGAAAGGATGGGAAAAAGCAGTAAAATGCGCATTAATGTGGCAGGAAGATTAAATTTTTTTGAACCATCTTAGAAGGCTTAGCATAGTATAAACAGAGTGAATAAAAAGGAACAAAATATGGATTTAAGAGCCTTGCAGCAGGATACTCCAGATAAAGGGCAGCTGAAAATCCGTGTAAATGGAAGAAATGACGGGAGACCCGTTCCCGATGCGAAAGTTTCTATTTCTTATACGGGAAATCCCTCACAGATCATGGAGGAGGTGGTAACGGATGATTCGGGGAATACTGAGGCAGTTACGCTGGCTGCTCCGCCCATTGAACTTTCCATGGCACCTTCCGAAGTGCAGCCCTACGCGGAATACACAATCTCCATCACGGCGAAAGGGTATAGGCCCTTCAATGTTTCGGGGATCGACGTTCTTTCGGATGAAATTTCCATTCAAAATGTAGAAATGGATGAGGAGGATGCTGCCACCAGCGCCAGAGACAATGTGGTGATCGGTCCTCATACGTTGTATGGAAATTATCCGCCAAAGATTCCGGAAGAAGAAGTAAAGACGGTAACAGAAACCGGCGAGATCGTTTTAAGCCGAGTAGTCATTCCGGAATATGTGGTAGTTCATGACGGAGCACCTACAGATAGCACCGCTTCCAATTATTATGTCCGTTATCGAGATTACATCAAAAATGTTGCATCAAGTGAAATTTATGCCACCTGGCCGGATGCAACTTTACGTGCAAATATCCTTGCGATCATGTCATTTACTTTAAACAGGGTATACACGGAGTGGTATAGGGGCAAGGGATATAACTTCACCATAACTTCCTCCACAGCCTTCGATCACAAGTTTATTTATGGTAGAAATTACTACCAGAACATTTCCAGAGTAGTCGATGAAATGTTTGAAAATTATCTTTCCAGACCGAACATTACTCAGCCGATCCTGACTCAGTATTGCGATGGAGATAGAGTCAGCTGTCCGAACTGGATGACCCAGTGGGGAAGCAAATCTTTAGGAGATCAGGGCTATTCTGCAATTGAGATCTTGCGGTATTTTTATGGAGATGATATGTATATTAATGTGGCAGAAGGCATCTCCGGAATTCCGGCTTCTTGGCCGGGATACAATCTGACGGTAGGTTCGACAGGAAGTAAAGTAAGGCAGATGCAGGAACAGCTTGCAAGGATCTCTCAAAGTTATCCGGCTATTCCGAAAGTATCTGTGGACGGAATCTACGGTCCGGGAACCAAGGCAGCAGTAGAAAAATTCCAGTCTGTTTTTGGGCTTCCGGTTACTGGTATTGTAGATTATAAAACTTGGTATGAGATATCAGCAATCTATGTGGCTGTAACCCGTATCGCGGAATTAATGTAAGTATGGGGACCTGCCCTATGGCAGGTCCTTATAGAAAGGTATACGAATATGAAAAATTATAAGATGATCCTGCAATATGATGGGACAAGATATAAGGGCTGGCAGGTTTTGAAAAATACGGATATGACTATTCAGGGGAAACTGGAAAATGTATTAAGTCAGCTGGCAGGAGAACCAGTGGAAGTCATCGGATCCGGCAGAACCGACGCAGGGGTTCATGCCAAAGGACAGGTAGCAAATTTTCATATAAGGGATGGGTTTTCTAAGGAAGAGATCTGGGCGGATCTAAACTGTCATCTGCCGGAAGATATTGCGGTCATAGATCTTTGTGAAGTGCCGGAGAGATTTCACAGCAGGTATCAGGCAGTAGAAAAGACTTACCGCTATGTGATCCATACCAGCGAGATACCCAATGTATTTGAACGGAAGTACCGTTATACGTATACGGAGCCCCTTAATGTGGAACTTATGAAAAAAGCAGCAGAGCAACTTTGCGGTGAACATGATTTTGCGTCATTCTGTGGAAATAAGAAAATGAAAAAATCCACAGTGCGTATTGTAAAAAATATCCATATCACAGAAGAGAAAGATTGTATTATAATTGATTATACAGGAAATGGATTTTTGCAGAACATGGTAAGGATCATGACGGGAACCCTGATCGAAGTGGGACGGGGAGAACGGGATTGCAATTCCATGAGAGAATTATTACAGACAAAAGATAGAAGTCAGGCAGGTTATACAGTTCCGCCTCAGGGATTGATGCTGATGAAGGTTGATTATGAAACAGTGGATGGTATTAAGTAAAAAAGCAGATTTTAAGGCAATCGGAGAACGCTTCGGAATCGATCAGGTTACGGCGCGGATCATTCGAAATAGAGACATTATAGAAGAGGAAGAGATCCGGGATTTTTTGACAGGCGGTCTGAAAGAATTAAAAGATCCCCATCTTTTGCATGAAGCAGATGTCCTGGTGGATATATTAGTTGAGAAGATAAAAACTCAGAAACATATACGGATCCTGGGAGATTATGATATAGATGGAGTTATGTCAACCCATATCTTAAAAACCGCTTTAAAACGATGTCAGGGAAATGTTTCCATACAGATTCCGGATCGTATGAAAGATGGATACGGGCTGAATATGAATCTGGTGGAACGAGCATATCAGGAAGGCGTAGACACGATCCTGACCTGTGACAATGGAATTGCAGCCATGGAGGAGATCGCCAGAGGAAAAGAGCTGGGGATGACCATTTTAGTAACAGATCATCATGAGATTCCTTTTGTGGAGGAAGAGGGAAAACGAACCTATTTACGATCAAAGGCAGACGCTATTGTGAATCCTCACCAGAAAGAATGTGCATATCCTTACAAGAACCTCTGTGGTGCAGGTGTGGCGTGGAAGGTCATCTGTCTTTTATATGAGAAAATGGGAATTCCTCAGAAAGAAGCCGAAGATCTACTGGAGTTTGTAGCGTTTGCAACAGTAGGGGATATTATGAGCCTGACCGGAGAAAATCGGATTCTGGTAAAAGAGGGCATAAAAAGGATCCATCATACAGAAAATACAGGTATGAAAGCCCTGATCCTGCGGTGTGGATTAGAACCGGAGCAGATAGATGCTTATCATTTTGGATTTGTCTTAGGCCCTTGCGTCAATGCCAGCGGAAGGTTAGATACTGCCCAGCGGGCATTAGAACTTTTTTCAGAGGAAGATCCGGAAATTGCAGGAAAAGTTGCAGAAGAGTTAGTGGTCTTAAACGAAGAGCGAAAAGAAATGACCTTAGCAGGAGTAGAACGGGCAGTGGAGATCTGCGACCAAGAGGACTATGGGAAGGACAGCGTATTAGTGATCTACCTGCCGGAAGTTCATGAAAGTATTGCAGGAATTATTGCAGGAAAGATAAGAGAGCGATATTATAAGCCAACCTTTATCCTGACCAAGGGAGAAGAAGGGGTAAAAGGTTCCGGGCGTTCCATAGAAGAGTATTCCATGTATGAAGAAATGTGCAAATGTAGGGAACTTTTCACAAAATTCGGTGGACATCCTATGGCAGCAGGTCTATCACTGCCGGAAGAGAATGTGGAAGTATTCCGGCGAAAGATCAATGAATACAGCCCCTTCAAAAAGACTTTTCCAGTGGAAAAGATAAGGATCGATGTGCCTATGCCTTTGGATTATGTTTCCATGGACTTGATCCGGGAATTAAATCTTTTGGCTCCTTTTGGAAAAGATAATCCACATCCTATTTTTGCAGACAGAGATCTGACCATTACGAGGTTATGGCTCATTGGAAAAAATCAGAACGTGCTTCGGATGAATCTGGTAACGGCATCAGGAATGACAGTCTCCGGTATCGCTTTTCGGAATGTAGAAGCGATTCAGGAATATCTGCAGAAGAAATTTGGAGCGGCGGAATATCAGGCGGCTTTGCAGGGAAGGGGAAGCCGGATGAAAATCTCTGCAATTTATACTCCAAAGATCAACTGTTATCGGGATGTGGAATCCATTCAGTTTGAAATTCAGGAAATCCAGTAAATTTCTACAGGGAAAAGGGGTTATTTTGGTTGCGAAAAACCTGTTGACATTGTAGAATAAAAGTATTGGAGGCGTAAAAAATGTTTGGCAGTAAAAATAAAGCATATCTGGAGGAAGTCCAGAATTTAAAAGAAAAATTACAGTCTGCAGAACGGGTGGTCTCAGGAACTGCAGAAGGCAAAGGAATTTACGAAGCGAATGTTTCGGATATTGCAGAATCCCGGAATCAGATGCAGGCTGATGTAAAGCAGATCGGTGAGAATCTTTCTGTGATCTCTGATCTGGCAGGGCAGAATGTAGAAGTGGAAGCTGCGTTATGCAATCGCATATCAGAAGCTGGACAGCAGATGAAGCTGTCAGAAGAGGCTTATGAGACAGCAGTAGAACACGTAAGAGGCCAGCAGGAGAAATTCATGGCATTGGTGGAGGAGAATAAGCATTTTACCACTCCATCCAAGTATTTAAGTGAGCTTCCTGCATCACTGCATAATGAGAATAAAGAACATCGCAAGAAATTAGCGCAGATGTCTGATTTTTCTAAGCAGATGGGAGTCTTGGCTTTAAATGCGGCTATTGAAGCTGGAAGAATGGGCGAGGCAGGAATGCAGTTCGTAGGTGCAGCAGAAGAGATCCGTCAGTATGCAGGCAATTACGAAGATGTGGTTTCAGAATTCAGAGCAGAGTTAGACGCTTCTGATAAGCGGATCTCTGAGTTAGAGGAGACGATCCATCATCTGGTATCTCTGCTCAAGGATAATAATATGTCTACCGCGAAGCTTCTTAAATCCAACGAGAAATCTGTAAAGCTTTTGGAAAACCCGGATATCTTAGCTTTTTCGGATGAGGTTTTCCAGTGGAAAGAACAGGTAGTAGGGCTTTTGAATGTAGATGAAGAAGTGCTAAAAGCGAAGGAGAGAAATCGAATTCAGTTAGAGGATATTGAAGGGGAAATAGAGTTACAGACTCAGAAACAGGAGGAGATCTCTTCTAGTTTTACAAAGACAATGAAACAGGCGAAGGAGTATATGTCACATAAGAAAAGGGGCGAATAACGATGAGCAAAAAAACAGAATTTGAATTCTTGTCGGGGGATGGAAAGACAAAGATTCATGCAGTCAAATGGGAACCAGAGTCAGGAGACATCAAAGCCGTCTTACAGTTATGCCACGGTATGGTGGAATACATTGAACGGTACGAGGCTTTGGCAGAGTATCTAAATGCGAAAGGGATCCTGGTGGCTGGACATGACCATTTAGGTCACGGAGGTTCTGTTACAAGTCAGGATGAGTGGGGATTTTTTAAAGAAGGAAGTCCTAGTGATACCGTAGTTGAAGATATGCATACGATGAGGATGAAAGTAAGAGAACTGTATCCGAATGTACCATATTTTATCATGGGACACAGTATGGGTTCTTATATGTTACGCAAATATCTGGTGCTTCATGGAGAGGGGCTGGATGGTGCCATTATCTGCGGTACAGGATTTATCCCGGCCAGCAGTACCAAAGCTGCTAAAAAAATCGTCTCAGTCATGGCGAAATTCAAAGGTTGGCATTATCGGAGTAAGATGGTAGAGAAATTGACCTTTGGAAAGTCTTATAAAGGATTTGATATGGACGGAAGCGTTCCGGAGAACAGTTGGCTTACCAAAGATGTGAATATCGTAAATACTTACTATAATGAACCAAGATGTACGTTTCGTTTTACATTGAACGGGTATTACGGACTGTTTGAAGCGGTAGAATTTGCTTGTGATAAGGAAAATGCAGCAAAACTCCGAAAAGACCTTCCATTGTTTGTGATCTCAGGAGATAAAGATCCGGTAGGTGATCTGGGGGTAGGTGTTAAGAAAGTATACGATATGTATCAGGATGCAGGAGTGGAAGATATTACATATAAGTTATACAAAGATGATAGGCATGAGATCTGTAACGAATTAGATAAGCAGACCGTATTTCAGGATATCTTTGCCTGGATCATAGCAAGAGTATAATACTGTTTTGGAATGGCGAAGATGATTGCCTTAAGAATTCCCCAAACACTACATAGGAAATAAAAAACCGCTGCCACGGTTAAATCTGTGGCAAGCGGTTTTTGTTTTTGGATTTGATCTTTGCGGAAGAAGCAGCTGGTGCTTTGAACCAGTTCTTCTTGTATACGATCGCATTCATAAGAATTGCTAAAAGGAATGCGGTAATCACATCAAAGACTGAATGTTGTTTTAAGAACATGGTAGCAAGGACAATGCTTGCAGCAAGTACGAAGGAGATTCGTTTTGCTAATTTATGGTTCTTAATACATTTGCTGTTTACAACTGCTAAGTGAACTCCAATGGAGTTATATACGTGAATACTTGGGAACAGATTGGTTGCAGTATCTGTTGCGTAAAGCATATCAACGAGGTTTGTAAAGAAATTGTGTCTTGTAAAATATGCTGGACGAAGGAAATGTCCGTTAGGATAGACCGTAGAGATGATTAAGAACACGGTCATGCCTGTAAATAAAAAGGCACAGGTCTTATAAAATTCGGAGCGATCCTTGAAACCGAAGAACAAGAAGCCCCAGGCAATATATCCAAACCACAGGAAATATGGAATGACAAAATATTCACAGAAAGGAATGTAATCATCAATTGCCATATGGATCACATGGAAATGTGTGGTTACTGTTTTCTCCACAAAAGCGAACCATGCCAGATAAATGATAAAATAGCTTAAAAGCCAAAAATGTTTGTATTTTACAAAAAATTCGGAAATGGATTGTTTGCATTTTTGAATCATAATATCACCTGTTACCTATTCATTAATCTCTGTTTTCTCATTACGTGCCGATTATAGCACAGGGAATTTTCGGAAACAATTGTATTTTCCTCATCTTAAGAAAATTTATGAATTTCTTAATAATTCCATTACAATAATGTTCAGAGATTGTGCAGTTTTTTCTTTTTTTGGCGCAGAATTTTCTTTTTTCTGGAAGTGTTTGACTTTATGAATCTTGCAGTATAATATAGAAAAGAAGTTTATTGTTTTGTGATACTGCTCTTAGGTGGGAGGATACAAAGCACATCACGATAAAGACGATTTACTAAAAGAGAGGAAAATTATGAGTAAAACTACAAAAGCAAAAAAGATTGAGGGAGGAGAAAATACGAAGGTAAAAGCACCGGCTAAGAAGAAGATCCTTTTGAGCGGTGGAATCTTCCTGGGAGCATTGCTTCTGATCTATTTAGGATTTTCCGTATATTTTATGAGTCACTTTTTCTTTGGAACAAGCATAAACGGAATGAGTATTTCGGGATATTCCGTTGACAAAGTAAAAGAGAAAACGGAATCCAAGATATCCGGTTATGAGTTAGAGATCCAAGATCGCGAAGGTGGTTTGGAACTTTTGAAAGGGGCAGACATTGATCTGGAATTACAGTGGGATGATAGCATTGAGAATTTCTTAAAAGAACAGAATGCTTTTGCCTGGCCGATCAAGTTATTTGCCAAGAGCGATCTGGAAAATGAAACGGTTGTTTCCTTTAATAAAGAAAAACTTGTGGCAAGTGTAGAAAAACTTTCCTGCATGGCACAGGAGAAGCAGATCATGCCGGTCAATGCAACGATCTCAGAGTATAGTGAGCAGGGATACTCGATCATACCGGCTCAGGAAGGAACTGCAATTAATGAAGAGGCATTGATCGCAGCAGTAGAAGAGAAGATTTATGGTTTGGCTTCAGAACTCTCACTTTTTGAGAGCGGATGCTATTTAGAACCAGAGATCAGAGAAGATGATGAGAATTTAATTTTGGCGGTAGGCAATCTGAATCAGTATTTAAACTCCCAGATTACATATCAGGTAGGAAGCACCACAAAAGTCCTGGACAAAGAGACATTCCATAGCTGGCTTTCTCTTTCAGACAATTTGGACGTGGCTGTGGACGAAGAACAGTTAAAGGCTTATGTGAAGAGCCTGGGCAATGAATTTAATACTTGTTATTCTGCAAAACAATTCGATACTTCCTATGGCAAGACTGTAACTATAAGCAACAGCCATTATGGTTGGAAAGTGGATACAGAAGCAGAGATGGAACAGATCTTAGCGGATCTTGCAACAGGAACACCGGTTACCAGAGATCTGAACTACTCCATGACTGCAAATAGCCATGAGGGAAAAGATTATGGAAACTCTTATGTAGAGATCAATCTGACTGCACAGCATTTATTCTTATATAAGAATGGCGAACTGATCATAGAGACAGACTTCGTTTCTGGAGACATTTCTGAAGGAAATGGTTCTCCGACAGGTGCTTTTGGCATTACATATAAGGATGAGGATGCTACCTTAAAAGGTTCTACTTGGAATTCTCATGTAGATTATTGGATGCCTTTTGCAGGAAATGTTGGAATGCATGATGCTACTTGGAGAAAAACTTTTGGTGCTGCTATTTATAAGAGAAATGGTTCTCATGGTTGTATCAATCTCCCATGGAGTGCCGCAAAGAAGATCTTTGAAAATGTAGAGGCAAATTATCCGGTTTTAGTTTACGAACTTCCGGGAAGTGAATCTAAGCGAGGAATTGCACAGGATCAGGCGTATACGGTCATAGATGCCATCAAAGCTCTTGGAAAAGAACCGGAGAAGGTTACTTTAGAACAGGAGAGTAAGGTGGTTGAAGTAAGAGCAAAATACGATGAGCTTTCTGAACTGGCAAAATCTTTTGTGACCAATTACGATAATCTTACCAAAGCAGAAAAAGCCATTGAGACATTAAAGGCAGAGGCCGAGGCTACCCAGCAGGAAGTTACACAGGAAGTCACACAGGGAGCCGCTCTGGAGGAAAATCATGAATGATCAAAAAAATATTACCATTTCGGATGTGGCGGAGGCATTGGGAATCTCTAAGACCACTGTAAGCCGGGCGATATCCGGTAAAGGGCGAATTGGTGAGGATACAAGACAGAAGGTTCTGTCTTATATAGAAGAACATAATTATAAGCCAAATGTAATAGCGAAGGGCTTAGCACAGTCTAAGACCTATAATCTCTGCGTGGTAATGCCGGGAAATTATGCTCTGGTAGACCTTCCGTTTTTTCAGGAAGCCATTATGGGGATTCAGGAAATCGCGGGAATGATGGGATATGATATCCTGCTTTGTATCAGCCAGGAGAACGATATTTCCAGTTTGGAGAGAGTGATCTCCAATCATAAAGTGGATGGAGTCATTCTCCTTCGGACATTTCTCATGGATCCGCAGATCGAGTTCTTAAAGCATAGAGATGTTCCTTTTGTGACAGCCGGAAGTACGAATTATAAGAATGTAAAGCAGGTGGATCATGATCACGAAAGTGCCTGCCGGGAGCTGACTTCTATTATCCTTATGCGGCAGATGCGAAGGATCGCGTTGCTTGGAGGCAATGAGAATATCGTAGTAAACCGCAACCGATATAAGGGATTTTTAGGAGCTTATGATCAGCTTAATATGACAAGAGATACGGATCTGACTTATCTGAATCTGGAAAGCAAAGCTTTTATCGATCGGGCAGTAGATGAAGTTCTTGAGAAGAAGGTAGATTGTATTATCTGTATGGATGATGCCATCTGTTCTCAGGTTCTTCGGAAATTAAGACAGGAACATGTCAAAGTGCCTCAGGATCTGAAATTGGCGTCTTTCTATAATAGTTCCGTGTTAGAGAATAGTGTGCCATCGATCACATCTCTGACCTTTGACGCCAGGGAGATCGGAATGGAGGTCTGCAAGAATCTGCTGGCTCAGGTAGAGGGCGAAGAAGTGTCGGAGAGAACACTGCTTTCTTATGAGGTGGTATTGAAGGAATCTACAAAATAAAAACACTACGTAGCGGGGGAAGAAGCTTATTGCTTCGCAATACCGCGCGTGGGAAGAGTTCGCTTTTGCGAACTCTTTTTTATTTGCCAGGAAATTCCTCTGGAATTTCCTGGAAAACAAAAGACACTACGTGTCCATTATGCGCAGCGAGCGGAGAAGAAGTTTATTGCTTCGCAATACCGCTCGCGCGCGGAGATTGCGCGGAGCGCAATCTTTTTTAATTTTTACTTTAGAAAATGGGAAAAATTGCCGATATAATAATACAGGCTTTAAAATTTATGGGATCGGGGGAAAAGTTATGAGAAAGAAACTTTTTTCATTAGTGGCAGTATTTGCACTTTTAGTAGGAATGATATTATCGCCAAAGGTTCAGATCCAGGCGGTTACATCTGACTGTGAATTACAATTACGCATGGTAGGGGACAACCCTTCCGGATTAACGGTGGGAGAGACTTATATCATAGAAGTGTATTTGAAGGAAGTCTCTGCGGTAGATGAGATCTATTTCGTTTTTAATTATGACGAAAAGATTCAGGTAGACGCCAGTGCATTGAAACCTTCTGATGGATGGGGCGTTGCATATACAGATGGAGCCGGTTGCTATATCATGCATATGTCAGGATATGCAGATTCCAGCGATAAGGGAGAAGCGATCCTTCAGATCCCGGTTGTTGCTAATATGAGCAACCCTGCAAGTATGTGGCTGTCAGACATTAATCCTGCATACAATGGTGAGGATCTGTATGAGAATGGAACATCAGATACGCTGGTGATCGGAAATGCTCCTGCAGATGATGAGTATGATTTTCAGATGGAGTTAGAAGATGTAGAGGCAGAAAGTGAAGTGGTGATTCCAGTTCAGATCGTAAAGAACGTGGGAATCAACGGATTAGGCCTTTCTATTTCTTTTGATACAGATGTGCTTACTTTTGAACAGATCACCATTGAAAGTGGATATAAGAATAAGATCTCACTGCAGTCGGTGTATGAAGAGGCTGGAAAAGGTCGTATAGGAGCCTCTTTTCTTGCAGCCGATGCCATGACCGATACAGGAGTATTTGCAAATTTGCATTTTAAGATAAAGGATAATGTTAAGGCTGGAACGGTATCTACAGTGAACGTAGAAGTTTTGCAGGTAACGAATAAGACAGAAGATCTTACTGCGGGGGCTGCGGCAAGTGCCACTGTTATCGTCAAAGCAGAAGTGGTATATGAAGAAGGAGATGTGACGGGAGACGGGAAGATCAATCTCTTAGACGCGCTTACGATTTTACGGTATTATAACGGAGAAATAACCTTAACCGACAGTCAGCTTGAAGCGGCAGATACCAATTCCGATGGAAAAGTAAATCTGATGGATGCATTGCAGATATTAAGATATTATAATGGAGAGATAGCGAAGTTATAACAGATCATAGAGAAGCGGAGAGAAGATATGAGAAAGAAATGGATTTCTATAGTAACATTGCTTGCAGTGCTGGTAACATCTACACTGTTTGCAAATAACAATGTAATGGCATCTACCACAGGAGCCAGCGGATTTGTTCTGGAATTAGAGGAAGAGAATCCACAGACCCTGGTGAAGGGAGAGACTTATACTCTTAAGATCTCGCCAACCCAAACCATGACCAGTGATAATATTTATTTTGTCCTGAAATATGACTATGATGTTCTGAGGATTGATTCTAAGATCGTGGTTGACAAGGGCTGGAGTCAGTTTATTAAGATAGAAGTAGATGAGGTCATCGTGCAGCTTTCAGGAGACGATTGTTCCTTAGTAGAAGGGGAAGCATTTATGGAAATCCCTATTGTAGTTCGTCAGGATGTAGCTCAGACTGAGCTTTCCCTTTACAATGTAAATTATAACGGAAAGACTTATTCACCGTTGGTATTAGGCGGCACAAGTGGTTCTACAGAGGATGATTCAAAAGAAGACGATTCCACAGAAGAATCCAAGAAAGTCTTTGATCTGGCGATATCCAATGGTTCTATTGCGGGAAGAGGACGTGTTCCATTAGTGATCATGGAAAATACAGGAATCCAGGCACTGGGAATTACGCTTACCTATGATACAGATATATTTACTTTTGAGAAGATAGAAATTGAAGAGAATTTCAAAGACAAGATCTCGTTGCAGTCCACTTATGAAGTACCGGGAGAAGGTAAGGTGGGAGCCTCATTTCTAGCTACCGACACCTTAGATGTGATCGGATGTTTTGCCTATTTTTATGTAACGGTCAATGAAGGCGTAGAGGCTGGTACTACATCTACCATCTACTTAGAGGTTACCCAAGCATCCATAGGGGATGAAACCATTGATTGCGGACGTTATAGAAGTAGTGTGATCACTGTTAAAGAAGGCAGCCAAAGTTATGCATTAGGCGATGTTACAGAAGATGGAAAGGTTAACCTCATTGATGCAATGTATATTCTTAAGTATTATAATGGAGAGAAGACACTGACCGCTGACCAGCTGAGTCTGGCTGATACAAATTCAGACAGCAAAGTAAATCTGCTGGATGCACTGCAGATCCTGCGGTATTATAACGGAGAGATCAGCAGCTTTTCCTAAGAAATACCCCGTATATTCTACAAGACAGGTAGAGTATACGGGTTTTTGTTTTCTAGGAAATTCCTCGGGAATTCCCTAGAAAACAAAAGACACTACGTGTCAATTATGCGCAGCGTGCTGAGGAGAAGTTTATTGCTTCGCAATACCGCACGCGCGCGAAAAGTTCGCAAGCGAACTTTTTTTATACCTAAAAGCGCAAACGGTTGCGCAAAAGCAAAAAACTTTTTTGTGAGATTTGTGAAAATGCTCAAAAAAATTTCGTAAAAATATAAAAATTGCACATTGACATATAAGATAGGACTTGTTATACTATCAACATAGAGCAACCGATTGCGCAACTGAAAAACTAAGGGGTGCGCATGACAATATAAAGTATAATGGAGGATTTAGACTGATGGACAAATTTATTGTTAACATCATCCACCGTCCAGAGATGGTTCCGGAGTATTCCGCAACAGTTACAGGACAGGGAAAAGAAGAAGATATCGGAGATAAAGCTCTCTTAACAGAGTCTCTTGATATTTTCAAAACACAGCAGAGACTGGCACACGAGAATGGTCTTAAAGTAACAATTCAGATGACCTACGCAGCTCTGTTCAATGCAGAGGCGGTTGAGATCGCAAAACATGATCACGAAGTGTACGGAGATGAGATCGCACTGTCCTTACTTGGATTACCTTGTGAAGAGTTCCGTGAGAAATATAAGACAAAAGATTTCTGTATCTGGATGTTCTCTTTAGAAGATAAGAAAGCTATCGTTAATGACGTATTCGAGAAGTTCCATGATATCTTTGGATTCTATCCAGAATCAACCGGATCTTACTACATGGATGCAGATTTAACAAACTACATCAAAGAAACATATCCAACAGTAAAATGTGCTGTTGCAACTTGCTGGGAAGAAGGTCCAAAAGCATATCATACCTGTAACAATTCCTGGTATACATTATTCGATGGTGGCCCATGGGCTCCATGGATCCCATCCAAACAGAACACACATGCACCAGCAGCTAACGAAGCAGAAGATAGCGGAATCGTAGCAATTCCTCATCTTTCCCGTGACTTGATCGCTTGTTATGATGGTAATGGTTCTAACTTCGGAACTCATCCACAGAACGTACTTCGTGGTATGATCTATGATACTAAGACATGGGAGTACCCATATCTTTACAACCTGATCGATCAGTACCGTGATCTTGCAAAATACAACAACGGATACGCATACAACATGATGTTCGTTGGACCAGGCTGGATGAACAAAATGGGACGTTGGGAGCAGCCATACGAACTCCTTTACAAATCCTACAGTGATGGATGTAAATACTATGGTGAACTGAAGAAAGAAGGCAAACTGATCGACATGACAATGGCTGAGTTTGCTGACTACTATAGAGAGAAGAAAGGTGTTAATGCTGGTAACTACAATGAGCCAGAATGTGCACCTTGGAGAGATATCCTTTACGGATCAGACAAACAGTTATTCTGGTACTGCGATCCATACATGAGAGCTTGTGTAAACATGGATCAGGGTGGAGCTATCGTAGATCTTCGTCCTTACGTTGCAAAACTTGAATGGCCAGTTGGTATCGGTACAAAACATGTACAGGATGCTTCTTACCCATTCTTGATTCAGGAGAAATACCGTGCAGGTTATTTCACACACTATGCAGGAGCTGGTACTGTAAGAAGTGCGAAACTTTCTTACAAGGGAGAAGAAGTTGATCTTTGCCTTTGCCCAACACACTGCCACTTCTCAGAAGAAGTGATCGATGGCAAGAAGAACCGTATCTTAACTCTTGACCCGGTTGAGATCAAGTTCCGTGATGTAACTGTTAAACTTCAGACCAAAGAGTACTTTGAAGAAGGATCTTCTAACATTAAGATCGAGAGAAATATCCTTGAGATCAGTGATCCTACAGCAGAGATCACTCTTGATGAGTACATTACAGCTTGCTACGGTACAACAGAGTACCCAGAAGATATGACTGGTATCACTCTTGCCTGCGAAGGTGAAAATGGAGAGACCATCAATTACGAATATAGATGCCGTGATGCAAAACTGGATGGAGCAACAGCTGTTAGCGCAGTAGTTCCAGCAATCCAGACAAAAGTTTCTCTTACAGCATCTGACAAGGCTCTTGGATATATTGAAGAGGGATATGCATTCTCTCCAATGTTCAAGCTTGGATATAAGAAGACAATTTCTGATAAGGAGGTATTTGCAACATGGCTCAACTTGGAAAAGGCAAATTAAATTATAGATGTCCATCCTGCTTTATGCGAGACCTCGACATCGATATGTTCTATAACAAAGATACAGGAATCTATAGCTGTATTCGTTGCCCGTACAGAGGCGACGAAGCTGATGTATTAGCTAAGAATGAGGATATCCGTTATCGTTATCGTGCGATGTATGAGAGATTTGATAAGTTTGATTTTGACTAAGTAAGTGTCAGGCAGGGACGCCACACTAAAGTGTGGCGTCCCTTTTTACCTTATGAGTGTGAGAGGATCAGCAGAAGAGGGATAAACATGGCAAAGAAAAAGAAAGAAACCATTGAGTTTAGATTTTATGATGTGCCACAGGGGGAAAATGTTCTGGTTCTTATGGGAGAATCTTGGAACAGAGTTTATGGCCATGACGAGACGGGGCTTCACTTTCATAATCTGATGGAGATCGGAATCTGTCGGCGAGGACAGGGAATTCTGGGATTGAATAAGGAAAAAATGCGATACAAAACAGGGGATATTACCATCATTCCGGAAAATTATCCTCATATAACCGTCAGCGATGGAGAGAATCCTAATTTCTGGGAGTATCTGTTTTTTAATCCGAAGAGTATTATTGAAGAATTGTTTCCGGGAAGTCCGGCTTTTCAAAATGAAGTGATGGATCACATCAGCAAACGGCCATTAATACTGAAGTCAGAGGAGCATCCAACTTTGCTTCGGATGTTTGACAGTGTTTTAGAAGAGAAAAAGAACGAAAAGAAACATTATCACTTAATGATCCGGTTTTTTATCCGGGCATTTGTGGTTGAAATGTTGCGCCAGTACAGTAAGGAAATGGAGATGACCATTTCTGCAGGCGGTGAAGAGGGAATTACACCGATCGCTCCTGCTTTAAAATATATTAACGAGAATTATGCTTCACAGATCAAAGCAGGAAAGTTAGCAGAAGTCTGCAATATCAGTGAAACACATTTTCGTCGGCTTTTTGAGGAGCATACCAATATGTCTCCAATGGATTATGTCAATTTGATCCGTATTCAAAATGCCTGTGAATTAATGAAGAAAACAAGTGATTCCATGGATGTGGTAGCAACAAAATGTGGTTTTTCCACAACATCTACATTCAACAGGAATTTTAAGAAATTTTTAGATACCTCTCCTTATCAGTGGAAGATCAATCCAGAGAATTATGAAGGCAAACTTCAGAATTATCATATCTCTGCATTGAAAGGCTGGTAAGTAGAGAAAATACTTTATTATTTAAGGAATTCAATTGAAAATCCCTAAGTTGTAATGTAAAATAGGGCTATGAGATTCGGAATGATTAATGGAGGCAGGATAATGAGCAAATTTATTAAGGGCATGGATCTTTCTACATTATTGGAAGTAGAGAGATGCGGGGCGAAGTATTTTGAAAACGGACAGGAGATCGACGTCCTTGAGTTTATGAAGAAGAACGAAGTGGATACGATCCGTATTCGTATCTGGAATGATCCAAAATCTGAAGATGGCGAACCATATGGAGCTGGAAACAATGATTTAGATGAGTCGATCGCTATTGCAAAGAGAGTAACAGATGCAGGTTTTGGAGTTTTAATAAATTTCCATTATAGTGATTTCTGGGCAGATCCGGGCAAACAGATCAAACCAAAGGCATGGACAGGCTTCGGTGTAGAAGAATTAGAGAAAGCTGTATATGATTTCACATTAGAATCATTAAATAAAATATTAGATGCCGGCGTAAACGTTACTATGATCCAGGTTGGAAATGAGTTATCGAATGGATTGTTATGGCCGGAAGGACAGGTTCCAAACTATGATAATATCGCGAAATTCGTAAGTGCAGGAATCCGTGCCTGTCGTGAAGTGAATCCAGATATTCCATTGATGATCCACTTAGATAATGGCGGTAATAATGAATTATATCGCAGATGGTTTGACAATTATACTCAGCGTGGAGAGGACTTTGAATATATCGGACTTTCCTATTATCCATTCTGGCATGGAAGCTTACAGCAGTTAGAAGATAATATGAACGATATTGCTGTTCGCTATGGCAAGGAGCTGGTCATTGCAGAAGTTTCTATGGGATATACCATGGAAGATTATAAGGACTATGAGAAGTTAGAAGATCATGAGAGAAAAGGTTATGCAACTCGTCAGGAATTAGTCGAGAAGATCGACTATCCAATGACTATTCAGGGTCAGGTAGATTTCATGAAAGATTTCCTGAATCGTGTGGCAAACGTAGCTGACAACAAAGGTCTGGGCTTCTTTTGGTGGGAGCCAACCTGGATTCCAGTACCAGGAAGCGGATGGGCAACACCAGCATCCTTAAAATACATGAACGATCCAGGACCATGCGGTAACGAGTGGGCAAATCAGGCATTATTCGATTACGATGGAAATGCACTTCCAATCTGGGATGTGATCCGTGAGTTCAAGAAGAACTAAATAATATGTAGAAGCAAACTGCCGTTTCAGAGGTATTCTGAAACGGCAGTTTTTTTGCATGTTAAGATTCGGGTGTCAAAAGGGCTGGTTTTACCATTCCTATATCATTTTGCACAACTCCATTACTTTTTGTCCGTTGCTCAGAAAAAGAACTTTTACTTATTTTCCGAATAATGCGTTTCATCATGACGCAACCGGTGCAAATTCGCCATCCAGGCTCAGTTGCACCTTTTCGGGACATCCATGTCCCGAAATTGCTAAATGGATCAGGAAAATAAGAAAGTTCTAATTTCCTCGCAAATGTCCAAATGCGTAATGCGTTTGTGCAAAATGACAATAGTCTTTGATATCCAGCCTTTTTGACACCCGAATCTTATTATGGAATGCCTCAGAATTATCGTATTGACAGATTGTATCATTTGTATTACAATGAATAATACAAATGATACAATGAAACGATAATAAGAGTAGCGAGGTGATTTTATGATCATTGCAATTAATGAATATTCCGATGTTCCGATCTATCAGCAGATTCGTAACCAGATCGTGTTGGGAATCTCGGACGGGAGACTTTCACCGGGAGAGCAGCTTCCTACGGTTCGGGCACTAGCCCAGGAGATGGGAGTCAGTTCCATGACTGTGAATAAGGCATACCAGATGTTGAAGCAGGAAGGATATATTTTTACGGATCGAAGAAATGGAGCAAGAGTCCGGGAAGAGATGAATTTTAACAGGGAATTGTCTTTAGAAGCCAAGGAAATGTTAGAACGAGTCATATCTGAAGCTAAGATCCGTGGAATTGAGCAGGAGGAGTTCTTTGAGATCTGCAGAAACTATTTTGACGCAGGAAAAGAAGCAGTAGGACAAGAAACAGCAGGAAAAAGAGATTTAGAGAAAAAAGACGCCAGTGATCCGGCGGAATAAAAGGAGGAATAGCTTATGTTGATTATGAATATTGTGATGGCAGTTGTTATGTATCCGATTCTTCTTATGATGTATTTTATGCTAAGAGGTGCAGGGGATGAGAATCGGTCTTATTGTTTTGGGGCAACTTTATCAGGAAAACTTCGCAAGGAAGAGCCTGTGCAAAAAGTCATAGTAGAATATAAGAAGACATTAAAAAAGGGTTGTCTTATATTAGCGGTCATTCCTATCATATGTTTTTTGATCCCGTATATTTCTATTGCAATGACGATATGGTTTGTCTGGATACTGGCGGTGTGTTTTGTGCCAATGGTTCCTTTTGCTATTGCAAATAAGAAGATTCAGGAATTGAAAATTCAGATGGGATGGGAAGAGGCGTATGAAGTATCTTATACGGATCTAAAATCGGTGACCATATCTAAGAAAGTGAAGCTGATCGAATTTTTACCACCGATCCTAATAAGTATTGTGCCGGTCATCATTAGTATTGTACTTTTTGGAGATGAGGATCTGTGGATCTTCATAGTGTTGGTGGCTGTTTTTGCAGTATGTACGTTGTTATTTTATCTTTGTGCGATCTGGTGTGACAGACAGAAGATCTCCGTAATAAGTTATGATAGTGATACCAACATGAATTATGCGAGAGCCAAAAAACAGGTGTGGAAGAACCTATGGCTTGCCTGCGCCTGGATCAATACAACATTTACCTGGTGTATGCTCTTTTTTACCTGGCAGCGGTCATGGGGAGCCTGGGGAATCGTTATCGCCTCTGTTGTATACGCCATTGCAGTAATGGCAGTGTGCATGATGGAGATAAAAAGATTGTGGCAGATTGATGTAGCATATGCAGATAAGAAGACGATCATAGATGCTGTTGAAGATGACAGAAACTGGATTTTGGGAATGTTCTATTATAATAAAAAAGATAAGCATTATATGGTAGAAAGCCGGATGGGAACTGGAACAACAGTGAATCTGGCAAATAAAGCCGGATTGGCTACAAGTCTTTTTGGGGTGTTAGCACTGCTTTGTATTCCGCTTGCCTGTATCTGGATGATCCTGGTGGAAATGACGCCAATTTCCATGACAGTAGAAAATGACAAGATCATTTGCGAACAGCTATCCACAGAATATGAGATCCCATTTTCTGATATTACGGATTATGAGGTGGTAGAAGATCTTCCGGAGATGACTAAGATGAGTGGGATCGGAATGGATAACTTGTATCAGGGAACCTTTGAAGTGTATCGGCAGGGAACGTTTGAGACCTTTTTGAATCCTCAGAATGAACTCTTTCTGTGGGTGGAGACAGAGGATGAAGTGTATTACTTAAGCGGGGCTACGGATGAGCAGACCCGGGAAGTGATAGAACTGGTAGAAGAATATATGGAATAAAGAAAAAATAGAAGGATTTATTATACCACAAGCTTTGCTTGTGGTATAATTGATTTATAAACTTTTGAATACGGAGGAAAGATATGGAGAAGGGAAAAAAGAGGTGGCTTACGTTTCTGTTGGGAGTATTTGTATTGGCATTTCTTATGATCATGCCACAGCAAAACGTACAGGCAGCAGGGAAAAATGGAGTGGCGAAAGCCGCAGATGGAAGCTGGTATTACTATTCCAATAACCAGATTCAGAAAAATTATAACAGTCTGGCGAAGTATAATGGTTCCTGGTGGTATTTTAAGAACGGAAAATTGGATTTTGGATACACAGGGCTGTGTAAGTACAACGGAAGCTGGTGGTACGTAGAAAAGGGCAAAGTAAACTTTGGGGCTACGAGATTGTGCAAGTACAACGGAAGTTGGTGGTATGTTGAGAAAGGCAAAGTGAATTTCTCAGCTACGACACTTTGCAAATATAACAATGCCTGGTGGTATGTAGAAAAAGGCAAAGTGAATTTCTCGGCCACAGGATTATGCAAATACAACGGAAGTTGGTGGTACGTAGAGAAAGGCAAAGTGAACTTTAGTGCAACTACTTTGTTTAAGTACAACGGAAGCTGGTGGTATGTTGAGAAAGGTCTTGTGAATTTTTCAGCCACTACTTTGTGCAAATATAACAATGCCTGGTGGTATGTGGAAAAAGGCAAGGTAAACTTTACTGCCAAGACGGTTGTGCGATATGGAGGGAACTGGTGGTATGTCACTGGCGGTAAAGTAGACTTTGGTTATGAAGGAATTGCAGCAAATTCCTCTGGATTATGGTATGTATATCAGGGAAAAGTAGACTTTAGTGCAAATGGAACCGGAACTTTTGGTAATGTTAATTACGTTATTATCAATGGTAAGGCAAAAAAAGCAGTGCCTTGCAATCTGGAAAAATCCGATGAGTATTACATTTTTGAACTGATGTATAAAAATGATATTCCGGAAGCAGTAGTGAACTTATCGGATAATGACAAAAAATTTTATCAAGGTTTTAAGGCTTGTTTAGATGAAGCCTATAAGTATAAAACTGCATATGAGCAGGAGAAAGCAGTTCATGATTATATCGTTTTAAATTGTGAATATGGTTCTAGTGCAGGAAGTGGTAGTGCGGAAGGTGTGTTCCTTTATAAGAAGGCTGTTTGTAACGGTTATGCGAATGCATTTAAACTTTGTATGGATGTCCTGGGAATTCCTTGTATTACAGTGTCTGGAAAGGTAGATAATGGAGCCAGTCATGTATGGAATTCTGTACAGCTAGATGGGGATTGGTATGTAGTGGATGTCACCTGGGATGATCCGGTACCAGATAGGCCGGGAGAGATCAGTTATCAGTATTTTAACATTACAGATGCAAAATTAAGAGAACGTCGTACCTATACAACACCGGTGGAAGCAACTGGTACGAAGTATTATTACTTTTCAACCTTGCCGAATTATTTTACAGTGGAAGACGGGGTGGATGCTTATTATGCTTACATAAAGGAGCAATACGAGAAAGTTGGAGCAGGAGAAGTGATCACTGTTATTGTAGAAAGTCCGGAAAGTTGGGAATTTGCAGATACTCTCGCATACCGGGATGAGTCCATATTAAAGGATTCAAATTATTATGCGGCTATTCGGCATTTTAATGGGGTGTATGAGTTCTACTGGAGTTTTACAGAATACATTTATAATTAGGGAAAATATGTAATTATGTTGCATAATCCCCTCGTTATGTTGTAACTTGTCAAACACCTATTGCAAAAGAAAAAACCTAGGCTATAATAGAATCATAAGGTAAGAAAACAACTGAAAAGAAAAGGTAAATATGTGTCATTTCTTTTCAGACAAATTTATAAGAAAAAGGAGAAGAGAACAATGATTTGGCAGGATGTATTAGCAAAATTCAAGGAGTTATTTGGGGATGATGGAGAGATCGGAGTTTATTTTGCACCAGGACGTGTGAACATGATCGGAGAGCACACAGATTACAATGGCGGACACGTTTTCCCATGTGCACTTACAATTGGAACTTATGGTGTAGTTCGTAAACGTAACGATAAGAAACTTCGTTTCTATTCCATGAACTTTGAGAACCTTGGAATCATCGAGTCTTCCATCGAAGATTTAAAACCAGAGAAAGAAGCTGACTGGACCAACTATCCAAAGGGAGTGATCTGGGCATTCGGTGAGAAGGGAATGAAAGTTGACTGTGGTATGGATCTGGTATTATTCGGAAACATTCCTAACGGTTCCGGACTTTCCTCTTCTGCATCAGTAGAAGTTTTGACCGGATATATCTTAAAGAACCTTTTCGGATTTGATGTAACAAATCAGGATCTGGCTCTGATCGGACAGTATTCAGAGAATAAATTCAACGGTGTAAACTGCGGTATCATGGATCAGTTCGCTATCGCTATGGGTAAAGCAGGACACGCAATCTTCTTAGATACAGCAACTTTAGATTATACATACGCACCGATCAAATTAGAGAACGCTAAGATCGTTATTTCCTGCAGTAATAAGAAACGTGGTCTTGGAGATTCTAAATACAATGAGAGAAGAAGCGAATGTGAGACAGCTCTTTCTGAGATCCAGCAGGTAGTTGGAATCAACTCTTTAGGAGATCTGACAGAAGAGCAGTTCGAGCAGTACAAATCCGCGATCAAAGATGAAGTACGTGTTCAGAGAGCAAAACATGCAGTTTACGAGAATCAGAGAACAGTAAAAGCTGTAGAAGCTCTTAAGAATAATGATGTTGCATTATTCGGTGAGTTAATGAACGCTTCTCATGTATCCTTAAGAGATGATTATGAAGTAACCGGTATCGAGCTTGATACTTTAGTAGAAGAAGCTTGGAAAGTAGAAGGCGTGATCGGCTCCCGTATGACAGGTGCTGGATTCGGTGGATGTACAGTAAGTATCGTAAAAGACGAAGCTGTAGATACCTTTATCGAGCAGGTTGGAAAAGCATACGAAGCTAAGATCGGATACGCAGCTGATTTCTATGTAGTAGAGATCGGAGATGGCCCACAGAAGTTGGCATAAGCAGAGTTGTCAATCGGTACCAAGTTTGACTGCTTGCAGTCAGAACTTGGTACTGATCAGACAACCTGCCCCCCATGAGCAAGTAGGGCGAGAGCCCGGATTGCGAATGGGGGCAGTTGCTTGGGTTTTCATAATATAAATTATAGGGAGAAAAGAACATGATTCAGGAGAGAATTTTAGAACTGACCGAATATGGATTAGTAACAGGTCTCATTGCACCAGAAGATAAAGTGTTTACCATTAATCGTTTATTAGAACTGTTTGAAGTGGACGACATTGAAGATGAAGTTTTTGAGAATTTTGCAAAACGTCCAGCTATGACTCAGGAATCTGCAGAAGCTGTATTAGAAGAGATCTTAGAAGATATGATGGCTTATGCTTATGACCAGGGCATCATGAAAGAAAACAGTATTGTATACAAAGATCTGTTTGATACAAAGATCATGAGCATGATGATGCCTCGTCCAAGCGAAGTAAGAGGTAAATTCAATGATCTGTATGAGAATGTTTCAGCTCAGGCAGCAACAGATTATTTCTATAAATTAAGCTGCGACAGCAATTATATCCGCAGACAGAGAATCAAAAAAGACCAGAAATGGACTACTGATACAGAGTTCGGTACTTTAGATATTACGATCAATCTTTCCAAACCAGAGAAAGATCCAAAAGCCATTGCAGCAGCTAAGAATGCAAAACAGAGCGCATACCCAAAATGCCAGCTTTGCAAAGAGAATGAAGGTTACGCAGGCCGTGTAAACCACCCTGCAAGACAGAATCACAGAATTATCCCTGTTGTGATCAATGATAGTGATTGGTTCTTCCAGTATTCTCCATATGTGTATTACAATGAGCATTGTATCGTGTTCAACTCTTTACATACACCAATGAAGATCGAGAGAGCAACCTTTGGTAAATTATTAGATTTCGTGACACAGTTCCCACATTATTTTGTAGGATCTAACGCAGACCTTCCGATCGTAGGAGGATCTATCTTAAGCCACGATCATTTCCAGGGTGGACATTACACCTTCGCTATGGCAAAAGCTCCAATTGAAAAAGAAGTAAGTTTTGCCGGATTTGAAGATGTAAAAGCTGGAATCGTAAAATGGCCAATGTCCGTTATCCGTATCAGCGGACCAAGCAAAGAGCGTTTGATCGAGCTGGCTGATAAGATCTTATTAACATGGAGAGGTTATACAGATGAGGCTTCCTTTATCTTTGCAGAGACAGATGGTGAGCCACACAATACCATTACTCCGATCGCAAGAAGAAGAGGCGAGGATTACGAATTGGATTTAGTTCTTCGTAACAACATCACTACCGAAGAGCATCCTCTTGGAGTATATCATCCACATGCTCATCTTCACCACATTAAGAAAGAGAACATCGGTCTTATCGAAGTAATGGGTCTTGCAGTTCTTCCAGCCAGATTAAAAGACGAAATGGCTGAATTAGAAGAAGCATTAGTAAATGGAACAGATCTTCGTAGCACAGAGACGCTTGCAAGTCATGCAGACTGGGCAGAAGGCTTCTTACCAAAATACGATAAGATCACAAAAGACAACGTAACAGATATCGTTCGTGCTGAGATCGGATTAGTATTTAACGAAGTATTAAAAGATGCTGGTGTGTACAAATGCACAGAAGATGGAAGAGAAGGCTTCTTAAGATTTGTAAATGCAGTAAATGAATAAAAAACATTAAAAAATGCCATGCTTTTGCATGGCTTTTTTTGTTTCCTAGGTAATTACCTAGGAAACAAAAGACACTTCGTGTGATTAATGCGCAGCTCGCGGAGAAGAAGTCTATTGCTCCGCAATACCGCTTGCGCGCGGAGATTGCCGAGGGCAATCTTATGAATTTAAGGGCAATTTCTGCAATCTGTATCACAGAAATGTGAAGTTTTTGTGAAAACTTAAGAAAAAAAGGGGTAAACTAATAGAATTTATATTTATTTTTGCAAATTGACACCATTTTTTACATATGTTACTATTTCCTTTGTTAGTTCACCAGACTAAAGTGTTGGGATAGGAACTGAGGAGTTTATAATATGGAGGAAAAATAAAATGAAATTTGCTAGTAAGCTGAAAAAGGCAGTAGTTCTCTGCCTCGTAACTGTAATGGGTCTCATGATGCTTCAGGGATGTGGTAAGAAAAGCAACGCAGATGTGTTAGCGTCTATGAAAGAATTTGCTGCTGATGATGGAACAGTATCCATTTACTTGGATGAAGCATGGGAAGTTGAAAGTCTTGGTATGGACAATTGGTTAAGCGCATTCAACAAAGCTGGTACAGAAGGTGTTGTTGTTATGCAGTTCCCACACGATAGCATTTATGCTATGGATAGCATGGATTCCATGATCACACTTGTGGAAGAAAGCTACGCTTATACAGGAACTGATGCAGACGCTCCAGAAGTTGCTGGATTAAAGAATCTGAAAGCATCTGAAGGAAAGATCACAATTGATGGATCCAATATTGATGGATTTGTAATTTATGGCGAATCTGATTATGCTTACTATGCAATTATCTTCGCTGCTAACAATATTGATGATAGCTTCACTCAGGCAATGAAAGTTTCCTGTAGCAAGTTTGCTGAGAACGCTCCAGCAGCAACAGAATAAAAAAAGCGCCGCGCTTTTTGAGCGCGGCATTTTTGTATATTGTTTTGCAATATCCTGCGCAAAGCGTAATCTTTATAACGGAGGAAAATAAGATGAAATTCGTAAACAAATTAAAAAGAGCAGCCATGCTTTGTCTGGTAGCGGTCATGGGAATCATGATGCTTCAGGGCTGTGGTAAGAAATCAAACGAAGATATAGAAAAATCCATGAAGGAATTTGCACCGGGAGATGAGTCATTTTCCATCTATTTAGATGAAAAATGGGAAGTAGAAGATCTGGGAATGGATAACTGGTTAAGTGCCTTTAACAAGCTAGGTACAGAAGGTGTTGTGATCATGCAGTTCCCTCATGATAGTGCATTTAGTATGGAAAGCATGGATGACATGGTCAAACTGGTAGAAGAAAGTTATGTTTTTACAGGAACTGATGAAGAAGCACCAGAGATTCCAGGATTAAAGAATTTTAAAGCAAGAGAAGGAAAGATCACAATTGATAATTCTAATATTGATGGATTTGTAATCTATGGAGAATCTGATTACGCATATTATTCCTTCATCTTTGCTGCAAATAATATGAGCAATAGCTTTGTTCAGGAAATGAATGTTTCTTGCAGCAAATTCGTTGAAAAAGCACCAGAAGTAGAAGATAACACAACTGTTGAGATCACAGATACTGTTCGTTGGTTCAACGCTTCTTATGCAATCCTTACAGAAGTGAATGGATGGGATTACAACCGTTTTGCAGGTCTCCCAGCAAATGATGATAGCGTGGCAACCACTCAGGATTCTTTAGAGAGCTGGTGGGAGGTTACAGACCGTGTTTCCGCAGATGAAACCTTAGAATGGATCTTAACAGAAGGTCATCGTAGTGGATTTGTTGAAGATATGCAGTTAATGGATAGTTGCGGCTTAGGAGATATCGCTGCAGAAGAAAGAGTTGATTACCTGTTAGCAAATTTTCAGGTTGATTCTGCGTCTGCTGAATATCTTGTAAAAATGTATGGCGTATATGAAGAAAAGGGCGCTACAGCCATTGATGGATGGGATTACTGTCGTGCTATGAATCTTTTAAGTTTCTATTATCTGGCTGGTTATTATACAGAACAGGAAGCATTAGATAAATCCCTTGAAATCGCACAGACCGTGCAGACATTATTTGGATCATGGGATGAATTAATGGAAAGCTACCTGACTGGTTATGAATACTGGGCAGAAGAGAGCTCTGATGAACGTAGAGAAATTTACGAAGATCTTAAGACAAGAGAGGATAATCCATATAGTGTGGATTTCAAAACATCTTTAGAGAAGACTTGGTAGTAGACAAAGCTGCGCGAAATAGCGCAGCTTTATTGTTTACTAGGGAACTCTTCTAAAATGTACGATAAAGAAAAAAGGGATTGGAGGATAATATGGGAATAAAGGAATCTTTTAGGAAAATAGGAGTTTTAACGATTTCGGCAGTTATGGCGCTTACCCTGCTGCAGGGATGTGGAACGGAAGAAAATGCGGGGGAAGAGCATCCAATGGATTCTATGGTGAGATTTTCCTCATCAGATGAAAGTATCTCTCTTATGCTGGATGAAGAATGGATCAGCAAAAACGATGAGACTGAGAATGAAAGCTGGATAAAGGTTCAAGATAAGTCGGAAGATGAGGGCGTGATGGTCATGCAGTTCCCTAAATACAGTACAGGCCAGAACGTATCTTGTTTAGAGGATGCAAAGACCATTATAGAAGATGTGGGGTATTATTATGGAAACGAAGTAGGTGCCCCAAATATTCCATGTATGACTAATGTTACTTCTTCCATCGGAACCATCGAAGTCGATGATGGCGAGGTGGGGGCATATATGGTCTATGGAGAAACAGAATATGCCAATTATGTCTTTTTGTTTGTAACATCAGAGATGACAGAGGATTTTATGCAAAAAATGCTGGTCTCTTGTGGTACATTCCAAGAGGATATATCTTTGATCGATCATTCCTCTGTTGAGATGACAGATACATTGCAGTGGTTTAATACAGTTAATGCGATCATCATTGAAGAACATAATTGGAACCATGATTATTTTGGAGGACTCCCGTTAAATGAGGATACAAAAGACTTGGGCGCAGAACTGTTAGAAAACAATTGGGAGACTACGGATCAGGCTAAAGTAGAAGAAACTTGGAATTGGCTCATAGATGAAGGGCGAAGACAGGATTTTGCAACAGATATGCAGACATTGACTGACTGGGGACTGGGACAGATGGATCCAGAGGATAGATCATATTATCTGTGGACGGATGTCGATATGGATTTTGAAGAAGCAGAGTTCTGGGCAGAAATGTATAATCTGTATGAAGAAAAAGGTGCTTCTGCCATAAATGGATGGGATTATGGCAATGCTATGGAATTTTTACAGGCCTGCTATATTGCCGGTTACTATACAGAGCAGGATGCATTAGATAAGGCTATGGAAATTGGAATGATCATCCAAAGTGAATTTCATTCTTGGGATGAGTTTATAGAGAGCTATCTGGATGGCTATGAATTTTGGTATATGGAAGATTCACTGGATTATCAATTGATCTATCAGCGATTAAATGGGCAAGAAGACAGTCCTTATGATGTGGATTTTTTCACAAACTTAGAGAAGACTTGGTAGAAGTATCAGGAACCCGGATATTTTAATCCGGGTTCTTTACTTTCCATTCAAAATATTGTAAAGTAGTAGCGTATGTTACTTAAGACCATAAACATATGGAGGAAAATCATGAGAAAGTGGGAAGAAAACATCCGTAAAGTGGTTCCTTATGTTCCAGGAGAGCAGCCAAATAAAGAGCGGATGATCAAGTTAAATACCAATGAGAATCCATATCCGCCGGCACCAGGAGTGTCCGAGGCATTAAAGAATATGGATCCTGCTAGGTTAAGATTATATCCGGATCCAACAGTGGGGAAACTTGTTTCAGCCATTGCTGATTTTTATCAGGTCAATAAGGATCAGGTATTTGTTGGCGTAGGATCAGATGATGTCCTTGCGATGATCTTTATGACATTTTTTAATTCAAAGAAACCAATTCTGTTTCCGGATATTACATATTCTTTTTATGATGTATGGGCAGATATGCTTCGGATCCCTTATGAGAGAATTCCGCTTAATGAGAATTTTCAGATCTGCGTAGAAGATTATAAGAGGGAAAATGGCGGAGTTATCTTACCGAATCCAAATGCTCCAACAGGAGAGTTATTGCCTCTTGATGAGATTGAAGCCATTATTCAGGCAAATCAGGATGTCATTGTAGTGATCGATGAAGCATATATTGATTTTGGCGGAGAGAGTGCATTGTCATTAATTGACAAATACGATAATCTGATCGTGGTTCAGACTTTTTCTAAGTCCAGATCTATGGCTGGTTCTAGGATCGGTTATGCGATCAGTAATCCTGTACTGATCAAATATTTAAATGATGTGAAATATTCTTTTAACTCATATACAATGGACAGTGTGACCATTGAATTAGGTTGTAAAGCCATCGAAGATAAAGAATATTTTGAAATGACCCGGAACAAGATAATTGAGACAAGAGAGTGGACGAAAAAAGAACTGAAGGATTTGGGATTTGCGTTTGGAGATTCCATGAGCAATTTCATTTTTGCAACCCATCCGAAGGTAGAAGCAAAACAGCTTTTTGAAGACTTAAAGAAAGCAGATATTTATGTACGTTATTTCAAGAGTCCGGAGAGAATCTCTAATTATCTGCGTATTTCCATTGGAACCCAGGAAGAAATGGAAACTTTTGTAGCATTTTTAAAAGAGTATCTGAGTAAAATGTAATAGATTACAGGAGGAAAATATGTTAAAAAAATATTTGATCGCGTTTTTTATCTCTATGGTGCCATTGATTGAACTTAGAGGTGCAATTCCCTACACCCAGGTATTGGGGTTACCTTTGATCCAATCTTATATTATCTGTATTCTCGGAAATATGTTACCAGTTCCTATCATCTATCTTTTCGCAAGAAAAGTTCTGGAATGGGGCTGTGATAAACCGGTGATCGGTAAGTTCTTTACATGGTGTTTACAGAAAGGGGAAAAGGGAGGACAGAAACTCCAGGCGAAAGCGGGCAGAGGCTTGTTTGTAGCACTTCTTCTCTTTGTTGGAATCCCGCTTCCAGGAACCGGTGCTTGGACAGGAACGTTAGCAGCCAGTATCCTGGATATGGACTTTAAATCTACCGTAGCAGCCGTAATGCTTGGCGTACTGTTGGCAGGTGTGATCATGATGGTCTTAAGCTTATTAGGCGTGAACATTTTCTAATTGAATAGGACGAAGCCTTTTGGCCTCTTTTTGTTTCATCCCTTTGATGAACAAAAGGAGGCCTATTATTGTGCAGGCAATGACTGCCGCAAAAAACAGAAGGATTGCCGCTGGATGCGTCAGTTCTGCAACAAATGGAGCGATGATCGTACCCCAGAAATTGAACAGGAAATGAAGGAAGATCGCGTAGTAGATACTTCCGCCTTTTTCACAGACAAATCCTAAGATCAGACCTAATACAAAGGCATAAGAGCCCTGAATGATATTCATATGGAAAACACCGAACAGGAATGCCTGGATCAGGTTGGCTGCCCAGAAAGGAAGGGCTTTTCTACCGATCCGTAAGGTCAGACCACGGAAAGCAAGTTCTTCTCCGATCGGTGCTAAAATGACAGAATAGAGGATCATGGCTATGGAAAGTTCATCTCCCATTCCAGAGGCCTCTAATAATTCTTCATAGGCAGTCAGCGCGGATGGCATCAATGCTGCAATGACAGATACCATGAGATTGCTGAGGATCTGAGCACCTGGTACGATCAGCAGGATCCCTGCAAATTGAAGAGGATTGAATTCCTTTTTCTCAGGAGGGACGATTCCGCCGCCATAGCGGTAATGGCATAAAAGACCGCAGCTACAAATGGTCATGGTGGAGAACATCAGCAGCAGTGTCAGATTCACATCAGGATTTAAGAGAAATTCTACCATGGAATTATAGGCCTCCATAAATCCTTGTCCTTTTGCAAAAAGGAACAACATACAGATTCCCATAATAAAAAACATAGCAAAATATTGAAAGCTCAATACTACAATACTTGGTACAAACATTAGAAAGAAATTTCCTACTTTTTTCATGAAATACTCCTTTATTACTTTACTTTCTGATCTGAAACATAAATCTATCATATATCAATGTAGAAGGAATTGCAAGAAATCTGTTTACTTTATGACTTTAATATGTTAAAATAAGAACACTAGATTTAGGAAAGCCTTTGAAAAGAGAGGGGAGACTTTTAATGAATAAGAAAATAAAAACAGAAGCAGTTGATCATCTGTTTGATGCAATACTTAGTTTGGAAGATCGTGATGAATGTTATAAATTTTTTGAGGACATATGCACTGTGAACGAATTACTTTCCCTGTCCCAGCGTTTTGAGGTGGCTCGGATGTTAAGACACCAGAAGACTTATATGGACATTGCAGACAAGACAGGAGCTTCCACTGCTACCATCAGTAGGGTAAATCGTTCCTTAAATTATGGAAATGACGGATATGATATGGTATTTTCCAGAATCGAAGATCCGCAGGATTTGGAAGAAGGACAAGAATAATTATCAAAAATTATCAAGAAGATATTATAAAAAAGACTGTGTATCGGAACATGATTCCGGTATCACAGTCTTTTTTGGGTAGATCATTAGGAAGCACTCTCTGGCTTGGATTTCTCAGAGGTCTTTTTCTCTGGATCTTTTTTCTCAGACTCTTTCTTTTCCTTATAAGAGTCGATCATCTGCTCGATCAGCATCTTTTTCATGTAAACATCAAAACTTAACAGGCAGATATAGCTGAAATTGTGGAGCATTTCCTGATCCTCTTCCGGGAAATCAGCAAAAGTATCATTGGCAATCTGGTATTTTTTACCGAGATCTTTCAAAAGTTTGGTGGATTCCGTCTTTTCTAACTGGAAGATCTCCTTATAAATATCCATCATGTTCAGTTCTTTGTCCTTGCCGAAATATTTGTCGGTCAAAGGATTTAAAATAGACTGAATATCATTGATACTTAAGATTGATTTCAAATAGTAAATGAAGAGCATGGAAATGACATGTTCTCGGGAATACTTCTTCTTGTCCGGTGGTGGAAGAAGATTATTCTTAGCGTAATTGTTGATCATGGTCTTGGTAAGGATCTTATCGTCCTCGTATCGTTTGCAGGCAGATAACTGGTCATCCATGAAAGTGGTTATCTGATCCATATATAAATCAATATTTGGCAGGTCATCCGGCTTTACAAAACCGGTGGAATTTAAGATTGCAAGTTCCTGCTCTAGAAATTCTCGTATTTCTGTTGTCATAATGTATCACCTCGACTTCATTATATAGTATTCAAAACCATATGACAACTTTTTTCTGGCGTGATTTTTCTGGTGTGAAACGAAAAACGAATATATGTTCTTTTTTTGGTTGGCAAAAGAGGTGGAGTGTGATATACTAGACAATAAGCAAAAACAGAGAGGAAAAAGCTGTGAGTTTACTTGATAAATTAAACGAAGAACAAAGAGAAGCGGTTATGTGTACAGAAGGTCCCCTTCTGATCCTGGCGGGTGCCGGTTCAGGAAAGACCAGAGTGCTGACTCATAGAACTGCATATTTAATAGAAGAAATGGGTGTTAATCCTTATAACATTATGGCAATTACCTTTACCAACAAAGCTGCTGGAGAGATGCGGGAGCGAATCGACAATATGGTAGGGTATGGCTCTGAAAGTATCTGGGTTGCCACGTTCCATTCCACCTGTGTGCGTATTTTACGGCGCTATATTGATAGATTGGGATATGATACGAATTTTTCCATTTACGATGCAGATGACCAGAAGACCTTGATGAAGGATATCTGCAAGCGGTTAGAGATCGACACGAAGATGTATAAGGAGAAGATGTTCTTAAGCGTGATATCTTCTGCGAAGGATGAACTGATCGATCCTATTGAATTTGAGACCCGGGCAGTGGGTGATTTTACAAAGAGACGTCAGGCAGAGGTATATAAGGAATATCAGCGTTGCCTGAAGATGAACAATGCCTTGGATTTTGATGATCTGATCTGTAAGACTGTGGAGTTGTTCAAACTAGATAAGGAAGTCTTAGAAGCTTATCAGGATCGTTTCCGTTATATTATGGTGGACGAGTATCAGGATACCAATACGGCTCAGTTTGAGTTGATCCGTCTGTTGGCAAGAAAGAATCAGAATCTTTGTGTAGTTGGTGATGATGACCAGTCCATTTACAAGTTCCGAGGAGCCAATATTTATAATATCCTGAATTTCGAGAAGCATTTTCCAGATGCCAGAGTGATCAAGTTAGAGCAGAATTATCGTTCCACCCAGCATATTTTGGATGCAGCCAATGCCGTGATCGCCAATAATGTGGGACGTAAGTCCAAGAGCCTGTGGACAGATAATGGCAAGGGCGATAAGATTAATTTCCAGCAGTTGGATTCTGCCTATGAAGAGGCGAATTATATTGCAAGAGATATTATTAAGAAGACATCCCGGGAAGATTATAAGTATAAGGATTGTGCAGTCCTATATCGTACCAATGCTCAGTCCCGTCTTTTAGAAGAGCGTTTTATCGTATGTAATATTCCTTATAAGATCGTGGGCGGCGTGAACTTCTATTCCAGAAAAGAGATCAAAGATATTCTGGCATATTTGAAGACCATTGATAATGGAAGGGATGATCTGGCAGTACAGAGGATCATCAATGTTCCAAAGCGTGGGATCGGAGCAACAACTTTGAGCAAAGTGTCCAGATATGCAGTAGAACAGGATATGGATTTTTATTCTGCCCTTCGCATGGCAGGCGATATTCCATCCATTGGAAAAGCCGCAGATAAGATCCGGGATTTTGTACTGTTTATTCAGGGGCTGAAAGCAAAAGCAGAGATCATGCCGTTAACCGCTTTGGTGGATGAATTGTTAGAATCTACCGGTTATGTTCGGGAATTAGAGGCAGAGGGAACAGATGAAGCCCAGGCAAGAATTGAAAATATAGACGAATTTATCAGTAAGCTCAAAGACTATGAAGATAGCGCGGAAGAGCCAACTTTGCAGGGATTTTTAGAGGAAGTTGCATTGGTGGCAGATATTGATAGTGTAGATGAGAATGCAGATTATGTGGTGCTCATGACATTACATAGCGCTAAGGGATTGGAATTTCCGAATGTGTACCTGGCAGGAATGGAAGACGGACTTTTCCCAAGTTTTATGTCCATTTCCGCAGAGAATCCAATGGAGGAGATCGAGGAAGAAAGACGTCTTGCCTATGTGGGAATCACAAGAGCTATGCAGAATCTTACCATTACCAGTGCTAGGATGCGAATGGTTCGAGGTCAGACCCAGTTTTCCACAGTATCCCGTTTCGTAAAAGAGATTCCAAAGGAACTGATATCTGGTGAGATTTATGAGCCAAAATCCTATGATGGATATGATGATTATGTAAATTCTGCCACAGAATCTACTTACCAGAAAGCAAAGAAAGCTTTCCGCACGGTGGCTACCCAGTACGGAGATGGCAGACCGAACCGTTACGGAGCCGAAGTGGGAGAAGGTTATGGTTCTACTTTCCAGAAGAAAGCCAAATCAGAGCCGGTCTTTACGGCAGTAGCGAATCAGAGGGCGTTTGCTACGGTCAATACCAGCGGTGGTCTAGATTATGGCGTTGGAGACAGAGTGCGCCATGTGAAATTTGGTGATGGAGAAGTCAAAGCCGTTGTAGAAGGCGGCAGGGACTACGAGGTAACGGTTGATTTTGATAAAGCAGGAACCAAGAAAATGTTTGCCTCCTTTGCAAAATTGAAAAAAATCTAAATTATCTATGAACTTTCTCATTTTTTCTAGGAAATTGGGAAGAATTATGATATAATCATGAATAAGATAAATAGTGAAAGTAATCGTGGATTACACATGTGTTACATGAAAATTTAATAAAGAGAAGGAGAGTCAAGACATGAGCAAAGTAGAAGAACTTTTGAGCAATGCTAAGTTAGCAGAAATAATCGGAGGAAAAAATGCCGACGCTGTTTGCAAGAAAGAAGACAAGAAGCCATCTAAGGCAGTCATCATTTTTGCAGTGATCGGTATTGTTGTTGCAGTTGCTGCAGCTATCTACGGATTATATCGTTTCTTCACACCAGATTATCTGGATGATTTCGAAGACGACTTTGAAGATGATTTTGAAGATGATTTCTTTGAAGACGAAGAAGATGTAGTAGAAGCTGCTGACAAGACAGAAGCATAATTTCATATGAGAGATGTAAGGGTCGCGGGTTGCGGCCCTTATTTTTGTTTAGCAGGAAATTCCAAAGGAATTTCCTACTAAACAAAGACACTACGTGTCAATTATGCGCAGCTCGCGGAGAAGAAGTTTATTGCTTCGCAATACCGCTCGCGCGCGGAGATTGCGCGAAGCGCAATCTGTTTTATTACTAGGTAAATTACTCTGGAATTTCCCGTGTTCTTGCGGTACAATAGCAGACAGTAGAGGGTCTCGGAAGGGGAAGATATATTATGGAACGAAAAGAAAAGAATGGTTTAGTATATACAAACGAAAAATGTCAGGGATGTAATCGCTGTATTTCGGTCTGTCCGGTACTTACAGCTAATTATTCTGTGCAGTTACAAAAAGGGCAGAGAATCGAAGTTCATGGTGAAAATTGCATTAACTGTGGAGCTTGTTTTGATGCTTGCGAACATCAGGCGAGAAGTTTTTATGATGATACAGAGCAATTTTTTGAAGACCTGGCGAAGGGAGAACAGATTTCCGTATTGTTGGCACCTGCTTTTGAAGCAAATTATCCAAGAGAATATGAGTCTGTCCTGGGAGGCCTGAAAAAACTCGGTGTAAATCATATTATCAGTGTGAGTTTTGGAGCAGATATTACCACATGGGGATATATCAATTATATTACCAAGAATGGAATGAAGGGAGGCATTTCCCAGCCTTGTCCAGCCATTGTAAATTATATTGAGCACTATGAGCCACAGCTGATCAGCAAGCTGGTGCCAATTCATAGTCCTATGATGTGTACAGCTATTTATGCGAAAAAGTATATGAAGATCAAAGACAAGCTGGCTTTTATCAGTCCTTGTATCGCTAAGAAAAAGGAGATCACAGACCCAAATACCCACGGTTATGTGACCTACAATCTGACTTTTGAGCATTTGATGAAGTATGTGAGAGATCACCGCATTAGCGGACCGAGTGTAAAAGATGAGATCGAATATGGACTTGGTTCTATCTATCCAATGCCAGGTGGATTAAAAGAAAATGTTTATTGGTTCTGTGGAGAAAATGCCTTTATCCGCCAGGTGGAGGGGGAAAAGACTGCCTATGAATTTCTGAAGGATTACAAAGAAAGAGTACGGAGTCAAAAGAAACTTCCATTTATGGTTGATATCCTCAATTGTGACAAGGGCTGTCTCTATGGAACAGGTATTGAAGCCGCAAAAGGGGAGTCAGAGGAAACCTTTTATCAGTTGCAGGAAATAAAAGAAAGAGCGAAAAAAGGTCACTTTTTCGGACCATTTTCCAAGCATCTGTCACCAAAGAATCGCCTGCGCTTATTGAATATGAAATTTAGAAAATTAGATATCAAAGATTTTATGCGTACATATTCTGATAAATCCAAGACCGTTTCCTGGAAACAGCCTACCCGTGAGCAGCTTCAATCTGTATTTTATCAGATGAAAAAGCAAACTCCAGAGGATCAGAGTGTCAACTGCGGAGCTTGCGGTTATAGCAATTGCAAGGAAATGGCGACTGCCATTTATAATGACTGTAATTCACCGGAGAACTGTATTCATTTTATAAAGAATGAAGTTCAGGAATTTTCTATGGAGCTAGAGGAGAAAAATCGCAGTATCCTGAGAAAAAATCAGGAAATGGCGCAATTTATCAAAGAAGACTTTGAATCTCTGAACGCATCCATTGACGGAATGTTACGGGGCAGTACCATCAATGCGGAAGAAAGCAGTGCAGTCAGTCTGGCTATGGTGACAATTTCTGAGTTTTGTGACACGTTGAATACTTCTTTTTCCGGAATCGAGCAATTGTTGCAGAATTTGGAGAAAAATAATAATAAGATCACTCAGATCGCAAAGCAGACCAATCTGCTGTCCTTGAATGCAGCAGTGGAAGCTTCTAGAAGCGGAGACGCTGGAAAAAGCTTTGGTGTGGTGGCTGATGAAATCAAAACTTTGGCGGAAGCCAGCCGTGCCATGGCAGATGAGAGTGACATCAACCGCATTGAGATCGTAGAAGGAATACAAATGCTTTTAAAGGAAACCGTGGAATTGACTCATTCCATTGCGGATATCAATGATAGGCTTACAAATCTGGCAGCAAGCACCCAGGAGATCGTGGCTGAGACCGATGTGGTAAAGAGTATTTCTGTGAATGTCAGAGAGCGGTTAGAAGAATTAAATCATTAATGGAATTAAAAAGGAGAAATCATGAAAAAAGGACAAGTTGGTGAAGGAATCGTACAGCGCGTAGAGTTCCCAAATAAAGGAATCGTACTTACTGAGGATGGAGATAAAGTTATTGTCAAAAACACAATTCCGGGACAGAAAGTTTCTTTTGGAGTAAATAAAGTGCGAAAAGGCAAAGCAGAAGGCAGACTTTTGGAGATCCTGCAGCGTTCTTCAGATGAAATGACAGAGTATTGCCCTCATTTTGAAAACTGCGGAGGCTGTACTTACCAGAGTCTTCCATATGAAAAACAGCTTAAGATCAAAGAAGAGCAGGTACGGGCACTGTTAGACCCGGTGATCACTACACCATATGATTTTCAGGGGATCAAGGCAAGCCCAAGACAGAAAGCTTACCGTAACAAGATGGAATTTACCTTTGGAGATGAGTATAAGGACGGACCACTGGCTCTTGGCATGCACAAAAGGGGCAGTTTCTACGATCTGGTCACAGTTGATAACTGTGAGATCGTGGATGAGGATTGTCGGAAGATCTTAATGGCAACCTTAGGATTTTTTGCAGAGAGAAATATTCCCTATTACCATAGGATGCGCCATGATGGCTATCTGCGCCATCTCTTAGTTCGAAAAGCCACAAAAACCGGCGAGATCTTGATCGACCTTATCACTTCTACCCAGATTTCGCAGGACGAAGAGCTGTTAGCTCAGTGGAAAGACTGTATCCTTGCCCTTTCTTTGGATGGAGAAATGAAGGGAATCCTTCACACAAAAAATGATAGTGTAGCTGACGTGATCAAGAATGAAGGAACAGATATTTTATACGGTCAGGACTTTTTCTATGAGGAACTGTTGGGACTTCGTTTTAAGATCTCTCCATTTTCCTTTTTCCAGACCAATTCTCTGGGAGCAGAGGTACTCTATGAGACCGCCAGAGAGTTTATTTTGTCGGAGGATTCTTCCTTATTAAAGGACAAGATCGTTTACGATCTGTACAGCGGCACCGGCACCATCGCTCAAATGCTGGCTCCAGTGGCAAAAGAAGTTGTGGGCGTAGAAATCGTAGAAGAAGCAGTAGAGGCAGCCAAAGAAAATGCCGCTTTAAACGGACTTACCAACTGCAAATTCTTGGCCGGCGATGTCTTAAAAGTCTTAGATACTATCGAAGAGAAACCGGACTATATCGTATTAGATCCACCTCGTGATGGAATTCATCCGAAGGCAATCGAGAAGATCATCAACTACGGCGTTGAAAATATGATCTACATTTCCTGCAAGCCTACCAGCCTTGCCCGAGATCTTGAGATCTTCCAGGCTCGGGGCTATGAGGTGAAGAAGGTGTGTTGCGTGGACATGTTCCCGGGAACGGTGCATGTGGAGTGCGTAACACTGCTCCAAAAGATTTAGGACTAAACTCCTTGAATTTTCGCGAAGGCAACGAGGAGAGTTCCGAAGAAACAACTGGCTGCAAAGCCAGTGTTTATGCGGAATTCGACGACTGCCCGCGAACCGAGAAGTTTTTAAAACTTCTCGAATTTAGGCACTTTGAGCGACATATACTCTTCTCCCAAAGTGATCGAAAAGAGAAGAAAAAGGCAATTTCCAATGGAGTAAACGTCCAAGTAGTTGTGAGGGTGTAGTTCGGAAACACAAAAATCTGTCGTTCATATTTCATCAAAAATAACTAACAATTCAATAAAGTAACAAAGTGGTCTGAGCCGCTTATTTTCAAGTGATTTTGAAAGTAAGCGGCTCTTTCTTTTTT
>JAGAOC010000069.1 GCA_017623935.1 Agathobacter sp. | reverse complement strand
TTTTTATAAAATTTTGGAAAAGTTTATATTTTAGTTGCAATAACTCTCAGAAAAGGAGACAATAGATGAAGAGAAAGAAACTTTTTGCTATTTGTGCCGGCGCAGTTTCGGTTGCCGGAAGTGTGGCGGGGGCAGCTTTGTATATCTTGAATGTGATTCCCCACAGACAGTACACAAATGAAGACTTTGGAATTGAGACTTACACAAGTTCTGTTGATAAAGATGAAGACGGAGTAGATGACCAGACAGACATTTTGGCAGGAACGAGAGCCTATATTGCAACAAACCCCCAGTATAAGAGTAAATACTATTCCGGGGGTTATCCCGATGATGAATATGGGGTCTGCACAGATGTGGTGGCGTTTTCTTTTTTGGCAGCAGGATATGATCTTCAGCAGTTAGTTGCGGAAGATATTGAAAACCACAGGGAAGACTATGATATCATCAAGCCTGATCCTAATATTGATTTTCGGAGAGTTCGAAATCTAAGGGTGTATTTTGAGAGAAATGCCATATCCCTTACCACGGATATCACAGATATTGAACAGTGGCAGGGTGGTGACATCATTGTATTTGAAAAACATATTGGTATTGTGTCCGACAAACGCAATAAAAAAGGAATCTCTTTTGTGATCCATAATGGAAGCCCGGCTCAGGCAGGGTATGAGCAGGACATTTTGGAGTACAGGGAAGATATCGTGGGACATTACCGAATGAGTTAAGATCCTCTGTGGAAAAGGATGATTGCACAAGCAATGATCCCAGATTACAAAAGAGAGAGGATAAAGAATGTTTGGAAAAACAGCTCAAAAAAAAGAAGTAGCAAGATTTGATTTTAAAAAGAGACCGATCCGCCCATGCTTTCTTATGGGATGGGCGAAAGCACTGATCAGTTTTCCGGACCTCAAGAAAAGAGGTTTCGTCTTAAAGCAGGTAAATATGGAAAATATAGAAAAGCCTTACCTGCTTTTAGTAACCCATTCATCTATGGTGGACTTTAACATTATGTTAAAAGCCACTCATCCTTATCCGGTAAATAATGTTATGACTTTGGAGGGATTCAATACCTATACAGAGCCTCTTATGCGTTCTTTAGGGGTATTGGGAACCCGAAAGTTTATTACCGATCTGAATTTAATCCGCAACATTAAATATTGCATAGAAAAATTAGGCACGATCTTTGTGCTTTTTCCAGAAGCAAGATACTCTCTGGATGGCTGTACTTCTTATCTGCCGGATTCTGTTGGAAAATTGGCACAGATCTTAAAAGTTCCGGTAGTAGTCCTTCGGATCCATGGGAATTTTGTGACCTGTCCACAGTGGAATAAGATCAACAAAAAGACCTATGTAGAAGCAGAAATGGTACAGATCGTTACCCATGAAGAAGCAAAAGTTTTAAACGCACAGGAGATCAATGAGAAGATAAAAAAAGCCTTTGCTTATGATGATTTCCGCTGGCAGTTAGAGAACCGTTTAGAGATCGATCACCCGAGAAGAGCGGAAGGTCTTCATGCACTTTTGTATAAATGCCCTGCTTGTCGGACAGAATCTAAGATGGAATCTAAGGGAACCAGACTTTGGTGCGGTCATTGCGGAAAAGAATGGGAGATGGATACGTTCGGGCAGTTGAAAGCCTTATCCGGTGAGACGGAATTTTCTCATATTCCAGATTGGAGCAAGTGGGAACGGGAATGTGTCCGAAAAGAGATTGAAGAGGGAACTTATTATTTTGAAGATGAAGTACGGATCGAGACTTTGCCGGGTTCCCGTAAATTTTATAAACAGGGTATGGGAAAATTGATCCAGACTCCTACAGAGACAAGGATTGAATGTATGTATTATGGAGAGCCTTATACCCTGGTGCGCAGTGCAAAAGATATGGAAAGTATGCACATCGAATACGACTATTTAAAAAGAGGAGATTGTGTGGATATTTCCATACCGGATGACAGCTTTTGGTGCTATGTGAGCAAAAAGGATGTGATCACGAAACTTTCTTTTGCTACAGAAGAAATGCATAAGTTGGCAACGGGAAAAGAATAAGACAAAAATTTTTCTATTTTACCCAAAAATTCTTCTCCGACCTTAGAAATGTTTTATGTTAGAATGACTTTAGCAAACAAATAGAACGTAAAAGATAGGAGAGGGTATCATATGCGAGAGATCATTAATTTTAACACAAAATGGGCATTTACAAAGGATGCAGACACAATTCCAGCAACTATGCCGGAGAAATGGTATTGGGTTACACTTCCACATTCCTGGAACGCAATTGATGGACAGGATGGCGGCAATGATTATTATCGTGGAACCTGCTACTATGCAAAAGAATTAAACAAGATCGATCTGCCGGACGCTTCCCAGTATTATCTGGAGATCAAAGGAGCAAATGCTTCCGCAGATGTATATGTAAATGGAAAGAAATTAGCTTCTCATGATGGTGGATATTCTACCTGGAGAGTAAATATCACAGAAGCATTAGACGTAACAAACTTAATCGTCATCGCAGTTGATAATGGGGTAAACGACAGAGTATATCCACAGAATGCAGACTTTACATTCTACGGCGGATTATATCGTGATGTAA
Organism: Agathobacter sp.; assembly: GCA_017623935.1. GTDB lineage: Bacteria > Bacillota > Clostridia > Lachnospirales > Lachnospiraceae > Roseburia. The sequence goes on along the minus strand of JAGAOC010000069.1, from coordinate 55,552 downwards.
ATATCATCGCTGTAAATGATTCTCATTTTGACTTGGATTATTATGGAGGACCTGGAATCAAAGTTACTCCAGAGATCAAAGGAGCTGACGCAGAGGTAGAAGCAGAAGTATACCTTACCAATGCAAAAGCAGGACAGAAGATTGCTTTCACTATCAAAGATAAAGAAGGCAATGTAGTAGCTGAGACAACTCAGGATGCTGCAGATACCAAAGCAGTTTTATCTATCCCAGGAGTACATTTATGGCATGGAAAGAAAGATCCATACCTTTACACATTAGAAGCAGCATTGATCGAAGGCGAAGATGTGATCGATAATGTAAGCACAAGATTTGGATGCAGAACTTTTGAGATCGATCCAGAGAAAGGTTTCATCTTGAATGGAGAAAGCTATCCACTTCGTGGTGTATCCCGTCATCAGGATAGATGGGGAATCGGTAATGCACTTCTTCCAGAACATCATGAAGAAGACATGGATCTGATCTGTGAGATGGGTGCAACTACTATCCGTCTTGCACATTATCAGCATGATCAGTATTTCTATGATCTGTGTGATGAAAGAGGACTTGTGATCTGGGCAGAGATCCCATACATTTCCAGCCATATGCCAACTGGACGTGAGAACACTATCTCCCAGATGAAAGAACTTATCGTACAGAATTACAACCACCCAAGTATCGTAGTTTGGGGATTATCCAACGAGATCACCATGTCAGGACAGTCTGATCCTGATCTGATCGAGAACCACAATATCTTAAATGATCTGTGTCATGAGATGGATAAGACAAGACTTACTACTATCGCAGTTGTAAGTATGTGTGATATCCATGATCCATATATCCAGATTCCAGATGTAGTATCCCACAACCATTACTTTGGATGGTATGGCGGAGACACATCTATGAACGGTCCTTGGTTCGATAACTTCCATAAGACCTTCCCTAACATTCCAGTAGGTATGAGTGAGTATGGATGTGAAGCATTGAACTGGCATACATCTGATCCACAGCAGGGTGATTACACAGAAGAATATCAGGCATATTACCATGAAGAGCTGATCAAACAGCTTTACAGCAGACCATATATCTGGGCTACTCATGTATGGAATATGTTCGACTTCGGTGCAGATGCTCGTAACGAAGGAGGAGAGAATGGACAGAACCACAAAGGTCTTGTAACCTTTGATAGAAAATACAAGAAAGATTCCTTCTACGCATACAAAGCATGGTTATCTGATGAACCATTTGTACACATCTGTGGAAAACGCTATGTAGATCGTGTAGAAGACGTAACAAAAGTTACCGTATACTCCAACTTACCAGAAGTTGAATTACTGGTGAATGGAGAGAGCCTTGGAAAACAGACAGCAGAAGATCATTTCTTCTATTTCCAGGTTCCAAACAAAGGTGAATCTACTTTAACTGCAATTGCAGGTGAATATAGAGATGAAAGTCACATCCGCAAAGTAGAGGAATTCAATAATGCATATCGCTTAACAGAGAAGGGGGCAGTCCTGAACTGGTTCGATATTGTCGAAGTAGAGGGACATTATTCATTGAATTCTAAAATGGGCGATATCATGAAATCTCCAGCAGGACAGCAGTTCTTTGGAGAGATGATGAAGAAAATGGCATCTGGCAAAAAAGAGGGAGAAGGTTTCGATATAAAACCAGAACAGATGTCAGGAATGATGCAGATGATGGGCAGCTTTACAGTTCTTCGTTTAACAAACTTGTTAGGTCTCACCGGCATGAGCTTAACAAAAGAACAGCTGTTAGAGCTGAATGAACAGCTGAATCAGATTCCAGTAGTTACTGAGTAAAGCCTATAAGGGGGAGTGCAGAAAAGTAACACAGAAGACCCGCCACGCCAGTATTGGTGCGGCGGGTCTTTCTGGTTTTGCCTTGCGGTGTGACGAGCAAGCTTTTGGATAAAGGAACAATCTTATAAGTTAATGATCTGTTCTCGATATTCTTTTGGGGTCTGCCCGATATATTTCTTAAAGATCTTTGTGAAGTAGTTTACATCAGGGATCCCACAATATTGGGCAATGACCTGAATCTGCATATTGGTAGAATTCAGAAGGAAAATAGCGTGTTCGATCCTCTTTCGGTTCACGTATTCTGTCAAAGTAGTTCCAGTCTCTTTCTTAAATAAAGTGGATAAATAACTGGAATTTACATTCAGCAGAGAAGACATCGCTTTTAATCCCAGATCTGCAGTCAGATCATAATCAATCTGGGAAACCACCTTCTGTACTAAAAGTGAGTAGCCTTTCAGAGAATGATTTTTCACTAACAGGCAATATTTTCGTATCATTTCTTTAATGAGCGCGGAGCAGGTCTCTTCTGAAGTTGCCTGCTCGATCTTACGGGCATATTTTGAAGAGATCTTATCAATATGATAAGGATGAACAGCGCCTTTTGATGCGGCTGTTCGTAACAAAGTATTCAAAATGATCAGATAGTTCTGTGTATTCCGTAGAGAATTAGAATTGCGGACTTCAAATTGCCGTTGAGTAATCTGCCCTATGATCAATTCTGCTTTGTGTAGCTGCCCCTGAGAAACTGTCTTGATCAATTGATTTTCCAGGTCATATCGTTCTTCAACCAACTGCATATTAAGAAGTGAGTCTTCCGGAGAAGTAAAGTCATAATTCATCTCTGGTTGGTCTGTAGAGTGATCCAGGTGATCCTCTATCTGCTGATAGGTAAAAGAATCCAGGTTTCCCCACAGAAACTGTCCAAGAGTAAAGACAATATTTAACAGATTATTTTCCGAAGAGATCAACGGAAGATCCACATAAAATTGCTCCAGTTGGGGCATAAAATTAGGTGGGATCTTATGCTCGTTAGCGATCATGTAGATCTCTTGTTTGGAGATCGCAACAGCAGTGTAGGGACCGATACACACATAGGAAGGCTGATCGCGTTCTTCGTCCTCCGGCAACATAAAAAAGATATAGTTACATCTTAAAGTATCTTTTACCTGATATATGGTATTAGGTTTGCATTGTTTCTTTAGTAGATTCATAACAAACTTAAAGCTATAAGATACCCCTAGCATTTTCCGAAGATGAAGTGCTGAGGGCAGCGGTTTCGGTTCCACATTCATGTCTTCAATATAGTATACCGGAAGCCGGTAGTTTTGCAGAAGGATCTCTACAAATTTAAGTTCAATTTCATGTTTCAATACATCGCCCCCAATTAGTATTTCTTTTAGTTATTATCGTATAATTTTTGGGTGAATTCAAGTACAACTAAAAATATTACCAAATAAACAAAAAATTATACTCATGTGTATAAAAAAATCATGTTAAAATATTATCAATAAGGAGGTCCGTATTGGCAACAACGGCCGAAGAGGTCAGTCAAAGATTTTAAAAATGGGAGGGAAATACAATGGACAAAAAAGCTAAAGCGGTAAGACCTTTTGGTATGCGGGACAAATTGGGGTATTTGTTTGGTGATTTTGGTAACGATTTCACTTTTATCCTGTCTACCATGATCTTATCCAAATTCTACACCGACGTAATGGGAATTGAAGCTGCTGTTATCGGTACCATCATGATGTTAGCACGTTTTGTGGATGCATTCACAGATGTTGCAATGGGACGTATCTGTGACCGCGGTAAAGTTACTCCGAATGGTAAATTTAAACCATGGTTACTTCGTATGTGTGTTCCTGTAGCGATTGCATCTTTCTTAATGTATCAGAGCGGATTAGCTGGACTTCCTACTGGTACTAAGATTGCATACTTAGCAATTACTTATATCCTTTGGGGTTCATTCTGCTACACCGGTATCAACATTCCATACGGTTCTATGGCATCTGCAGTTTCATCCGAGGCAAGTGACCGTCAGTCATTATCAACATTCCGTACTATGGGTGGTATGTTAGCAGGTATGGTAATCGGAGTTTTACTTCCGATCATTGCTTACAGCAAAGAGACCTTAGCAGACGGCACTGTAAAAGAGACTTTGGTTGGCTCTAGAGTTACATTAGCAGCAGGAATCTTCTCTATCTTAGCAATCGTATGTTATTTAGCATGTTACAAACTGGTTACAGAGCGTGTTGTTGTTGAGAATGCATCCAAGGAAAAAGGACCTTCTGTAGGCCAGATGCTTAAGAGCGCATTTACTAACCGGGCGTTATTATCTATCATTGTTGCATCAATTGTTATGTTATTAGCACAGTTAACAATGCAGAATATGGCTGCATATATTTTCCCTGATTATTATAACAATGCTACTGCACAGTCAGCTTCTACTATGCTGATGATGGTTGGAATGATCGTTGCGGCAGTCGTTGCAAAACCATTAACTAAGAAATTTGGTAAAGCGGAAGTATCTGTTGTTTCTAACCTTTTTGCAGCAGTTGTTATGATCCTTATTTGGGTAATCCGTCCACAGAACGTTTGGGTATATTGTGGTTTACAGACACTTTGCTGGTTAGGACTTGGAATCTTCTCCATGGTAGTTTGGGCTTTGATCACCGACGTTATCGATTACTCCGAGTTAAAGAATGGTATTCGTGAAGACGGATCTATTTATGCTTTATATTCCTTCGCACGTAAACTTGGTCAGGCATTAGCAGCTGGTATCTCTGGATGGTTATTAACAGCTATCGGTTATGATTCTACAGTTGCTGCAGCAGGTCAGACACAGTCAACAGATGTTTTAAATGGTATCTTTAACATCTCTACATTGATCCCTGCACTTGGCTTTGGTTTATTAGCACTTGTTCTTGCTGTATGGTATCCACTGCATAAGAAACAGGTTGAAGCAAATATCGCAGCATTAAAAGAAAAGAACAAAAACAGATAAGAGAATGAAATAGCAATGAAAAGAGAGCGCTGAACTTTCTTAAAAAAGTCGCTGTAGGCAATAAGCTTACAGCGACTTTTTGTTTTGGTCGATCATATCCGACCGATCATATCCAATTGATCATATCATTTATTTTACGATAACCTTGGCAAATTTCTTTTTACCACGTTTTACGATAAGGCCATCACCTGTGAAAGCGTTTGAATCGTAGTTTGTAGCAATATCGGTAACTTTTTCGCCGGCTACAGTAACACCACCCTGCTGTACGGCACGGCGGGCATCTGAACGGGTATCAGCCAGACCTGCTTTTACAAGGACTGCCATAATGTCCATATTTCCTTCTGCAAAATCAGCGGAAGAAAGTTCTACGGTAGGCATATTTTCTAAAGAGCCTGCACCGGAGAATAAAGCGTGAGAAGCTTCTCTTGCTTTAGCTGCCTCTTCTTCACCATGAACAAGTTTGGTAAGTTCAAAGGCGAGGATCTCTTTTGCTTCGTTTAACTGAGCACCTTCCCAGCTATCCATAGCTTCGATCTCTTCTAATGGCAGGAATGTCAGCATACGGATGCATTTTAATACGTCGCTGTCCGCAACGTTTCTCCAGTATTGGAAGAACTCAAATGGAGAAGTTTTATTTGGATCAAGCCAAACAGCACCAGACTGAGTCTTGCCCATTTTCTTTCCTTCGGAATTTAACAACAGGTTGATGGTCATAGCATATGCATCTTTTCCAAGTTTACGGCGGATCAGTTCAGTTCCACCTAACATATTGCTCCACTGATCATCTCCACCGAACTGCATATTACAGCCGTATTTCTGGAATAAGGTGTAGAAGTCAAAGCTCTGCATGATCATGTAGTTGAACTCTAAGAAGCTTAATCCTTTTTCCATACGCTGTTTGTAACACTCAGCAGTTAACATTCTGTTTACAGAGAAATGAGGTCCGATATCGCGGAGTACATCTACATAGTTCAGATCTAACAGCCAGTCAGCGTTATTTACCAACATAGCTTTTCCTTCTGAAAAGTCGATAAAACGGCTCATCTGTTTCTTAAAGCAGTCTACGTTGTGCTGGATGGTCTCCTGAGTCATCATCTGACGCATATCACTTCTTCCGGATGGATCACCGATCATAGCAGTACCGCCACCGATCAAAGCGATTGGTTTGTTGCCTGCCATCTGGAGACGTTTCATAAGGCAGAGAGCCATGAAGTGTCCTACATGAAGACTGTCTGCGGTAGGATCGAATCCAATGTAGAATACAGCCTTTCCGTTGTTGATCAGTTCTTTAATTTCTTCTTCGTCTGTTACCTGGGCAATGAGGCCTCTGGCAACTAATTCGTCGTATAATTGTATAGTTTCTTTTCCTTTCTTATAGGTATTTTTTTAGGAATGGTGTGATAGAGTCCACTTGAAAAGCTGGCAGTTTATCGCACAAAAAAAGTCCTCTTCGGAATTAACCGAAAAGGACGAATCATTCGTGGTACCACCTTTTTTCACAAGAAACTCACATTCCTTGTCTTAGTGAGTGTCCGACAACACTCCGGCAGATATAACGTGTGCCAATCCGTTGCAGCCTACTTGGAAACCGTTCAGTGCAAAGCTCAAAGATGTATTCCATATCTGCTTCCCATGCACCTCTCATCAACCGGTAACTTTCTGTCTGTTTCACAAATATGTACTTGTTCTTATCATAGCCTTTGATATATGATTTCCAATTATATATTCTGAAAAGAAGGTTTGTCAACAGGAATTTCGGGGAATTAGGCAAATTCTTATTGACAGTTGGAAGGATTGTTTGCTAACATAAATTAATTTTATTAATAAATTTTGATATCAGATGAAAAAGGAGAAAGATAACATGTTAGACAGTATCGTTTCCAGTGTACCTTTTGCGGTGGCAATGCTTGCATTAGGACTTGTTTTCCTGGTAAAAGGAGCAGATCTTTTCGTAGAAGGAAGTTCCACCATTGCAAAGAAATTAAAAGTTCCGTCCATTATTATCGGTCTTACCATCGTGGCTATGGGAACTTCTCTGCCAGAGACTTCAGTCAGTGTAACCGCAGCTTTAGCTGGCAGTAACTCTATGGCAATCAGTAACGTAGTAGGTTCTAATATTTTTAACTTAATGGGAGTAATTGGAATCTGTGCAATTATGACCCCAGTTGCAGTTGATAAGGATCTTTTGAAAAGAGATTTTCCATTTTCCATCATTGCAGCCATTCTTTTGCTGGGATTAGGATACTTTGGAATGGGGCTTAGCAGAGTGGAATGTGCTGTTTTCATGCTGTTATTTGCAGGATTTGTATACTTATTGATCCGTTCTGCGTTATCTGCAAGAAAAAATGAGTCCGCAGAGGCTTCAGCTGAAGAAGAACAGGGGAAATTGATCCCTGTCTGGAAATGCATTATTTTCATCATTATCGGTATTGCAGGAATTGCCCTTGGCGGTGACTGGGTAGTAGATGGTGCAACTGTAATTGCAACAAAGGTAGGTATGAGTGAAACTTTGGTAGGTCTTACCATTGTTTCCATTGGAACATCTTTACCAGAGTTGGTAACTTCTATAGTGGCAGCCCGCAAGAAACAGGTAGGTATGGCACTGGGCAATGCAATTGGATCTAACATCTTTAATATTTTATTTGTACTTGGTGTTGCCGGTGTGATCAGCCCAATGACTATGATCATGGAAAATGTGATCGATACGGTCATTCTTATCGTATTCAGTATCATTGCATGGATCTTGGCTTGGACAAAGCAGAGATTAAGCCGTGTAGAAGGCGCGATCATGGTAGGTCTTTATGCAGCATTTATGGTTTATATCTGCGTTCGATAGGAGGTAAAGCACATGGCATTTGATTTTGAACAGATTAAGCAGACAATGGTGTCAGCAGGGAAAGAAGTATCCGAAAAAGCAAAAGAAGCTTCTTCTATTGCCAAGCTGAAATTAGATATCCATACCAAAGAAGAATTCCTTACAAAGCAGTACGCAGAGCTGGGTAAAGCGTTTTACCAGGCACATAAGAATGAAGATGTTCCAGAGAGATCATTCTTTGCAACCATTGCAGAAGCAGAGGAAGAATTAGATCGACTGAATAACGAGCTTATGGATCTGCAAGGGGCAGTTCGTTGTCCGAAATGCGGAAGCAAACAGTCAGATGATAATGTGTTCTGCAATCAGTGTGGAACGAATCTGAATTGGAAGAATCCAGAGTATGAGAATTTTGAAGAGATCATTCATGGGGAGAATGTATCAGAGGGTAACAGTCAGCTGTAGGCTAAACGGTTACATCAGAAGAGAAATAGGCAGGCTTCGGGCTTGACATTCCAAAAGACCCATGATAGATTTATAATATTAAAATATGAAAACACGTTGAAAAAGAGAGTACATTTGTGGGAATTTTACAGAGAACATCCGATTGGCTGAGAAGGATGGAAGGAAAGCATTTGGAACATGGCTTTGGAGTGGCAGGGATGAACTGCTTTGGCAGATAAGCTCTGACGGGACCGCCTGTTATAGCGGAGAGTGTGGAAGGGATGACCGGACGCACTTACAGAGGCTGATGCCGCAAGGTATTGGTGAATTGAAGTGGTAACACGGGTATGCACTCGTCTTCTTAAGATAGAAGGCGAGTTTTTTTATTTACTAGGGAATTCCACCGGAATTTCCTAGTAAATATAAGACACTTCGTGTCAATGATGCGCAGCTCGCGGAGTAGAAGTTTATTGCTTCGCAATACCGCTCGCGCGCGAAGATTGCGCTTTGTGCAATCTTATTATATTTCGCAATGCCGCTGGCGCGGAAATTGCGCGAAGCGCAACCTTTTTTACCGGAAAATGAAGGGAGAACAGACATGACAAACAAAGGCAAATTTTATATGACAACTGCCATTGCCTATACATCAGGCAAACCACATATTGGAAACACTTACGAGATTATCTTGGCGGATGCGATCGCAAGATATAAACGTGCAGAGGGATACGATGTTTATTTCCAGACTGGAACAGATGAACATGGTCAGAAGATCCAGGAGAAGGCAGAAGCTGCTGGAATCACTCCACAGGAATATGTAGATGGAGTAGCTGGAGAAGTAAAGAGAATCTGGGATCTGGTGAACTCATCCTACGATAATTTTGTTCGTACTACAGATGATGATCACGAGAAATGCGTAAAGAAGATCTTCAAGAAATTATATGATCAGGGAGATATCTATAAGAGCTCTTATGAAGGATTATACTGTACTCCATGTGAGTCCTTTTGGACAGAGTCTCAGCTGGTAGATGGAAAATGTCCAGATTGTGGCAGAGAAGTAAAGCCTGCCAAAGAAGAAGCATATTTCTTCCGTATGAGCAAGTATGCAGACAGACTGATCGAGCATATTAATACACATCCGGAATTTATTCAGCCGGTATCTCGTAAGAACGAGATGATGAACAATTTCCTGTTGCCAGGACTTCAGGATCTTTGTGTATCCAGAACTTCTTTCAGCTGGGGAATTCCAGTAGATTTTGATCCAAAACACGTAGTTTATGTATGGCTGGATGCTCTTACGAACTATATTACCAAGATTGGTTATGATCCAGATGGTTCTAACGAATTATTCAAGAAAAACTGGCCTGCAGAGTTACACCTGATCGGAAAAGATATCGTTCGTTTCCACACCATTTATTGGCCAATCTTCTTAATGGCTTTAGATCTTCCATTACCAAAACAGGTATTTGGTCATCCTTGGCTGTTACAGGGCGGAGATAAGATGAGTAAATCCAAAGGAAACGTGATCTATGCAGATGATATGGTAGATTTATTTGGTGTGGATGCTACTCGTTATTTCGTACTTCACGAGATGCCATTTGAAAATGACGGAATCATTACCTGGGATCTTGTTATTGAAAGATTTAACTCCGATCTGGCAAACATCCTTGGAAATCTGGTAAACAGAACCGTTTCCATGAGCAACAAATATTTTGACGGAATCGTAAAGAGCACCGGAGTTACAGAAGAAGTTGACGCTGACTTAAAGGCAGTGGTAACTGGCACAAGAGCAAAGGTAGCAGAGAAGATGGAAAAACTTCGTGTAGCAGATGCTATTTCCGAAGTATTCGCATTATTCCGTCGTTGCAACAAATATATCGACGAGACAACACCTTGGGTATTAGCAAAAGAAGAGGATAAGAAAGATCGTCTGGCAGAAGTATTATATAACCTGACAGAGTCTATCACCATTGGAGCAAGTCTGCTTCACAGCTTCCTGCCAGAGACTGCAGAGAAGATCGTAGAGCAGTTATCTACTTCTCTTCGTGAGTTTGACATTTTAGACCAGTTTGGTCTGTATGAAAGCGGCACCAAAGTTACAGAAACACCAGCAATCCTTTTTGCAAGATTAGACCCTAAAGAAGTTCTTCCAAAGGTAGAAGCTATTCAGGCTGCTCAGAAAGCAGAATACGAAGCAGAGCAGAAGAAATTAGCAGGAGAAGATGCTGCAGAAGAAACAGAAGCTGCAGTTATTGACATTGAAGCAAAAGAAGAGATCACTTATGATGATTTCATGAAAATGCAGTTCCAGGTAGGAGAGATCATTTCCTGTGAGGCAGTTCCAAAGTCTAAGAAATTGCTTTGCTCTCAGGTGAAAGTTGGAAGTCAGGTAAAACAGATCGTTTCCGGAATCCGTAAAGATTACACACCGGAAGAGATGGTTGGTAAGAAAGTAATGGTTCTGGTGAACTTAAAACCTGCAAAATTAGCAGGCGTAGTATCAGAAGGTATGCTGCTTTGTGCAGAGGATGAAAACGGAGTTTTAGCACTTATGACTCCAGAGAAACCAATGCCAAGCGGAGCAGAGATCTGCTAATTTGTGCAAAGTTATGATTCTTGGGGCAAAGTTGCCCCGAAGGATCACGCACCGATTAAGAGGTAGGATATATGGAATATTTTGATGTTGTAGATGAAAATGGAATTCCAACAGGAGAAACAGTAGAAAGAACCGAAGCGCATAGACTGGGTTATCGTCACAGAACTGCCCATGTCTGGATCGTACGCCATCATCATGGAATTGTGCAGATCCTTTTACAAAAAAGGTGCAAAGATAAGGATTCTTTTCCGCAATGTTTCGATATTTCCAGTGCGGGTCATATTCCGGCAGGAGTGGATTATATTCCGTCCGCGATCCGGGAATTAGAAGAAGAATTAAGTCTGATCGTGGCACCGGAAGAATTGATAGACTGTGGTCTAAAAAGACTTACTATCAAAGAGAATTTTCACGGAGATCCTTTTATCGACCGTCAGGTCAGCAGAGTATTTCTGTTGTGGAGAGATCTGGAGGAAGAAGAATTCCTTGTGCAGAAGGAAGAGATCGACTGTGTGCTCTGGGTAGATTTCGCGGTCTGCAAGGAAGCCGTCAGAAACAACAGTATTCCAAACTGTATTGATTTGGAAGAATTAGAAATGTTAGAGGAACACTTACAATGATAATTGATACTCATGCTCATTATGATGATGAACGATTTGAGGGAGATAGAGAAGCGTTACTCGTAGAAATGAATCCGGCAGGTGTCTGCCGGATTATTAATGTGGGAGCTTCTATAGAATCCACGAAAACAACTTTAGAATTAGCGAAAGATCACGAATATATCTATGCAGCTGTGGGCGTTCATCCCAGCGATATTGAAGGACTAAACGAGGAGACTTATGATTGGCTACGCCAGCAGACCTCTTGGGAAAAAACTGTTGCGGTAGGGGAGATTGGACTGGATTATTACTGGGACAAAGAATCCGAAGTGCAGGCAAGACAGAGAGAATGGTTTCTTCGGCAGATAGACCTAGCAGCAGAAAGCAACTTACCGGTGATCATTCATTCCCGAGACGCGGCAGAAGACACCATGGCGATCATGAAAAAAGCCCATGCAATGAAAGTGCCTGGAGTGATCCACTGTTATTCTTACTCCCGTGAGATCGCGGAAGAATATGTAAAAATGGGATATTACATTGGTGTTGGAGGCGTGGTGACTTTTAAAAATGCCAGAAAATTGGTAGAGACAGTCGAGGCAATTCCTTTAGAACAGATCCTCATAGAAACAGACTGTCCTTATATGGCTCCGGAACCGTATCGGGGCAAGAGGAACAGCTCTCTTTATCTGCCTTATGTGGTGGAAAAGATTGCAGAGATCAAGGGGATTTTGCCAGAAAAAGTTATGAAAGTAACAGAGGAAAACGCATACCGGTTATTTACGAAGATGAAGTAAGTTAATTAAGATGTGATAAATAAAAAATCCATCGAAGAAGATGTGATCTTCTTTGATGGACTTTTTTATTTGCTAGGAAATTCCTTTGGAATTTTCCGGCAAACAAAAGACACTACGTGTCGATGATGCGCAATATTATTTACCAGAAACGATGTATGGATTAAGAGCGCCAGCCATTTGTCCGATTGGCATAGTCTGGAGCCATACTTTACCAGGTCCGGTAACTACAGTGTTGAAGAATCCTTCTCCACCTAAGAGAGCGTTCTTTACGCCGGAAACAGCTTTGATATCAACAGAGCAAGAAGAAGTCATTGCTGCTAAATATCCGGTATCAATGATGATCTGCTGTCCTGGAGCAAGTTCATATTCTACAATGCTTCCGTCAAATTCTAAGAAAGCAGTTCCGTTTCCGGAAAGTCTCTGCATGATAAATCCTTCACCACCGAAGAAGCCAGCGCCTACTTTTTTCTGGAAGAAAACTGACATTTCAACACCAGCAGTAGAAGCTAAGAAAGCAGATTTCTGAGCAACGATATCGCAACCTGGTGCGATCTCATAAGCACGGATAGATCCTGGGAAGCTGGATGCTAAACCGATCATTCCATTTCCGCCTCTTGCGGTATAACGGTTTACAAACATTTTCTCGCCAGAGAATGCTCTTCCAAACATTTTGCCGAGTCCGCCACCGGAAGTATCCATTTCCATGTTTGGTGACATCCAGGACATAGCACCGTTTTCTGTAATTAAAGTTTCATTAGCTTCCAGTTCACAGATAACAACTGGTAATGGTTCGCCTTGAATTGTGTATTTCATAACTGAAATCCTCCTTTATAAATATGTATGAAGAGTTTAACAACCTATTCCTTAGTTGATTCCATAAGAAAAATTTGTTGTTTCTTCTGCATTTTAGCACATTAAATCTCTAATGTATAGTAAAATTGGTTGCACTTTTTTCGGAGATTCTTTATAGTATAGGTAAGATAACAATCGACGAAAACGTTTTTGTAGTCGTTTGATAGTAATTGACACAGAAGGAGAAGCAAGATGGACGAATTATTTGAACAGTTTCCAGATAAGGAAACGTTTGATACATATTGGAAAGAAAATTACAAACCATTATGCTATGAAGATGTAAAGGAAGCATTTGAGGAGTTTGTGATTTCTGTAGATAAGAAGATCTTTGATTCAGATTATGAAGCAGGTGGATGCATCAATAAGGATGATTTTGCAGAGAATCTATCCCAGACAGCAGAGTTTACTTTCCAGGATACTTTAACAGAAGTTTTTTATGAGAAAAATCCAGATCTGTATGAGACAGCTTTTGCATTATATGAGGCTGCTCAGATGACAGGACAGGGAAATAAAAATGTTGCGCAGACGTTCCATGAGGAATATAATCGTCTATATATAGAGTTTTTAAACGAAATGTTTGATAATCTATTCTAAAAAAGGAGAATATATGGCAACATTAGGAAATCCGAGGAATACCATAGCCGTTCTTCAGAAATACAATTTTAATTTTCAGAAGAAATTTGGACAGAATTTCTTGATCGATACCAGAATTTTGGAAGAGATCATTGAGGCGGCCCAGATCACAAAGGAAGATTTCGTATTGGAGATCGGTCCGGGAATCGGAACTATGACCCAGTATCTTTGTGAAGCGGCGCGGGAAGTGGCAGCAGTGGAAATCGACGCAAATCTGATCCCTATTTTAAAAGATACCTTATCGGAATATGATAATGTAGAAGTGATCCATCAGGATATCTTAAAAGTGGATATCAACGCATTGGCGCAAAGTAAGAACCAGGGCAGACCGATCAAGGTAGTAGCCAATCTGCCATATTACATTACAACGCCGATCATTATGGGACTTTTTGAAAGTCATGTTCCAATTGACAGCATTACTATTATGGTGCAGAAAGAAGTAGCAGACCGTATGCAGGAAGGACCGGGAAGCAAGGATTACGGAGCACTTTCTCTGGCGGTGCAGTATTATGCGAAACCAGAGATCGTGGTCAATGTTCCACCGAGCTGTTTTATGCCTCAGCCGAAGGTGGGAAGTGCGGTAATCCGTTTGACCAGACACTCAGAGCCACCAGTGCAGGTGGAGGATGAGAAGTTAATGTTTTCAGTCATTCGAGCATCCTTTAATCAGCGGCGAAAGACATTGGCAAATGGTCTGAATAATTATCCGGGCATCTCTTTGAGTAAAGAGCTGATCCAGGAAAGCATCCTGGAATTGGGAGTGCCGGTAAATATTCGTGGAGAAGCACTTTCTCTAGAACAGTTTGCCCAATTAAGTAATATTATTAGCAGAAAACTATAAAATCTATTTTTTCTTTTTTGAATAAAAGTGCACAGGGTGGAAATACTGTTGTCAAAGAAAATTTTGACGATGGAGGAATGCCCTATGAAGAAAAAACAGATCATTGCATTAATTGCCTGTATGATAGTTGGAATTGCTGGTTTTACAGGCGTGTATCTTAGCGAACAATCCAATAAGGAGCAGCAGGAGAATAATCAGGTGGCGATGGAAGAAAGTGAGCAGGGACAGGAGATATCCCAGCAGGTCGCCCAGGCACAGAATAACTCTCAGACTGTTGAAGAAGGCGGACAGTCCGCAGAGAATGAGGGTGAGGTTGCAAGTTCTCAGGTTGCTTCTGTAATTAATCCTGGACAGACTACAGAAGAGAACCTGTCTAGTCTACAAGACGGAGAGAAACAGGAAGTTGTAGCGACGTCGAATGAAGCAACGCTCCATTTTACACCGGAAAATGGGCTTACTTGGCCATTAGAGGGAAATGTACTGCTGAATTACAGCATGGATTCCACTGTTTATTTTGAGACTTTAGATCAGTATCGATATAATCCGGCCATGATCATTGGAGGAGATATCAATAGCAAAGTAAAACTGATCGCCAAAGGAAAGATCAAAGATATTTCTACAAATGAAGAGACAGGATGCACCGTAGTACAGGATTTAGGTGATGGATACGAAGCTGTTTACGGACAGTTAAAAGAAGTAAATTTCGAAGTGGGAGATCTGGTTGAAGAAGGACAGGTTATTGGCTATGTCAGCGAACCTACAAAGTATTATTCCAAAGAAGGAAGTAATCTGTACTTTGCCTTAAGAAAAGACGGAGAACCAGTAGATCCATTAGAATATTTTGAGTAAGAACGAACAGGGTGGCGAAAGGGAAGCAGAAGGATCTGCTTCCTCCGTGACCCACATGAAAACGAGGGGAATTACATATATGATAAAATTATTTAAAAAAATCGCACATACTTTAAAAGGAACTTTTCACCATTATGATCTATTGACAGAGGCAGGAGAACGGTGGAATTTTGATAGCTGGAATCGTTATCCAAGACCTCAATTAAAGAGAAGTCGCTATCTGGTATTAAAAGATAAGTGGTTATGTTTGGGAGACACATTACATTCACCATTTCCACCACAATCGTTGCTATCAGGTTATAAAAAGAAAGTAAATAAAGAAGTTATTTTCACCACGATATTTCATATTCCAAGGAATTTTACAGAGCCAAGAATATTGGTTCATTTTGGTGCTGTTGACCAGACTTGCGAAATCTATTTGAACAATACATATGTGGGAAAACACGAGGGAGGTTATCTTTCCTTTACCTTTGAGGTTACAGATCTTATTAGATGGAATTCAGTTAACGACCTGATGATCGTAGCACAGGATCCTCTTTCCAAAAATTATCCTTATGGAAAGCAGAAAAAGAAACGAGGTGGAATGTGGTATACTCCGGTCAGTGGAGTTTGGCAGACTGTATGGGTAGAAAATGTGCCACCACGCCATATTGAGAATGTGATCATGAAACCGGATCTGCAGGGAGTGCATGTTCAACTAGAGACTTTAGAGCAGACAGGATTTGACGCAGAGATCTTATTGGAAAATGGAGAAACTATAAGTAAGAGTTTTTCAGGAAAAGAAGGCTACTTGAATCTGGCGGAGCATATTTGCGAAAATGGGCAACCTTATGAACCGAAACTATGGAGCCCGGAAGATCCTCATTTATATACCATGCGGATCAGTTGTGGCAGGGATAAGGTAGAAACTTATTTTGCCTTAAGAACGGTTTCTATTCAGAAGATTGAAGGGATCAATCGGGTTTGCTTAAATAATAAACCGATCTTTATGCATGGCGTTTTAGATCAGGGATATTTCAGCGATGGAATCTATACTCCGGCAGAACCGGAAGAATTCGAAAGAGATATCCTCCGTATGAAAGAATTAGGTTTTAATATGTTAAGAAAACATATTAAGATAGAGCCGGAACTCTTCTACTATTATTGTGATAAGCATGGAATGTTAGTAGTGCAGGATATGGTCAATAATGGTGGATATTCTTATGTAAGAGACACAGTCCTTCCGAATTTTGGAAAGAAGACCAGAAAAGATAACGTTCGTGGCAAAAAAGAAAGAAAGCAGATCTTTAAAGAGCAGACTAAGGGAACCATTGCCCAGCTCTATAATCACCCATCCATCATTGTTTATACGATCTTTAATGAGGGCTGGGGACAGTTCGACAGTGATGAAATGTATGATTATGTAAGATCACTGGACGACAGCCGACTGATCGATTCTACTTCAGGCTGGTTCTGGCAGGAGAAGAGCGATTTCGACAGTGAGCATATTTATTTTAAATCCATTGAATTAGAGCCGAAGGAAAGACCAATGTTCTTATCTGAGTGCGGAGGCTATTCCCGAAAGGTAAAAGGTCATGTTTACAGGCTCTTTGGGTCCTATGGCTACGGAAAGATGAAGACGGAAGAGGAACTGACAAACGCTATTGTGGAAATGTACGAGACCATGATAGTGCCAGCGGTTAAGAAAGGATTATGTGGCGCTGTCTACACCCAGCTTTCTGATGTAGAGGATGAACTGAACGGACTTTATACTTACGATAGAAGAGTATGTAAAGTGGCAAAAGAGCCGATGCAGAAGCTGGCAGAGAAACTGCATATTTAAAAAATATATGATCTGTAAAGAAAGTGCTTCGCAAGTTTGACTGTGCGGAGCACATTTTTTGCGGTTACGGCATATTTTTATGGAAAGAACAAGTGCTGCCTTTCAAATCTTCATCAAATCTTAATCAGTTTCATAATTGGATGTTCATTTCTTTTTTGTTACAATACCATTATGAAATTTCAAGGATATACCCCGGGAGGAAAAAATGTATAACGTTTTAGTATGTGATGATGAAAAGGATATTGTATCTGCGCTTAAAATCTATCTGACCAGTGATGGCTATCAGGTTTATGAGGCTTATAACGGAAAGGAAGCGCTGGAAATAATCCAGAAAAATGACATTCATCTGGTGCTCATGGATATTATGATGCCGGAAATGGATGGAATTTCTGCCATGGTAAAGATTCGTGAGCTTTCGAACGTGCCAGTTATTCTGCTTACTGCAAAGGGAGAAGATACCGATAAGGTCTTAGGACTTACGGTAGGGGCAGATGATTATGTTACAAAGCCGTTTAATCCAGTAGAGCTTCAAGCAAGGGTAAAATCCCAGATCCGCCGATATATGCAGCTTGGCAGTGGAAAAGAAATGAGCAGCAGATTGACAGCAGGCGGGATCGAGCTGGATGATAAGGCAAAAGAAGTCTATCTGGATGGAGAGAAAGTAAATCTTACCAGAACAGAATTTGATATTTTGAAACTTTTGATGGAACATCCGGGAGAAGTATTTTCTCCGAATCAGATCTATCAAAAAGTATGGAAGGATGATCCATACGGAACAGAAAATACCGTTGCAGTACATATTCGTCATCTTCGTGAAAAAATAGAGATCAATCCGGCTGAACCCCGCTTTTTGAAAGTGGTCTGGGGCAGAGGATATAAGATGGAAGGTGAATAAAATGAAAAAATTTCAAGATAAGGCATGGGCGAAGATCCTCGCCTGGATCCTGTGTCTGTTTGGTGCCTTTGGTACTCTATTTTGTACGCTGATCCTGTGTATCGTAGGTGGGCAGCCGAAAAAATCTGAATTGTTGGATTATTGTTATAACAGTATTTTGATGAATTATGCCTATGAGATCATGGATGAGATGGACATAGATGATCCGAACTGGGAAGCGAGTCTGGAGAAATATAGAGAAAAGAATTGGAACTTTGCCATTCTTGTAGAGTCAGGGAATGGCATTGCTACAAAAGACCAGGGGAATCCGGATAATTACGTGTACATCAGTAATGCAGAACTTTTGGATAGGTATGATTATTCCTGGGATGCCAGTAATCTGACCCATTTTCAATATAATACCAGTTCCTTATTATCTATATTGTTTGGCGAGACCTATCAGATCTGGGATGATGATTTTTTATATGAGAACAGAACGATCCTTTATGTGGTGATGGATCAGAATACAGGTGTTTTATATGCCGCTACGGTTGATGGCTATATGGCTATGCAGGATGTATGTGTGCAGACGCAGAATGGTACCATGAGGGATTTTCTGCGGTTGGAAGTAAATGAAGATAATGAACCGTATTATATTTTGGACAGTACAGGGGAGCGGCAGACGGCCTCTGACATATTAAGCTATCAGTATATCAGTGAGATCTGCAATCGATATCAGGACTATCCGCTTTATATCGAGACGGACCCAGATGTAGACCCGGATGATTACGAAGAAAATCATATTTATCTGATGACTACAAATGAAATCTATCCGAGATATTATAAAGGGGATATCTCCATTTCCCATTATGATGACACTCAGTACAGTTATGTAACTTATGCTTCAGAGGAAGCAACCTATACGACTTATTTTTTCTTCGCAGATGTGAATGATGAATTGGTCTATGACGATGAGATCGCTCAGATCACCAAGATCATAGATGTGGCCTATAGTTTGGCTGGAGCAGATGTATTTATCCTTTTAGGATGTGTGCTGGTATTTCTTTTTGGTCTGTCTTTTTTGTTCTACAGCGCAGGTCGACGGAGCGTTCAGGAGGGGATTCAATTATCCATTATCGATAAGATTCCGTTTGAACTTCTGACTTGTGTGGGCGCAGGAATTTATATAGGATTGTTGTTCCTGTTTATGCTCCTTTTTGAGACGGAATTTGTATTAGGGGACGTTGCAAGCCTGCTTTTAGCGGCTATGTTATTTGCAGCAGCAGTAGTGGTTGCAGTTCTATATCTGGTTAGCATTGCGGCACGGATCAAAGCAAAACGTTTCTGGAAAAATACGATCATCTACTTCTTAGGAAAGAAGCTAATAGAAATCTGTAGATTGGTTGGAAGAAATCTTCCACTTTTCGGAAAATGTCTGTTAGTCATGGTTGCCCTTGGCATTGGAGAGGTCATTGCTTTACTGATCTGCTGGGAGGCTTATTGGGACTTTGAGATCCAGATCCTGGTAGTGCTCCTTTGGACGGTAGTGGAAACAGTTATTGTGTTCTTCTTCTGTTACCAAATGAAAGTTCTGCAAAAAGGAATTGCGAAAGTTGCAGAAGGAGATCTCCATGAAAAAGTAGATACTTCCCGGCTATTCTGGGAATTTAAGAAGCATGGAGAGATGATCAATAAAGCAGGCGAAGGAATCACGGCAGCAGTAGAGAAGCAAATGAAGAGTGAGAGGTTTAGAACAGAACTGATTACAAATGTCTCTCATGATATTAAGACACCTCTTACATCCATTATTAATTATGTGGATCTTATTCAGAAAGAGGATATTCAGAATGAAAATCTTCAGGAGTATATCGAAGTGTTAGATCGACAGTCCAATCGATTGAAAAAGCTGATCGAAGACTTAATGGAGGCATCTAAGGCATCTACCGGAAATCTTCCTGTACAGATGGAGGACTGCGATGTATCAGTGCTTTTGACTCAGTTGATCGGGGAATACGAAGAGAAGTTATCAGACAGAAATCTGGAACTGGTAGTACAGAATATAGCAGAACCGGTTATGGTCAAGGCGGATGGAAGATATCTGTGGAGAGTGTTTGATAATCTTATGAACAATATCCGCAAATATGCTTTGGAAGGAACCCGAGTGTACCTTTCTATGGAAAAAGAGATCATAGGAAAAGATACAATGGTTCGGATCACCTTCCGTAACATATCCCGTCAGCAGCTGAATATATCCAGCGAAGAGCTGATGGAGCGGTTTGTAAGAGGAGACAGCTCCCGTAATACAGAGGGAAGCGGTCTGGGTCTATCGATTGCTCAGAGCCTTACCATTCTTATGAAGGGAAAAATGGAATTATTTGTGGATGGAGATCTTTTTAAAGTCATTTTGACTTTCCCGATCATTCCATATCATAATCCATCACAGGAACAGAGTCATTCATCTGAGACATTTCTATTGGAACAGCCGGAAAAAGCCGACGAGCTGTCCAATAAGAAAGATTAAAGCCTCTTAAGGAATCATCTATATCATATTGAATATGAGAGTTATAGGAATCAACCCATTCACCCTTATATTCAGCTACTACAGGAGCAGCGTCAGTGGATAATGTGGCTAAATAGTCATAATCTACTGGGGCTGCTTCTTTTATGTGAGCAGGAGACAGATTATAGGAAGCGATCCAATAATCCGGGTGGCTAAAGGAAAGCACTAGGTATCCAAGACTTACCGCAATCACACCATAACGGAACAGAGAGAACTGTTTCCGGAAGATCTGAATGAGGATTCCTGTTAAAAGTATTGCGATCATTGCCAGAGCCCAGAATACAAAGAACCGCAGGAAAGTCAAATGATAGACTTTCACATACATCCACATACGGAAAGCACTGGACGCCAACATAATGTAAGTGCATCCGGAAATAACAGTCAGCAGGATCTTTAACCATATATTTTCCCGGAAAAATCCCTGTACGAATAAGACGATGGCAACATTGATCAAACATACAAAGAGGAGCTGGAAAAATCCTTCTCTGGCGTAAGCTGCATAGGTATAGTTTTCTGGTAATTTCAGCTGGCCAAGAAACAGTCCTAGGATCTGGATCAGAGAAAATACCATGTATACTCCGGAAACTGGAATTAATGTAGTAATAGCTATCAGAGGCTCGAAGCGGGAATGGTCTTTACATTCCTCAGGGATCTTCTTTTCACCTAAGTATTTCATGCCACTATAAGCCGCAAAAAAGGCGAAAGCGAAGGTCAGACAGATTCCTACGATCCGGGCTGGATTTAAGTCAAAGACGAAGGAGCTTTCCAGTACGGAAGCAAAGAGCGCGTCTGCGAAATAGAGCAGAGTGACCACCACGATCAAAAGTGGAATAGAAATTCCAATTCCCAAAAGTATATATAAGAATTTTGCATTTTTCTTAAATCCACCGGCTTTTTTGTGACAGGAAGCGTCCGTAAAAGGCTCTCCCATATAACTGATACCGCCTCCAAAGGCATGAAACATGGAAGCAAGGTATTTCCCAAAGGTCCATTTAGAAGTATCCAGGTAATTATCCAACAACATACACAGTAAAAGCAGTACAATCCCCAGCGTGTTCATAAAAAGGATCTTGCCATTTCCAGTAGAAGCAGTTGAGATCGCAAGAAGGATCATGACAGCTCCATAGAACCAGGTGCGTTTCTTTGGAGTGACTACCGCCTGTTTCATAATGAATCGGCAATAGACCAATGTGGATATCACAAAGAAGATCATGGTCACACTGTGGAAATTGTTATACAAAAAGATGGTATACAAAAGCGCGTATATTACAGTCGGAAGAAAGATCTTTCCAAAATAGTTGCTGCGTTTTTCTGTTTCCTCAGGGCTTATGCCAAACTGAGGCATAGGCTGGTAAGGATATGGTTGATAAGGCATATAAGGTTGTTGTGGCGCACCGGCTGTAGGTTGCTGTGGAGCACCATTAGTGGGCTGCTGCGGAGCACCGCCTATAGGTTGTTGTGGAGCACCATTTATAGGTGGTTGGTTCATGTTATTTTCAGGATTCATAAGGTTTCCCTCCTTTATTCTTCGGATTCATCCGGTCTATATTCTAGTAAGTCTCCAGGCTGGCAGTCTAGGATCTTGCAGAGTTTGTTTAAGGTCTCTATCTTGACTGCTTTTGCTTTTCCATTCTTTAAGATGGAAACATTCGCCAGGGTCATATCCATTTGTTCTGATAGTTCTGTTACGCTCATTTTGCGTTTTGCCAGCATAACATCAATATTAATGATAATTGCCATATGTGCCTCCTTAAATGGTCAGATCGTTTTCCTGCTTCATCTCGTATGCGCCTTTAATGAGCTGGGACAGACATTCACAGAGCACCACGAAGATCAGGGCAACCAGCAACATAAAAACAGTAACAGAAATTGCTTTTACTCTGGCATTTCCAAGGCAGAGCAGCCAGATAAAACGGGCAATGTCGCCTACCATATAGGCGATCCCCAGATAGCCCATGCGACGGAAGGATCGGACATTTTCCATGGAAAAAGAATTGTCGTTTCCGATCTGGGTGCATACCTGCCAAAACAGGATCAATACTCCGTAGCAGAGGACGGCAGTGTACCAGCTAAAAATAATAAAGTAAGAATATGGGTTGACTGGTGTTTCGGTAAACATAGAAGCGGAAAAAGAAGTAAGTCCGCCGAAGACCACGATTCCCATAATGCCTAGTAGAATACAAAGGGCTTTTAATAAATAAGAAATCTGACGTTGTTTCATAATAACCTCCAATTGCTATTGTTTTGGAAAACTGTATGAAAAATATTCATACAGCCATCATCTTTAATGGGAATATATACCAGATTAAAATAAAAGTCAATAAAAATTTATCGAATTACGATAAATAATTTAAGAAAAGAGAAAGATTTGGTTGAATAAACCTTAAGGAGAATATATTATAATCTTAGAGGAACATAGGCTTTTTGCCAGTTAGTTATAGTCTTGAAAAATAAGGAGGGAAAATAGATATGAAATTATTGATCAAACAGAGAGTTTTTGCTTGGGGAGATACCTATGATATTTATGATGAGGCAGGTAATGTAAAATACATGGTAAAAGCAGAGGTGTTTTCTTTTGGACATCAGCTTCATGTATATGACGCATTTAACAATGAGATCGGTCAGATCAATCAGAAGCTTTTTAGACTTCTGCCTCAGTTTGAAATCTCAGTGGGAGGAAGGGTCTGTGGAACCATTTCCAAACAGTTTACCCTGTTCCGCCCGAAGTATGAGATTGATTTTAATGGATGGAGAGTAGAAGGGGATTTCCTGGGATGGGATTATGATGTCTATGCAGGCTGTAGTTCTATTATCCATATTTCCAAGGAATTGTTCCACTGGGGAGATACCTACGTCATTGATTTTGCAAATCCGCAGGATGAATTAATGGGTATGATGTTAGTTATTGCTATTGACGCAGCCAACTGTGACAACGACTAAATGTCAAATATCTGTTTTAGTAATATTAGACATGACAAGTATTCGCTTTTGTTATACAATTCATTATGTTAGACTTTTTCAGATAAAAAACAAGAGGGACTACTTATGAATAAAACAGCTTTTGGAAAATATTTATTTGCGTTGATCTTATTTGGGTCAAATGGGATCGTAGCCAGTTTGATATATTTGGGCAGTTTGCAGATCGTGCTACTCCGCACCATGATCGGAAGTCTCTTATTGATCGGATTGTTCTTTCTGATGGGAGGCAAGCTGACCTTTTATAAGCATAAAAAGCAATTCTTATTTCTATGTATTTCGGGAATTGCTATGGGAGCCAGCTGGATGCTCTTATACGAAGCCTACGCCAGGATCGGTGTTAGTATCGCGTCATTACTGTATTACTGCGAACCGGTTATCGTTATGATCTTATCTCCGTTTCTTTTTAAGGAGAGATTAACGCTTTATAAAGTGATAGGATTTTTGTCAGTGCTTTTGGGAATCTTTCTGGTAAATGGAAATGCCTTTGAAGAAAGTGGAGATCTGTTTGGAATTATCTGCAGTCTTTTATCAGCAGTCATGTATGCCTTTATGGTGATCTGTAATAAAAAGGCAAAAGACATTACTGGATTAGAAAATTCCACGTTACAGCTTTTCATTAGTTTTCTTACGGTAGCAGTATTTCTGGGAGTGAAACAAGGATATGCTATGGAGATCACGAAAGAGAGTATTTTCCCAATCTTATTTTTAGGATTATGTAATACGGGAATGGGATGCTATTTTTATTTTTCATCTATTGGAAAACTGCCGGTACAGACGGTGGCGATCTGTGGCTATTTAGAGCCATTGTCCGCTGTATTGTTTTCCGTTATTTTCTTAAAAGAGACCATGTCCAAGGGGCAAATTGTAGGAGCAGTTCTTATTTTGGGAGGAGACATCTTCGGAGAACTTTGGGGCATGAAAAAAGAGGCTATTGCACTAAATAAAAATTAGTGCGATAGCCTCAAATTTATTGCTTTGCGCAAATCCTATCGGGAAGTTACATCAATATCTCCGGTGGAAACATAGATAGTCAGCTTCTTGTCTCCGGATCCTTCGGAGAAATATTCTCTTTTATGCTCTTTTTTATCTACAGAAACATCTCCAAGATCAGTTTCTAAGTCAATGCGGTAATCTTCCAGAGAAGTCACATCTAATACATCTACATCCCCAAGATCAGCCATAATTTCTAAAGAAGTAAAGTCAATATCCTTAATCTCAATATCTCCTACATTAGCGTCGATGGTGCCGGTCTTCATTTCGATGTCTTTTAAGTTGACGTCTCCAACGTCTGCCTGGATCGTGCAGTTTTCAGTGGTTACATTAGTGATATCAAGATCTCCCACATCCGCAGATATATCTAAGTTACTTAAGGTAATGTCTTTCAGTAGCAGATCACCTACATCTACCTGAGCGGTTAGATCAGACAGAGAATCGGTAGGAACCGTAATGGTCAGGCTGCATTTTGGGTTATTTACATCTGTTAAGTTAAGATGAAGGTCATCCTGAGTAACATATAAGGTTCCATCTTTTACTTCATATCTTGGCACAAATTTTTCTGAACAATTATAAGAGATCTTATAAGAATCTCCTTTAGAAATTGTAACAGACATAACGCTCAGATCCAGGTTCATATTGTCAAAGGAACTTAACGCTTCTTCCTTTTGAACCTGAGATCCGTTTCCGCTGACTTTTCCAAAAAAGTCATTAAAAATAGAGTTCTCTACAAAATTGAAAACGTGAAAACAAGCTCCGAATATCATACAAAGAGCAGTAATGGAATAAATGATTCCAAGGTAAATCTTACGACCCATAATGCTACCTCCTAATTTTTATCACAGATATTGTTGATGGCTGCAGAAAGGATTCCTGCGAGAGGCCAGATGATCCAGCTGATGTGCCAGTCAAAGGTAAGGAAACTCCAAGACAGGTACAGGCAGGTGGCAGTTGGCCAGTAAACAGACATGATCCAATTCACTACAGGGTTCTTAAAAGTTGGAACTTTTCCTTCCTGGGAAGGTACATAATGACCGCTGACAGTCTGAGTTCCGTTTAGTTTTAACAGAACATCTAAACAGCTCTGGGACATATTGCTGATAATGAATAAGAAAACAGCAATAGAAACCAAAAACAGCAGGATAGCAGCACCGATATTCTCGTAGAAAGCTCCCACAAAGTTCATTTCGTCCAGAAGGATCAATGGGAAAATACTAACAATACATAAAACAACACCGATGGTATTGTAGATGGCGTGGCTGGTACGGGAATTTTCTTTCTCATTGTGCACATACTGAGCAGTAGCAAAGTCAATGGTGCAGGCTTCTTTGGTAATGAACTCCCATTTGCTCATGATAATGCCGGAAGAAACGAATAATGCAACACCACAGGTGATCAGTATCAAAAGGCACATCACACCGACTACTTCTGGAAAAGCACTGCCGGATATAATGACTGTTGGAACCGGGCTACAGATGCAGAGCAGTACACCAAGAGCGATCCGAAAAGCGTGGGCTTTATAGTTTCTGATATAATCTTTTGCTTCCTGGAGACTTAAGGTGCGGACTTTTTCAAAAGAGCCGTCCGACATAAAACCGGTGATCCCTAATTCTTCGGATAATTCATTTAAATTGCCAAATTCGGAAATAACAATAGCAATGGCTTCGTTGTCGCTTTTGCCTTCCTGGATCAGTTCATTGTATTTGTCCTCCATCATATTCCAGAGTTCATCCTTTGCATGAAGAACCTGAGGAGAATTTGGTAATTGAGCAAACATGGTCTCTAAATAATTTCTAATTGTTTCCATGAGATAATTCCTCCTTTAAAATAAATTTTTCCACAACTTCTTTGGTAAGATGCCATTCTTCGCAACGCGCCTTGTAATAAGCAATGCCCTCTTCCGTGATCCGGTAATAGGTTCTGCGTTTGCTTCCGGTCTCATCGCTGCCGGAAAAGGACTGGATATATCCATTCTTTTCCATTCGGGTAAAAGCAGAATAAAGAGTGGTTTCTTTGATTACATATTTTTCCTGGGAAAGAGATTTGATCTGTTTGGAAATCTCATAACCATAGGAAGGTTTTTCCAAAAGCAGGAAAAGTATCATGGTGTCATTGTAGCCTCGTATCACGTCACTGCTGATACCAGTCATAGCACACACTCCTTTCAATCTTAGATTTATTAAAAATAATACGCCTGTCGTTGGTACGTCTATCGTTGATACGACTGTCGTACTACGCCTGACGTAGTAAATGTAACACCCTGAAAAGAGAAAGTCAATATCTTTTTTCAAAAAAATGTTTTTTCGACAAAATTAAATCATAAAAAAACCTTAAAAATTTCGGAAAAGCTTGGATTCATTGAGAAAAAAGAATACAATATATGCAATACAGTCATAAAGACTGAAAAGAAATGGAGAGAACATATGAAAGCAAATTGGATGACCTGTGTTCGGGTCGGCATTACAGTGTTGGTATTGTACGTGATCATTCACTACTGGGACAAGGTATTTCATCTGGCTGGTTTAGGTTTAAGCGCAGCAATGCCGCTTTTAGTGGGGTGTGTGATCGCTTACGTGGTAAATATCCTAATGAGCCGGTATGAGATCATTTATCAGAAACTTTTTATGAAAAGATCCACAGATCGATCAGATGCCCAACCGGAGATTCAATCTGAGGAAAGTGAAGAAGCTCCACAGGAAGAAGAATCTCAGGCAAAGCCAAAGAGCTCTATCGCTGCATCCATCAAAAGACCTCTGTGCATGATCCTGGCATTTTTAACGGTGATCTTAGTGATCGTATTGATCGTTTACATGATCCTTCCGGAGTTAGGAGCTTGTATCTTATTATTGTTAGATCGCCTTCCGGATGCCATTGATACTGCCTTTGCATGGATTCAGGAAAATACAGAACTTACCAAGTATCTGGCAGGAGAGTCATCCTTCATCTATAATCAGTCCATTGATTGGGAAAATGTAGTGAAAAAAGGTGCAGATATTTTAATGAACGGGGTAGGTGGAGCAATGGAATCCATCGTATCGGTGGTAACTAAGGTATGTTCTACTACAGTAACGTTCTTCATTGGAATTATCTTTTCTATCTACATCCTTTCCAGCAAGGAGAAGTTAGGCAGAAATATCCGTACTCTGATGGATACTTATCTTGGAGAGAAGCTTCCGGGCAAGATCATGTATGTGGTAGATGTGGTACACAATTGTTTCCATAATTATATTGTAGGACAGTGTATGGAAGCTGTGATCTTGGGAGTTTTGTGTATCGTAGGAATGTCTTTACTGAAACTGCCATATGCAAGTATGATCGGAACTTTAGTAGGATTTACAGCGCTGATCCCGGTGGCAGGTGCCTATATTGGAGCGGTAGTAGGGGCATTTATGATCTTTACCGTGTCCCCGATCCAGGCGGTCATCTTTGTTGTATTCTTAGTGATCCTGCAGCAGTTGGAAGGAAATCTGATCTATCCAAAGGTTGTTGGTTCTTCTATCGGTCTGCCGGGAATCTGGGTATTAGCGGCAGTTACCATTGGTGGTGGAATTCTGGGAATCGGAGGAATGTTATTAGGTGTACCGTTGACTGCAGCGGTATATCAGTTGCTTAAGAATGATGTCAGAAAAAGAAATCAAGTAGAAGAGCAATAAAGAGAATAAAAGATCAGTAAATAGAAAAGGAGGTCTGCATGGCAGATCTCCTTTTTAAGTTGCCAAGCATGCCGACGTGAACGTCCAGTGGACGTTCATCTCGGTGATCCGCTTAGCGACGCACTATTATGTACTTTGTTGTATTACTTTCCAGCTTTTCTTCGCTGCTGTTTCAGTGAAACATAGGAAGAAAGATCTTTACAGAGATTACAGATCTCGAATCCATAGATGATCATATCTTCATGCTCATCGATTCGCACCAGTCTCCCCACTAATTTTAAAATATGTCCCAGATCTTCAAAGCTGACAGTCAGTTCATCGCCCATTTCCAGGCCTAATTCTTTATCACGGTCAGTAATAGCAAATCCGGAAAGGCTGACATCTTTGATCATGACCTGTTGCACGCCTCGGCCGGTCATGGACATATTCGCCATGGTAGCAACACTAACGCGGAAGGAATCTCGTCTGTTCCGTTTATTTCCATCAGAGGTAGCTTGAATAGCATAGTCATTGCCACTGTAATTTACTACTTTGATATTGCTCCACAGAACAGGCATGGAATTTTCCTGGACATATTCCAGATCCACCTGAACGTTATTAAATACCAGTGTTTTTTTGGAAGAATATTCTAATGCAATAATTGCGATATTTTCTTTTACGTGTTTTTTCAGGACTGCTTTCATCTCAAGTCCTTTGTCCACACTCTTGATCTTCAGAGTGATACGGTCGCCTTCGGTTATTTCTGATAGTTTAACTCCCACTGCGTCTTCCCCCTGTAGTAAAAGTAATATTATGTTAACATATTTTTTAAAGAAAAAACAGGTCGAATTTGCTTTGTTTTTTGAATCTGGCAAAAGCACCATAAAAACATGGGAAAACTTAGTAAATTTGCACATGGAGAAGCAAAGAACAGTATAGACAAGGCTACGAATCGAACTGTCTAATTGTCTTTGTTATTCTGATATTTTTTCCGATATTCCTTTGGTGTCATGCCATTTTTTTCTTCAAAAAGCTTGTAGAAATAAGTCCGGTTGGTAAACTGTAACATATTCATAATTGAAATAATGGATTCGTTGGTATTCGCCAAGTAATATTCTGCTTTTTCCATACAAAACCCCATTTTATAATCATGAAGACATTGACCGGTATATTTGTGAATGATGCGGTTAATATAATCCCCGCTATAATTGAGCTTCGCTGATAATTCTTTTCGAGAAAGCTGACCTGAATTCTCCTCTAAAAGATGTGTGATCCGGGAAAATAATAGGTAATCACTGCTCTGGTCAAGAGAGACCTTGGTACAGTGGAAGTTCTCGGCAGCGGATAAATGATAAAGAATCCTGCATATCAGTCCATTGACCATGAAAGTAGAGCCAAAAATCGGGGACATTAGTGTGTCGATCAGCTCTGTAACGGTATCATGAAGAGGAGGACATGGTCTCACATTACGATATGTAGGGATAAAATCAAGGTAAGCTTTTTTTCCAGGGTTATCCATATCATCCAATAGAAAATGATAAAGTGAAGAATCGTAAATGTCTTTTTCAGTCTTAAAAGAAAAAGGAGTCTCTGGATGAAACAGCTTCATTACAAAGTTCGGGGACAGGCCTAAAAAGACAACGCTGGCAGTTTCTGTAAAATATTCCTTATGCTTGATCCCGCGGCTGAGAAGACAACAGCTTCCGGCATCATAG
Organism: Agathobacter sp.; assembly: GCA_017623935.1. GTDB lineage: Bacteria > Bacillota > Clostridia > Lachnospirales > Lachnospiraceae > Roseburia. The sequence continues at coordinate 25,739 of JAGAOC010000069.1, read as the reverse complement.
CGGTATTCCTGATTCTCGATCTGCTGCTGAACACTTCCCTCTAATACGATCATGATCTCAAAATAACTGTGATAGTGGGCTGGCTTATCCCGAAAGGCACTAGAGTAGGATTCATAGGATCTCTGGTGAAAATAGGGTTCATCATCAGATAAGGTAATGATGTTTAAGTAATCATCAGAATTGCAGCCGCTGCAATGTTCATATGTGACTTGAAAAGGCACATGAAGCTGATAGAAAAAGCTGTCTCCACTTTCTTTATTTAATATCTCAAAAGTCTTATTTGCGTCTCCCTGAGGGCGATAATCCGGAACTCTTTTTTCCGTGTTTTTCTGGCTCATTTTACTCCTTTACACCATTCCCATATTTGATACAAATTGTGACAGACATTACGGAATATGACATTGTTAAATAGCACTTTTCTCTTTAAAATAATCATATAACTATTTTTATTATATCTTTATTCGACAAAATGTAAAGTTATGTGAGTCATTGATTTGCAGCACCGGAGTGGGATATTCTAAGGCGGTGCTTTTTGTTTTACAAAATAAAGGAGGTTACTATGAAGAGAAAACTTTATATTGGCTTGATTTCCCTTTTGGGATGCGCATTGTTAGGGGGATGTGCAGATTCAGGTTCGGGAAGCAGCACACAGGTGGCGGAGTCCACACAGGAGGAAACAGGATCATCAGATGATGGTGTGGTTACCCTAACGATCTGGGCGGAGGAAGCGAATTTTGATCTATATAATCAGATGATCGAAAGTTTCAAGCAACAGTATCCGGGTACACAGTTTGAGTTTAAGCTGGAATTAAATGCAGATGCAGACACCAAGAAGAATGTTTTGGGAGATATTCATAATGCAGGAGATATCTTTACTTTTGCAGATGATCAGCTTTCCAGTCTGGTGGCAGGAGGTGCATTAGCAAAGGTACCAAATGCATCAGAGGTAAAAGCTGCGAATGTGGAAGGCGCTGTGAATGCCTGCAGTATCAATGATATTATGTATGCTTATCCGATGAGTGCGGATAACGGTTATTTCTTATATTATGATAAGAGATATTTTACAGAAGAAGATGTAAAGACTTTAGATGGAATCTTAAATGTTGCAGCAGCAAACGGCAAGAAGTTCTCCATGGAATGGACTTCCGGTTGGTATATGTATTCTTTCTTTGGTAATACAGGATTAGAGTTTGGAATTAATGATGATGGTGTGACAAATCATTGTAACTGGAATACCACAGAAGGAAGTATTACAGGTGTGGATGTAACTCAGTCGCTTCTTACGATCGGAACCCATCCGGGATTTGCTAATATTTCTGATTCTGAATTTGTTGCAAATGTGCAGAATGGCACGGTCATCGCAGGTGTCAGCGGTGTTTGGAATGCTATGGAGATCCAGGCAGCATGGGGAGCTGATTATGGAGCTGTAAAACTTCCTACTTATACTGTTGCAGGTCAGCAGGTACAGATGTCTTCTTTCGTAGGATATAAGATGGTAGGTGTAAATGCATATAGTGAGCACGTAGATTGGGCTTTGAAATTTGCAGATTGGATCACAAACGAACAGAATCAGACCCTTCGTTTTGAAGTACGAAATCAGGGACCGTCTAATATTAACGCAGCAGCTTCTGATGCAGTTCAGAAAGTTCCGGCTATTCAGGCGGTTATGGAACAGTCTGAGTTTGGTGTGCTCCAGCGAGTTGGTAACAATTACTGGGAGCCATTTACACCATATGGTGAGACTCTTGTTGCGGGCAATCCGAACGGATTAGAACTGCAGGAGATCATTGATACGTTAGTTGCCGGAATTACCGCTTCGACGGTCAATTAATTGGAGGAGTAGACGATATGAAAAAGAAGAAAAAGAAAATCAGTACGAAACTTATCATTTTACTTCCTGTGTTTATTCTCGGAATCGTTTGTATTTTATCGAATGTGGTTTCTGTTTTAAGTATTCAGGGTGTAAATAAAAATGCTACTAAGATCGCAGATGAGTGTATGGAGGGAATTTCAAGTTTAAGTGAGATCCAGAAAGAGACTCAGTTGATCCACCAGCTTGGTCTGTCTCATATTGTTGCTACAGATCTGGATACGATGATTTCTCTTGTGGATACCATCAATGCACAGGAAGCTACCTTAGATCAGCATTTGGCAGATTTTAAAGTGTACATAACCGAAGAGCAGGAAAGTAATTATCAGGCACTTTTGGAGCAGTATGAGGGCTTGAAATGGGAATTGGCTAACTTAATGGCGTATAGTGCTAATGGAAATAATGCAGATGCCTATGCTCTGGCAAACGGAGCAATCTCCACATATTCTAACGAAATGCAGAATTGTATTGACAGTATGTCACTGGAGATGCAGGCTCAGGCAGCTTCTTTAGGAGAACAGCAGACTGCTCTTTATAAACAGGCGTTGCTCTTAAGTGGAGTAGTTATTGTTATCAGTGTTTTTGCATTGATCTTTGCTCTTTTAAGTGTATTAAAACTGGTAATTCAGCCATTAGGCAAGACTCAGAAAGAGATCAATGCTATTATCTCAGGTATCGATCATCGTCAGGGAGATCTGACACAGCGAGTAACTATTTTATCTAACCGAGAAGTTGCTGCAGTTGGAAGCGGTATCAATGTATTTATGGAGAAATTACAGGATATCTTTAAGGTAATCACTTATAACTCTCAGAAAATGGATGAAGTTGTTACGGATGTACGTGACAGTGTGATCACTTCTAATAACAGTGTTGCAGATCTGTCCGCTATGACCCAGGAGTTATCTGCTACCATGGAAGAAATGTCTGCTAATGCAGCAGTTATCAATACAAGTGCAGATGAAGTTCGAAATGAAGTAAATATTATGGCAGACCAGACTTCTGAGATCAGAAGCTATACCCTTGAGATGAAGCAGCATGCAGATACTATGGAGAGAGAAGCTCGTCAGAATCGGGATAATACAGACCGCAAGATGCATGAGATCATTGGCGTCTTAGAAAAAGCCATTGAAGAAAGCCGTAGTGTAAATCAGGTAAACAGCCTGACAGAAGATATTTTAAGTATTGCCAGCCAGACAAACCTGTTATCTTTAAATGCTTCTATTGAGGCAGCAAGAGCCGGAGAAGCAGGAAGAGGATTTGCGGTTGTTGCAGCAGAGATCAGTCAGCTTGCAACCGCCAGCCAGGAAGCTGCTAATCACATTCAGACTATCAATAATATTGTAACTCAGGCTGTAAATAACTTGGCATCTAATGCGAACGAATTAGTTGCTTATATGAACGGAACGATCCTTCCGTGTTTTGAAGATTTTGCTGAGAGTGGAACCGAATATAGAACTAAGGCGACCTACATCGAAAGTTCTATGGAAGATTTCTCAAATCGAATGAATAATTTGCAGAATTCCACTCAGGAAATTGCAGGATCTATTGATACCATCGCTCGAGCTATCGAAGAAGGTGTAAATGGTATTGGAAATGCCGCAGAGAGCACCCAGCTGTTACTGCGAGACATGGAAAATATTGCAACTCATATGGACGACAACCAGTCCATTGCTTCCGATCTGAAACGGGAGACAGAAGTATTTAGCAGATTGTAAAATATCAATATACGTGTCCTTCCTCTTGTATGGAAAAAAGGTGCTGGCAGATGAACTTGTTTGGTTTATCTGCCAGCACCTTTTAGGTTAAGAAAACTCTTTGTTGTATAAGGTCGCGAAATATTCATTATCTATTAGTAATTCTTCAAAGGTTCCATCTCCGACAATGGAGCCATTTTGGAATACCAGGATCCGATCAAATTCTGTGATGGAAGTAAGACGGTGGGCAATGGCAATCACCGTAGAATGAGCCAGTTGCTTCATCACATTTTTCATGACAATGTTCTCGGTTAAGTTATCCAAAGCTGATGTGGACTCATCCAATATGACCAGGTCAGAATTTTTGAACCATAGTCGGGACAGAGCAAGTCGCTGTTTTTCACCGCCGGAAAAACAAGTACCTTTTTCGCCGATTCTAGTATCTAGTCCTTCTTCTAAAGAATTGACCAAAGAGAGCAGCTGGGTGTTTTCAAGGCTTTCATAGATCTTTTGATCCGCGGAACTGGTGTCAAACCCGGTATCCTCTCTGGTAGAGCCGTTAGACCCGGTATCCTCTCTGGTAAAGCCGTCAAATACGATGTTCTCTCTAATGGTTCCATCAAACACGCAGGCATCCTGTGGAAAATAAGAGATTTTCTCATAGAAGGATTCTAGAGAGATCTCCTTTAGGGGAGTATCATCAAAAAAGATATCTCCATGCTCATATTTTAACAATCCTGCCAACAATTTAATAAGAGTGGATTTTCCAGAACCGGACTCTCCCACAAAAGCAACTTTTTCTCCTTTGTGGATCGTGAGGTTCAGATGGTCGAAAATCTGTCTGCCCTCATAGGAAAAGGATAAATTCTTAATTGCAATTTCCTTAGAAAAGGAGTGAAAGGAAATGCCGTTCTGTAGCTGCACATCATTTTCTAACTCTAAGAAATCCACGAATCTGTTCCATGCGGATCTGTTTAATCTGTATTGTACATAGATCACATTAAATATGGCAATCGGGGTGTAAGCGTTGTCGATCAGCACGATCAAAGCAACCACAGAACCTACAGACAGACTACAAGTTTTCCAAGCATAGATTAAGACACCGATATCCAGACAGCCTACCAATAGTGCGAAGATCGTGAAAAAGGCCTCATGGATCATGTTCATTTTTACTTTAGAAGAAACAATGATCTTTTTGGCACTTGTGGCTTTTTTGATCTCATTTGGAAACTGGTGGTTCATGCGAAAGACCAGCATTTCCATAAAACCGCGAACTAGAAAATGATTCAGTTCTTCTTCACTGTTTAAGATCTTTTCTTTGATCTGATACAATCCTTTCAGAAGTAAGTTCGTGATGAGAAAGATCAAAAGATATCCTGCCATCAGGCAATAGGTGATGGTTCGATTGATCTTCCAGATAAAATAAATACTGAAAAGAACCGTAGGGATCAGGTTGCGGATCATAGTGAACCAGAAATCGTAGGTTACGTTTTTTCCGGCGTTAGCTCCATTTTCAATCTGCTGCACTAGTTTTCCAGTTCCTATCTTCTGATACTCTGAATAACTGATCTTGCTTATTTTTCCAAGGGCTAATAACTTGAAATCCAAGTAGATACCATTTTCTAACTTCTTCGATGGATATTCATCCAGATAGTTCATTCCAAAGTTGATAAAAAGAACGATCCCATATGCAAGGATTTCATATAGGGTAATGGATCGAGCTGTTAATCCGTCAATGACCTTCTGAAAAAAGTCTGCCTTAAAATTAGACATAAAGGCATTGAAGATTCCCATAGCCAGATAGATTAGAACTAGTCTCTTGTTATTTTTTAATATTTCTTTTATGTACTGCATAACTGTACTCCTTCTTTGATTTCATTTTGATAGATGGAAATCAGTACAGTTGTGACTGCCAGCAAGTTTTATTTCCTCAGCACAATCTGCTAACAGCTTATTTCAACTGTACTGAGTAGTTATCTCGAATATATTTCATAAAGGGTACTCCTTGATTTATTTTTCGACAGAGCAATTGTAACATAAAAGGGAGAGATTTGGAACCGGATGAAATAATAAGTTGATGGGATAATAAGTTTTGCTTGTGGTGTGGGAAAGGAGTTTGTGTTATATTAGTCTCAGATGTTAGGAAATGCAGGAGGATGAAGGTGTGGAAACAGAACGTTTAATGATCCGAAATTTTCAAATGAGTGATGTAGAAGGATGCTTTGAAAATTGGGGACAGGATCAGAGTCTGGGAAAATATTTAGTTATGTTTCCAATGCAATCCATAGAGGAAATGCAGAATTTGATCTCTTCTTTTGTGGGGAATCCAAATGTATGGGTACTTGAGGAAAAAATCTCTCATAGACCTATTGGTTATGTTACATTAGATATCCCTTATGAGTTCTTAGGAATCGGCGAGCTTGGATACACCATCGGTGAAAATTTTTGGCATAAGGGATATGCAACGGAAGCAGTTTCTGCTATTTTGCGTTACTCATTTGAGGAACGGAATTTATATATGGTGGAAGCAAAGTATAATGAGGAAAATGTGCCGTCCGGAAAATTATTGCAACGCTTAGGTTTTAAGACCGATGGAGTGCTGCGGGATAGAAGGATCGAAAGGGATACTGGAGAAAGAAGAAATCTGGTAGTCTGCTCAATTACAAGGGAAGAGTTTGGAGAATAAACATGAACGAGATCATAATTAGAACTGCAACGCCGGAAGACGCGAAAGAGCTACTGGAAATATATGCGCCATATGTGAAAAATACGGCAATTACCTTTGAATATGAAGTGCCTTCTGAAGATGAATTTAAAAAGAGAATAGAACAGGTTTTAGAGAAATATCCATATTTAGTAGCAGAAAATAATGGGGAGATCGTGGGCTATGCCTATGCCAGTTCTTTTCATTCCAGAGCGGCTTATCAGTGGGGTGTAGAGACTTCCATTTATGTAAAAAAGGGTAAACGAAATTCAGGGATAGGAAAAGTCTTATATCAGGAGTTGGAACGAATCTTAAAACTCCAAAATATTTTAAACTTAAATGCCTGCATTGCTTATCCTGAGGTTGAGGATGAATATTTGACAAAGAACAGCGTGGAGTTCCACCAGCATTTAGGGTATGAGTTGATAGGGGAATTTCACAAATGCGGTTATAAGTTTAACCGTTGGTACAATATGGTCTGGATGGAAAAACATATTGGAGAACATTCGGAAGAACCGCTACCGGTGATCCCGTTTCGAGAAATGAAAAAGGAGTAATGTAAGTATGAAAAAATTAGGATTAGTTGGAGGTATGGGACCGGAGTCAACCATCCCATATTATCATGATATTGTTTATGAAGTGCAGCAGAAAGTTGGAGGAGATTTTTTTCCGAACTTTACCATTGAAAGTGTGAATGTATTTGATGTGCTCCGGCTTTGTGGGGAAGAAAAATACGAAGAATTAACGGATTATCTGATGTGTGCCATTAACAATCTTATAAAGAGTGGCGCGGACTTTGTGGCTTTAAGTGCCAATACACCACATATTGTTTTTGACAGACTTCAAGAAAGATCCTCCGTTCCATTGGTCAGTATTGTGGAAGCTACCAAGGATGAAGCGCTTCGTCTAAATAAGCGAAAACTGGGATTGTTAGGTACGATTTTTACTATGACTGGCGATTTTTTCAAGGAACCATTTACTCGTAGTGGTATTGAGATCATCACTCCAACCTCGGAAGAAATGGAACTCATCAATGAAAAAATCTCTTCGGAATTAGAGCTTGGAATCGTAAAAGAGGAAACCTTACGATCTTTCCAAAAGATCATCGCACGTATGCAGGAAGAATCCGGCATTGAAGCAGTCATTTTAGGCTGCACGGAGCTTCCGCTCTTATTGAATGATGAAGTAAGCCCGGTGCCATGTCTGGATACCATGAAAATTCATATTCAGGCATTGGTGGAGAGGATTTGTAGTTTCTAAAAAAGGTTCATTTTATTTTTCTCCAGATCCAGTAGATATTTTTTTACATCCATACCGCAGCCAAAGCCAGTGATATCTCCATTTTTATGGATAACTCTATGGCAGGGAACCACGATCAGGATGGAGTTCTTATTATTTGCCTGTCCAACGGCGCGGACTGCTTTAGGATTGCCGATGCCAATGGCAATATCCTGATAGCTTCTGGTCTCGCCGTAAGGAATCTTCTGAAGTTCGCGCCAGACCTGTTGTTGAAAGGCAGTTCCGTGAAAGCTGGTAGGCAGGTTGAAATTTTGTCTTTTGCCCGCAAAATATTCGTTGACCTGTGTGTATGCTTCATATAAGAAATCAGAATGAAATTCATGTGGATGTGACAAGGTTAGGTCACATTCATTTTGTATCACATACAAATGGGTAAGTTTATTATTTTCTTCGGAAATGCGCAGTGGCCCGATTGGACTTTTAAACGTATAAGTATTTGTCATGGAATGATCACCTCTTGGTGTTATCATATCAATTTTTATGGAAAAAAGCTATGGTAACACGCAGTTAGATTTATGGACTAGGAAGTAGGAGACATGGGTGAAAATACACTTGCCATTTATAAATAATGGTGCTAGGATAAAAGAAAAAATTGGAAGGGGAATTTTTATATGAAAAGATATGTTATGTTTGCATAGCACTGGCTATTGCAATCGAATATAGTTGTTATAGCCAATGCTATTCCTAAAAGCAAAATATGAATTTAGGAGGCAAACATGGGCTATATAAAAGCAGAAGAGATTCTGCCGATGGAAGTGATCGAATTAATACAACAGTATGTGGATGGACAGAATATTTATATTCCACGAAAGACTGAGAATCGTCAGGAATGGGGAACTGGTACTAAGACCAGACAGGAATTACAGGAGAGAAATCAGAAGATCTATTCTGATCATCAGCTAGGCATGAAAGTATCAGAGTTGGCGGTGCGGTATTATTTATCCGAAAAGAGCATACAGCGTATTATAAGAGATAAAAGAAGATAAACAGATGAGCTGGTACAGAGGTATCAGCTCATTTTTGTAGGAGCAATCTTTTTTAGAAAAAACCATGAGCTGGCTTACAGGTAGACGAGGTGTTATGATAATCATTGTAATACAGCGACAGATCAGCCATGAAATGTAAGCTTAGCAAGTCACAGTAAGATCAGTAATAAAACATAAGATTAAAATAGAACGAAGGAGAAGTAGAAAATGTATCAGGTTGAGAAAGATTATCGAAATAACGATTCTTTAAGAAAGAGTTTTAATGAATTAGTAGAAAAGACATTTGGTTTCAATTTTGAGAATTGGTATCAGAATGGTTTTTGGGGGGACAATTATAACCCATATTCTATTGTGATCGATGGAAAAGTAGTTTCAAATGTTTCTGTAAATAAGACAGATATGTTAGTGGATGGGGAAGTGAAACATTTTCTCCAGTTGGGAACAGTTATGACGGATGAGCAGTATAGGAATCGGGGATTGAGCCGAATCATCATGGAACAGATTGAGCAGGATTACGCTGGAAAAGTAGATGGGATCTATCTGTTTGGAAATGATGGTGTTCTTGACTATTATCCGAAATTTGGGTTCCAGAAATCCAAGGAATATCAGTATTCTAAGAAAGTGTCCAACCAGGGAGAGAACCAGTTAGAACAGGTGATCATGGATAATCCGGATGCATGGAAAAAGTTATTGGATGGGATGGATCGAAATGTTTTTCATGGAAAATGTGATATGGTGGGTAATGGAAATCTTATCATGTTTTATATCACAGGATTTATGCAGGAAAGTGTATATTACCATAAGGATACAGACACTTATATCATTGCAGATGTGGAAGAAAAAAATGTCTGTATCCATAATGTATTTTCTAGTACGATCACAGATCTGGAGGTCGTGATCAAGCTCTTTGGAACTGCCATAAAAGAAGTGACATTGGGCTTCGCACCGGCAGAAACTACAGGTTATGAAGTCATTGAATGGCATGAAGAAGATTGCACCTATTTTATTAAGGGTGAAGGCATGAAAGTTGTGGAAGAAGAGAAGCTTAGAATTCCTTCTTTAGCACATGCATAAAAATTAGATTATTGCCCCGTAATAAATCATTGGATTGGGTTTTCATTGACGAAGCACAGATCCTAATGTAAATTAAATATATAAATGTATTGGATACGGGGAAAAACTATGAGTAAAAATCTAAGAAAAGCACTAATGATGCTAGTACTGTTTGTAGGCTGTATCTTGATCCGGCCGGATCAGTCTTATGCAGCAACGCCATTTGCACTGTACGAAGGAGACGAGCTGGTAGGTTGGTATAGTGACATGATGTCTGCATTTGCCCAAATGACGGAGGAAGATGGAGAATATCTGGTAATTATGGATTCGGATATTACAGCGTGCCTTGTAGATGAAGATTACAGCTGGCCTAAGGTAAAGAGCCTAGAAATAAAAAGCGAAAATGGAATCTTTGGATTGTATGCTTATGGTAAGCAGACTATAAATAGTGATCTGATTCTGGATGGACCTAATGTTTATAGTTCAGAGATTGATATTCAAAGTAATAAGCTGGTATTAAAGAATAATGTTCAGATTCGATCCGGAAATGTCATAGGAGATACAGGATCCGTGGTGGAAAAATGTGTGGGATCCTCTATGTCTGTTTTTTTTGATGGAAGTCTGGATATTGATACTTTATTAGTTACAGATGGATTTGTGGAATTATCCGGTATTGACCAAACCTATCATATAAATGAGGTTATTTTAGTTGGAGGAAATTCTCTTTTCATAGGTGAGACCTGGAAAGGTGGAACAGACAGTCAGACTGTTCATATTGGAAAACTTACCTATCAAGGAATCTATTCTAATGTTAATCTTTCTGTAGATGCAGATACGGAGCTTTATATTGGAGAATTAGTTTCCGAGACAACGGATCATCTGAGGCTGTACATACAGAGAACTGGCAGTGTTGATAGAATGAAATATATAGGTATTACTTTCGGAGGAGCTCTTACCAATGTTTCAGAGATAAGGGAAAACATGGGTTATAATATACCGGATGGATCTGCCATAGGAGATGTTGTAGAAGAAATAGTGCTGTTTAAAGCTTTGGAATTTACAGGAGAAGTAATTGGAAATTATCAGGCGCAGCTGCTGGATGCAGAAGGCAACGCCATAGGAGAAGAAGACGGATCATTTTCTACTTATAAATCTGGAGCTTCTTATTATGTGGATGTGGATTCCTTTGTAAAAGAAAGTGAATACTGGTATCCCGATGATACAACCTATACCTGCGGTAAATATGAATATCAGTTATTAGAGGACAAAACCGCAAAGATCACATGGTATAACTGGGATAGTGAAAATGTCCCGGAGGTTTTAACGATTCCAGACACTTTAGATGGATATAAGGTAACTCAGATTGAAGATATGGGAGGAAGCCCTTCAGGGTTAAAAGAGGTAGTATTTCCTGCCAGCGTTACGTATATTGACCCAAGTGCTTTTTCGGGCTTTCTTAGGATACGAACCTTAGAACGATATACCGTAAAAGAAGGAAATACTGTCTATAAGAGTGTGGATGGAATCATATATAGTCTCGACGGAACAACCCTCTATATGGTCCCAGCAGGAAGGAGCAGTGTGGAGATTCCTTCTACAGTAACAGAGATTGGAGTGGATGCATTTTTAGATTGTACCAAGCTGACATCTCTTGAGATCCCGGATTCTGTAGAAAGTATACGATCATTTGCATTTGCATGCTGTTCATCCCTTGTTCGCGTAAAAATGCCGGCAAACTTAGTTTATCTTGAACAGCGGGTTTTTCAGGATTGTTCTAGTTTGGAAGAAGTGATCCTCCCAACAGGATCCGCTTGTGATATTGGTGACAATGCATTTAATTATTGTACGGCTTTAAAAAGAATCTATATACCGGAAAATGTTGAATGGGTAGCTGGCTTCGCGTTTGAGAATTGCACAAATTTAAGTGAGATCATTATCCTCGGAGAAGATACCAATATCTGCGGGCTGACCGGTATTGCTACAAATGCAACTTATTATGCACCGGAAGGAAGTGCTGCAGAATCCCTTTTAGCAGAAGACGGCATAACCACATTACCTTTAAGTAAAGTAAATCCGATCCGTTTATCCGATAAGAGAGTGGCTTTGGAAAAAGGAGAAACATATCAAACATACTTATATAGAAATCTATATGACAGCACCTGGGCAAACTACCAGATAAGCTGGTCGACAAGTAATGCCTCTGTAGCAACGGTAGACAGCAATGGAAAGATAACTGCCACTGGAAAAGGAGAAGCCGTGATCACCGCAACCTGTGGTGGGAAAAAAGAATCTATGACAGTGACGGTAAAAGAAACGATTCGAGTAACAAAGATCACTTTGAATAAATCTTCTGCAGAAGTGTTTGTTTTTGAACAATTACAGTTAAGTGCAACTGTATATCCATCAAATGCAGAAGATCAGGGGTTAGTATGGACTTCCTCTGACCATTCAGTTGCATGGGTAGATAATACCGGTCTCGTTACCGCGCAATCAGAGGGTACAACGACGATCAAGGCTACGGCGGCAGATGGAAGCGGCGTAGTTGCAACTTGTGGGATCCGTGTGACGAAGAAGAACGGACTATTCAAAGAGAATAACGGAACATGGCACTATTATCAGAATGGATATATAAGCTACTATACCGGACTTTGTAAGTACAACGGAAATTGGTGGTATATAGATGGAGGAACTTTAGATTTCAGTTATACCGGATTGTGCAAATATAATGGAAGTTGGTTTTATGTGCAGAATGGTATGTTGAATTGGAAATATACCGGACTGTGTAAATACAATGGAAGCTGGTTTTATGTGCAGAATGGAGTACTGAACTGGAAATACACCGGTTTATGTAAATATAACGGAAGTTGGTTTTATGTGCAAAATGGAGTATTAAACTGGAAGTATACCGGTTTGTGTAAGTACAATGGAAGCTGGTACTATGTGCAAAAAGGTGTCCTGAATTGGAAATATACCGGATTATGTAAATACAACGGAAGCTGGTATTATGTGCAGAAAGGTGTGCTGAATTGGAAGTACACTGGATATACTACATACGGCGGAGCCCGTTGGTATGTGAAAAACGGCGTCATGGTGCGAAAAGCATAAAGCAGGCGGAGATTTAGCCTAGACAATAAAAATAATTTGTGCTAAACTGATGCAAATGCTTTGATTAGAAATAGTAGATATTTTGAACCATCAGAGAAGAGTCGGTTGGTGCGAGACTTTTGGAATTTCGGATATTGAACCAGTCTAGGAGCAGCAGGAGAGAAAGCTGATCAGTGATCGGAAACTTCTGCCGGAGGTCACCGTTATCAGAGACATGTGAGTGATAGCTTGCAATGAGTGCAGATAAGAATCTGAATTTAGGTGGTAACGCGGATTTAATTCGTCCTAAGTATTTAAGTATACTTAGGACGTTTTTTATGATATAGGAAAGTAGTCCATTTTGGACTATTTCCTATATCATAAAAATGCACTACGTGCAAATAATGCGCAGCTCGCGGAGAAGAAGTTTATTGCTTCGCAATACCGCTCGCGCGCGAAGATTGCGCGGAGCGCAATCTTTTTTATTTACTAAGAAATTCTCTTGAAATTTTTTAGTAGGCGAAAGGCACGACCTGTCAATGGCTTGTAACTCGCGTAAAGAATAGGTTTATTTAAGCGAAAGGAGAACTCAATGAAACTCAAAAATTTAGTAGGATTAAGATTTAAAGAAAGACCAGCAGATTGCGTTATCGACAGTCATGCATTAATGGTGCGAGGCGGTTATATGAAATATGTTGGCAATGGTATTTTTTCTGAGTATCCGGTGCTGCATAGGATCACAGCAAAGATAGAAAATATCATTCGAGAAGAAATGAATCGAATTGACGGACAGGAAGTATTATTTCCAGTAGTTATGCCAGCGGAACTTTGGCAGGAGTCAGGGCGATATGACAGCATTGGAAATGAATTAGTTCGTTTTCAAGATAGAAGTAAATCTAAAATGGTGTTAGGAATGACCCATGAAGAAGCAGCCGTTCATCTGGTAAGAGAATATGGACAGTCTTATCAGCAGTACCCATTTATGATCTATCAGATTCAGAGAAAGTTCAGAGATGAAGCTCGTCCAAGAGCAGGTATGATCCGTGTTCGTGAGTTTACCATGAAGGACGCTTATTCTTTCCATACCTCCCAGGAAGATTTAGAGCAGTATTACGCAAAATGTTACGATGCTTACAATCGAATTTTCCAGAGAGTAGGAATCCCTGAAGTGGTAACCGTTGCATCTGATTCCGGAATGATGGGCGGAAATATCTCTCATGAATATATGCTCTTAAACGAAGTGGGAGAGGATTCTATCGTATTATGCTCAGAGTGTGATTATCGGGCAAATATGGAAGCAGCTGAAAATATCGTTGAAAATATTTCTTCTAATAACCTGGCAGCTCTTGAGTGTATCGAAACACCGGACTGCAAGACCATTGAAGATGTATGCAGCTTTTTAAAGAGTGATGTGGAATCTTCTTGTAAAGCAGTTGTCTATCAGAAAAATGCAGATGATGCATTTGTGGTGGCTTTTGTAAGAGGTGATTATGAAGTAAACGAAACAAAACTTAGAAACTTGGTAGGAGAAGAGATCCATCCGGCTGAAATCACAGCAGATTCGCCATTGGTGGCAGGATATATCGGACCTTATGGCATTTCAGATCAGGTAAGTTTCTATTGCGATAATTCCTTAAAAGGAATTGATAGCATGGTGGCAGGTGCAAATAAAGAGGGCTTCCATTATGTGGGCTTGAACTTAGAAAGAGACCTGGAAAATGTAACCTATGTGGATATTGCTAAGGTAAAAGATGGCGGTATCTGCCCATGCTGTGGAAAACCAGCTTTAACCATAAAAAGAGGAATTGAAGTAGGAAATATTTTCCAGCTTGGAACCAAATATACAAAGAGCATGAATATGCAATATGTAGATAAAGATGGTGCAACCCACAATCCAATTATGGGATGTTATGGAATTGGAATCGGACGTCTTGCGGCTTCTGTATGTGAAGCAAAACATGATGAATATGGTCCAATCTGGCCTATTTCTATTGCGCCTTGGGAAGTTCATTTATGCTGTATCCGTCCAGATGATGAGCAGTCCAAAAAAGTAGCAGATGATCTATATGAAGAATTAAAGAAACATAATGTAGAGGTAATCTATGATGATAGGGATGGAGTACGAGCTGGTCAGATGTTTGCAGACGCAGACCTGTTAGGAGTTCCAATCCGTATCATAGTAAGCCCAAGAAATCTGAAAGAAAATAGCGTTGAAATATCTACGAGAGATAAATCTGTAAGTGATCGTGTGGAAGTGGCAAGTGCTTTAGATTATATCTTGAACTTAAAGGAAAAAATGTATTCAGACATTTTGAATGTATAGTATTCGCATAAAAAGTATCGCGTGGGTTGATTTTTCTTCGCCCCAGTCATCTTTTAGTCCATTGTCAAGTGATCGATCTATTTATTATACTGAATATATCAGAAAACCGTATGAAAAAGAGGGGATTAAAATGCTGACAATAAAAAATTTATCCAAACATTATAAGGGAAGTAATAAAGGCGTTACAGATATTAACCTGACCATTGAAGCAGGTGATATTTATGCTTTCATTGGTCATAATGGGGCAGGAAAAACAACTACATTAAAATGCGTAGTTGGAATTCATGGATTTGATGAGGGAGAGATTTTGATCAATGGAGTCTCCATAAAAGAGGATCCATTGCTTTGTAAGCAGCAATTTGCTTATATTCCAGACAACCCGGATCTGTATGAGTATCTGACGGGAATTCAGTATCTGAATTTTATAGCAGATATTTTTGAAGTGCCTGTGGCGGATAGAGAAAGACGCATTGAAAAATATGCAGATGCATTCGGGATCACAGCGTCTCTTGGAGATCTGATCTCTTCTTATTCCCATGGAATGAAGCAGAAATTAGCGATCATCTCTGCATTCGTTCATGAGCCAAAATTGTTGATCTTAGATGAGCCTTTTGTGGGGCTGGATCCAAAGGCTACAGTAGTTTTAAAAAATATGATGAGGGAACTTTGTGAAGCCGGTGGAGCGATTTTCTTTTCTACCCATGTTCTGGATGTGGCAGAAAAATTATGTAACAAGGTTGCGATCATTAAAGATGGAGTGTTGATCCGCGCAGGAAAAATGGATGAAGTTGTAAAGCAGGGTGAATCCCTGGAATCCATTTTTATGGAGGTGGCTTGTGATGAAGCAAATTAGTAATCTGGTCAAACTTCAACTGAAAAATCTCTACGGGATCAATGTTATTCGCCACACAACAGATAAAAAGGTAAAGAAACGAAAACTTGCATTAGCAGTTGTATATGCTGTTTTAGCTGTTATGATCTGTTTTTATATGGGAGCGGCTGCTTACGGATATATTGCTCTTGGATTAGCAGAAATGGTGCCTGCATATTTGGTTATGATATCCAGTTTGTTAATTTTGTTTTTTGGTATCTTTAAGGCTGGAAATGTGATCTTTCAAAGAGAATCCTATGATATCCTATGTTCTCTTCCAGTATCTCAGACTGCTATCGTGATCAGCCGGTTTGTTCGGATGTATGTGGAGAATCTTTTACTGGTTTGTGGGATCATGCTGCCGGGAATTTTAGTGTATGGTGTGATGATCAGACCTGGGATTTCTTTTTATCTGATTGGATTTATCGTGACAGTATTTGTTCCTCTTATTCCGATTACTATTGCGACTTTTTTAGGGGCTTTGATCACAGCGATCGCTTCTAGAATGAAGCATAAAAATCTGGTAAGTGTTGTCTTATCTCTTCTGCTATTTGGAGGAATCATGTTGGGAACGTCTCAGATGAAGATGATAGAAGATGATTTCTCAGTGGAGATGCTGCAAAGCCTTTCGGATGTGGTACTTACCCTGATCAAAAGTATTTATCCGCCGGCAATCTGGATGGGAAATGCAATGTTAGAGGGAAATTTTGTAACTTGTCTTTTATGCGTAGTCGGTGGCGTACTTGTATTCCTTGTTGCAATGGCGATCATATCGATGAATTTTCATGGAATCTGCAGGGGCTTATATAGCACCAGTGCAAAGCATGATTATCAAATGGAATCTTTGAAAAAAGAGTCGGTATTAAGTGCCTTATACAAGCGAGAATTCAAACGCTATTTTTCATCCAGCATTTATGTGACGAATACCATTATTGGACCAATTATGGCGGTTATATTTGCGGCAGCAGTTCTGGGAGTAGGTGTGGATCAGATCCAGCAAGGGCTGGGAATCCCACTTAATATTAAGGGTGTGATTCCATTTCTTCTGGCAGGAATCTTTTCTATTATGACCACAACCTGTACTTCTATTTCCATGGAAGGAAAAGAATGGTGGATTGTAAAAAGTCTTCCTGTTAAGACAAAGGATCTCTTGGATAGCAAAATCCTGCTCAACTTAAGTCTGTTCCTTCCGTTTTATCTGGTAGCGGAAGTGTTGCTTACAATTGCCTTAAAGCCTGATCTGATAGAGCTTCTGTGGCAACTTGTGGTTCCGGTTATCATGATCCTGTTTTCTTGCATATTTGGAATTACCGTGAACCTGAAAATGCCAGTCTTTGATTGGGAAAATGAAGTAGTAATTGTAAAGCAGAGCGCCTCTGCTATGATCGGTGGACTGGGAGGATTGGTGATCATACTGATCTGCATGGTGCCAGTTCTGGTAGCACAGGAAGCATATGCGGGGCTTTTGAAAGCAGTGATCTGCGTTGCAGTTGTTTGTGTGACCGGTCTTCTATATAAGAAAAATAATGCAGTGAATCTGCAGGAGTTATAATATTGGGGGCGAGTTGCTAAGTGCCTGTAGCACTTAACAGCTTGCCCCTGAATAATGTTTCAAAGCTTTTTTCCACATAAGGAATAATATTCCGTAAAATAAAGGGATTGCTAGTATGGCGTATATCATATGTGACACTGGCAGGATTCCCATAACCCACATAGGGGCACAATGAGTTACTGTAAAGATGGGAAGAATAAATGTTCCAAATATCCGGATCGGATGGGTATAGATCATCATAGGCATTTTATTGATATCCCAGATTGCCCAGGTTATCTCTGACAGGGCATCCATTTTTACCAGCCAGAAAGACAGCATGGTTGGAATAAACATAATTGGATAAGATAATAGGCAGCCTATCAAGGTGAAAAAGATGAATCCTGCAATGTTGGAAAAAGTCACTGGAATATTACATTTTGACCAAGCCAAAAGGATCATTACGGATCCGCCGATAAAGTTTGGAACACCAAGTCCCAGATCGAATTTTCGGGTGGTTATCATAAATAAGGGATTCATTGGTTTGGTAAGATAAGTGCCTAGGTTCCCTTCCATACATATTCTGAAAACGCGGTGATATTTTGAAGAAATACTGCGTCCACAAATCCCGTTAGAAATGTATAAGAGCCAATAAACATTAGCACCTGCCATTAATTTCCTACTGCAGCATATTTCTTCATTCCTCGTGACCAGATTATCCTGGCTAAAAGTGCACATATTCCAATCCATAGCCATTGGAGAAGGATGCCATGCAATAATTCTATTCCTTTGATCTTTCCCAGTAAGACAGAAATAGAAAAATAGTTAGTATAAGAAAATGGAAGTCCGTTTAATAGCATTTGAATAGGTTTTGAAAATATATCAAGGGGAAATACGCCACCGCTGATAATGGTTCCTAACATACCTGTAATATGAATGATCCCAGTAGATTCACGCATCCAGAATCCGATTCCACTTACTGCATAATAAATAAAAAAATTAAGGATAAAAGCATTCGTTAGTACGAAAAGAAAGATCAAAAAACGGATAAAATGTTCTGCCGATAAAACAGATAAATTACCGATCACATATACAATAACTATCAATACAATAGAAAAAGTAATGTACCCGGTTCGTTCGCCAATATAGCTGGAAAATTGATACGCAGCATAATTAACAGGACGCGCGATATACCGTGCAAGTCCGCCTTCTTTGATATCTGAGTGGATCTCCCAGGCAAATCCGGAACTGATCACACTGGCGATGATTCCTGAAAGCGCCATATATAAGATCATTTCTGAATATTCATAACCAAAGATGGGGTCGCCATTAGAAGAAGCATACAAACTCCTCCACATGAAAAAGTGCATGAAAAATACAGCGATAATAGAGATCAATCCCAGAAAAAAATTTGCAGGATATCTCATAGTTTTCTTAAAGCCTAGGGAAAAAACCTGAAAATATTTACGCATGATCTTCTTCATCCTTTCCACTTTGATACAGTTTGGCAATTCCTTCTTCCACAGGAATATGTTCAGGGCTGATCTCATTTGTTTTCCCATCATAAACAAGTTTCCCATGGCTTATGACAATAGAACGTGGGCATAATGCTTCAATGTCTTCCATATAGTGACTGGTCAGCATTACCGTCAGTTTTTCCTGTTCGTTGTAATATTTTAGAAAATCCCGGATCTTCTTTTGGGCAATGATATCCAGACCAATGGTTGGTTCATCTAAAAATAATACAGTAGGTTTATGTAAAAGCGCAGCCAATAACTCCATCTTCATTCGGTAACGCCTTCACCAGGGGAAAGATCTGCAATCTATTTTACGTTCATCTTTGAACCGGAAATCTTATATGGGAAAAAGGGGAATTATTTTGACTGCGAGTATTACGCGCCTTTTGTGCAATCAGGGATTCCGTTCTTTACGTTTTCACAAGAGCAGGAGTGGGTGAGTGAGATTTTTAAAATGGCAAAGAAAATCGAAGAAGCTTATCCAGATGAAACAGCTGGTTTCAAGTTAAAGATACAAAGAACTTTACAAGATATCTGGATCACTTTTTATGATCAGATCTTAACGTTGGAACATCATAATAAAGTGCAAAAAAATACAAAGAAAATATTAGATATGATCTCTTATATCCACGAACATTATACAGAAAAATTTTCTTTATCTGATATGGCAGAACACCTTACCATCAGCAGGAGTGAATGTTGCCGTTATTTTAAGAAAACCATGCATATAACAATATCGGAATATCTTTTGGAATATAGATTAACAAAAGCAATTCAACTTTTAGAAAACTCAACCATGAATATAACAGAAATTGCTCATGCAACGGGATTTTGTGATGTGAGTTATTTCATTCGGAGGTTTCAGGAGAAGTTGAAGTGCAGTCCACAGAAATATAGGAAGAGCTGATCCTGAATATCAAAAAAGCTGCGCACTAATTACTTAGTGTGCAGCTCCTTTACGTTTTTTAAGCAGTTTGCGTTTCTGCTAATTTTTCTTTTTGAATAACTTTATGTAAGAAGAAAATATAAATGATATCAAAGATGAAGCAGATGATTCCGGTAACCAGAATAAAAGTATTTCCTTCAATCGTACCAAAGATGGTTGGAGTTAAGGTTCCGATGCATTTACATATAGCAATGGTCATGCTTTGTCCTTTGCTTGATCTGCGACTATTCAGCATATAAAGATAGGTAATGCTCATGGCAATATTCTGTAAAAATGCAGAGTATTTTTCTCCTTCTACATCACCAAATTCCACCATGAAGAGAATCTGAAGTACAAAGCAGGCAATTAATACCAGAATCGTCCAAGGAACAAAATATTTCTTCTCAACATCTCCTTGCATCTCATCTTTTGCAAATTTAAACCAAGTCGTAAGAATAAAGATGTCTAATAAAAACCATGCAGCATTTGCAAAGGCCTGTGCGCCATAGCTGTGGCGAATAAAAAGGTCTGTGTATGAATAGATTCCTTCCCACGCAATGTTTAACCCAAGAGCAAATAACGGCATACAATATGTTTTCTGCTTAAATCCTATACGGATCGAATCAATGTAAACTGCAGACCAACATATGCCACTAATAACGATTAAAATATTGATGATCATTTGTAACATAGCAAAACCTCCTAAGTTGATTTTTAATACATTTCATACTATAATTTTAGCACTGGTTGGACAGGTGTCAATGTTTTGACTTTAACTTATACAAAGGGAGGAAAATGTCAATGTATCAGGGAAATAATCCGACTGCATTACAGTCACAACAATGGATCATAGATAGCTTATTAGATTTAATGAAAGAAAAAGAGTATCAGCAGATCACGATTCGTGATATATGCAAAAAAGCAGATCTGTCGAGGCAGACGTTTTACAATATATTTGAGCAAAAAGAAGATATTCTACGGTGTTGCCTGCAAAAAAGTTATCAGGCACAATTTGATAAACTCAGAGATACAGAGGCTATTTCCGTTCAGCAGATCGTAGGTGCCTTTGAAGCTGTTCTGGAAGAAGAGAATGAACTAATTCAGCTAATGCTAGAACATAAATTAGATATGATCATTTTAAATGAAATAGAAAAATGTGTATCGCTTTTTGCAAACCGATTTGTGAAGATGGACAAAAGAAAACAGCTTCCATATTCCCAAGCATTGTTAAGTGGAGCATTAAGTTATACGTTAGTATTTTGGTCGCAACAGGAGAATCCTATTTCAAAAGAGGAATTAGTGGGATTGATAAAAGATTTTCTTGAGGGGAAGTTATATGAGTTTTGATGGGAGCGGAAAAAACTTTTAAGTGAACAAAATCGCTGCGCCACAGCCTTGGCAGGCCATCGCGCAGCGATTTTGTTCACTTTCAGTTTGTAAGTGGATTATAGTAATATTGAATATGTTTACAGCAGGTTGCTAAGTGCTGGTGGCACTTGTTTAGCAACGATCACAGCGGATCAAAGACAGATGTGTTAAGCTGTTACAAGAGCGATAGGCTCTGGTTTCTATTGAAAGGTAGGAATCAGAGCCTTTTTTATTTACTAGGAAATTCCTCTGGAATTCCCTAGTAAACAAAAGACACTACGTGTCAATTATGCGCAGCTACTCTGTACGCTATTCCACTAAGCTCGAAAGAACCTCGCTAAGTGGAATATGTGTCGCGGAGAAGAAGTTTATTGCTTTGCAATACCGCTTGCGCGCGAAGATTGCGCGGAGCGCAATCTTTATTATTTGCCTAGAGCCATGCACTTCGCATGGCTCATGTTTTTTGCAAGATTTAACAAAACTTAAACAATTCGTAAAAGCTACGCAAACAACCTCTGAGTAAGATGTAACCATCAAATACAGAAAGAGGTAACGAACATGAATAAAAATGATCAGGAATTTCTCGTACAGAAAATTCGTACACAGTACACAGAAAAAGAACACACAGAACTTGATGAACTTAAGGAATTAGATAAAAAAGTGAAGCGTCCAGCGAATGTATTTGCTTATGTTTTCGGCAGTGTTAGTGCCATTATCATGGGAAGCGGAATGAGCCTTGTTATGACCGATATCGGATCTTCCATCGGTGTTAAAGATGGGATGGCACCAGGTATCATCGTTGGCATTATCGGAATGTTAATGGCGATCATTAACTATCCAATTTATAAGAAAACTCTTTCTTCCCGTAAGAAAAAATATGCTGACCAGATCATGAAACTCAGTGATAAGATCATGAAAAATCAGTAGGCGAAGAAACAAAGTAAATAAAAGAGATTAGAAACAAAAATAAATTAAGAATAGAAAAGGAGAATACAACCATGGGAGAATTTTTTAAGAAAGCATTTGAGGATATGAAGAAAAGCGCAAGAGCACAGCATGAAGTAGATAAAGCGAATTTTGCAGCAGTTAAAGCAGAATCCAAAGCACAATGGGAAGAAGCTAAGGCAATGGGAGATCCTCAAAAACGTAAGGCAATGATGCAGGAAGAACGTGATAAGCAGATTGAAGAAGCAAAGAAGAGAACTGCAGAAGCTCAGGCTCGAATTGATGCAGTAAAAGGAAATGAAGAATAAATAATTTGATCGAAGGCGAGGTACCAGGAGGTACCTCCCTATTTTTGTTTTTAGAGGAGAATCCCATTCTTTTATAGGCATTAGGAAATGGTTCAAAAAGTCTAGATAATATAAATATAACTGCTATAATAAATCACATAGGATTGAAATAAGGGGTATGAAGTATGGGGTATTCAGAAGATATGGCAGCGCTTTCCATCAAATTGTTGCAGTATTTTGAGGTTGAAGCTATTGATTCAAAGGAAATCTTTAAACGATATAATCAGTTTGGGATTAAGCGTTTACTGAATATTGTGCAGGATAATAAACTTGTCGATTTTATTATGTTTAGAGGTGGGAGCCCTGTTCAATACGATGGTTTAGGAAGTGATCCGTTAATGAAAGGTTATGCTC
Organism: Agathobacter sp.; assembly: GCA_017623935.1. Lineage (GTDB taxonomy): Bacteria > Bacillota > Clostridia > Lachnospirales > Lachnospiraceae > Roseburia. Next base: position 2,871 of record JAGAOC010000069.1, on the reverse strand, counting down.
CTACGTCATTTTATGTCTATTTAGATGATAATTTTTACGGTAGCATAAATTATAAATTAGCAGGCCTCGGCATTGATGTTTCAGAAGAGGCTGATGCGAAAAGATATATTATTACAGAGGTTGTAGAAAAAATGCTCGGCACTTCTATTGAAGAATTTGACAATGTTAAATCAAGGTTAGAAGTGCAGCATATAAGAAATTTTGACTTTGATGAATTAAGAAAAAGATGCTTGGAAAAAGGGCAAGGATTCTGGGGAGCTGATTCTTCATGTTTCTATTCGATTCGGGCAAAAAAAGAAACAGTCAGTGAAGAGACGAGTAGAGAAATTCTTATGAACAAGACATATGGGTATGGAAATCTGTTTCGTGATAGATGTGAGTATGATGATGCTTATGACTACGATTTTTATTAATAATGTTAAGAGGTATGATTATGGGAAGAAAATTACGTGAAGATGAAATTATGTTTGATTTTTTAGAGGATAATAGACTTAGGTGGGATCATGGTAAATTAAGTGATTTTTATGGAAACGTTCAACTAGAATATTATAGGAACACAATGGACGATCAAATGTATCCATATAATGTTCCCGGCGTAACACTTTGCGGAAGGATGGATAGAAAAAACTTAGAACAGCACATTGTTGTGTTGGCATGTCTTTTTACCGGTATGCGCAAACTATATGCTTATCATATCAATCAGGCAAAGGCAGGATATTTGTTGCAATATTCCGCTGCATTTGAGATCCTTTTGGAAAAACTTATGGAATTGCAAGTAATGTATGAGAATGCAAAGACGGTGCAGGAAGTGGAAATTATAGATAAGGAATATCTTAGAGTATGCACGAATTCATTTATCTATTTTGTGGATTTATATGATCAAAGTGAGCACGAAAACATCGAAAACATTTCAGAATTATTATATGAATTATTTGATAGAGGATTCATTACGGTAGGAAGCAATGATGAAAATGCAGAGGATTATTGCTTCGAAGGAGTGAAACTATCGGATCGGTTTTTATCAAATTTGATCACAATGACCAGGATCGCCAATATTTATATACCGGGAGTAAAAAATTCCTATCGGTTTTCTGATAAAAGACATTTGTATGAGATTATGAGCAATGATGACTTTGAAGATGCTATATGCGAATTATGTCCATCTTTTGGAAAATTTATAAAAGATAGAGAGATTCGAATTGATTTCATGGGATATGCTGGAGAATATTGTCCGGACTAATTTACATTTTTTTTAAGATTTATCTGACAGAAAGACAGTTTATTGGTATAATATAACATAGACTAGTATATTTTATGAAACTGGAGGAACGAAATATGGCGTGGTATGATGAGGCAATTTTCTATCATATTTATCCGTTGGGGCTTACTGGAGCACCAAAACAAAATTCTTATGGAGAACCTGTACACAGGTTAAATACAATACTCCCATGGATCTCTCATATTAAGGAGATTGGATGTAATGCGATTTACATCGGACCACTTTTTGAATCTGTGGGACATGGCTACGAAACAACAGATTATAAAAAGTTAGACAGCAGGCTTGGAACAAACGAAGATTTGACGAATTTTGTGGCAGAATGTCACTCGCAGGGAATTAGGGTAATATTAGATGGAGTGTTTAATCACACTGGTCGTGATTTCTTTGCATTTCAGGATATAAAACAAAATAGAGAAAATTCCCAATATAAAGACTGGTACTGCAATGTAAATTTCTGGGGAAATAATTCTTTTAATGATGGATTCTCCTATGAAAACTGGGGGGGTTATGACCTTTTGGCTAAACTTAACCAGCATAATCCTGCTGTAAAGGATTATATCTGTGATGTAATTCGTTTTTGGGTAAGTGAATTTGATATTGATGGTATTCGTTTAGATGCTGCAGATGTTATGGATTTTGAGTATATGAAAGCATTTCGGGTTGTGGCAAATGAAGTAAAACCTGACTTCTGGCTTATGGGAGAAGTGATTCATGGCAATTATTCCCGTTGGGCAAACGACGGAACTCTTCATTCCGTAACAAACTATATGCTTCATAAAGCATTGTATTCCGGTCACAATGACCATAATTATTTTGAAGTGGCTCATACTATCAAATATGTCAATGACATGGTAGGAAACAAATTAAATTTATATACATTTGTGGATAATCATGATGTGGAGCGTATTTATACTAAGTTAAGTAATAAAGCGCATTTCCTGCCGGTACATGTAATGCTTTATACCTTACCAGGAATTCCATCATTGTATTATGGCTCCGAATTTGGCATTGAGGGACGTAAGGAACGTACTTCTGACGATTCCTTAAGACCAGCATTAAATTATGAAGATTATAAGGATGCTATTGAAACAAATCCTTGTACAAAACTGATCGCTGCACTTGGCAAGATTCGCCATAATACACCTGCATTATGTTATGGTGATTATAAAGAACTTCTGCTTCAGACCACACATTTTGCATATGCAAGAACTTTAGATGGCAAATCTGTGATAACAACAGTTAATAATGCAGATAACGAAGTGGTTATGAACTTGCAGGCTGGAAACAGCGCAGAATATATTGGAGCATTGACAGGTGAGAGAGTTTCTGTAAATGGTGGACATATTCAGGTAAAAGTAGCAGCAAACTCTGGTGAAATCTGGATCCCGGCAGAATTAGCTGATGAAAGTTTTGCACCAATTTCCATGCCGAAAATTGAAGAAGTATCAAAACCGGCAGAAGCGACAGAAGAACCAAAGAAGGAAGCACCAGTGGCAGAAGTGCCAAAGAAGGAAGCACCAGTGGCAGAGGAACCTGTAAAGACAATAGACCAGCCATTAGAAGCATCGCCTAAGAAAGAAGAAGCGACAGCT